>NZ_AHAM01000320.1 GCF_000236565.1 Mesorhizobium alhagi CCNWXJ12-2 | reverse complement strand
TCGCACGTTGCCGACCAACCCTCGTTTGTCAGGAAGCTGGCCAGTCATCTGAGGCCCGGCGGACATCTAATGCTGGCTACGCAGAACCGTTTCGTACTTGAGCGGTTCAACCGCATCTCGCCGCCAGCGCCGGGACAGCTTCGTCGCTGGGTTAGCCGACACGAGTTGCGCCGGCTGCTCACCCCGGAGTTCGAAGTCCTTGAACTGTTCTCGGTTTCGCCCAAGGCGAACCGGGGATTCATGCGCCTGGTCAATTCGGAAAAACTCAATCGGCCGTTAAAGGCCATTTTCGGGGACCGGATCGAGAGGTTGAAGGAAGCCATGGGACTGGGCTGGACCCTGATGGCATTGGCAAGACGGGGTCAGAACAAGATTAGAGCGAAATCGTACGCTAACCGAAATTGTGCATGTTTTCTGTAGGTTGCAGACTGTACCGAACATCAAATTCTTTTGGGAAATGCTATTTGGAGCCCCGTTTTCGGAACGAACACGGATCTCGAGAATCGTTTTTCAGCTAAACGTACGATTTCGCTCTAATCTTGTTCTGACCCCATATGGCGACGCGGGATGCGCTTCTTGCTGTCCTGCCTACCGAGGCACCGGGGGGCTGCACTGCTTCCTCGCCTGCCGGAAAGCCATTTCCCTCAGACAGATACCACCGTTGTTTCCTTTCCGCATCCCGACACACTCGATGATCCCCTGACATCGGTTCTGCGCGAGGGCGCCCGGCGGCTTCTGGCGCAGGCCGTCGAGGCGGAAGCCGAGGCATTCCTGGCCGCCATGGCCGACGAGCGCCTGGCCGATGGGCGGGCCCGAAGTGGCGCGAGAAGCAGGCCCGCGACAACGCACATACCAAGCAGGAACGCCATCCAGGCTTTTGCTGCTTGGGCTGTGCCCGACGATGTCTCGCGGCCGTCGTCGGGAGTTGCCGCCGCGCTCGAGCTTCTCCATGAGGCGAACGGTCCTGGCCCCGGCCATGTCGCCGTCCTGTCGGTCAGCGCGCTGTTACGGCTGGGCAAAAGGAAATCAGAATTGCGTCCGTCTCTTGACCTCAATCAAGGTGGCTCCGCTTAAAGCTCCTAGGTTTGCTCAAGCGTGTTCGCTCGGAGTCAGTGGCATTGAAGGCCGGCAGCCTGATAATGCCTGACCCAGAGTCCGCGAGGATACGAATATGACGAAACATGTGATGGTATTAGTCGATGAACAGCACGGACTCGGTTCCGTCGCGGCGGCTGTAGCGGCCGGGGGCGCACGCATCGATCGTGTCGTGCACGGCATGAAGACGATATTCTGCACCGTTGACGACGACGTGGTTATCGAGAGGGTGCGGCGGATAGACGGCGTAACCTCGGTCCGAGAGGAAGAGACGTTTTCGGTTCCGCCGATGGACCCCAACATTCCGCTATAGCTCAGTCGGATCCAGCAGCTGCGAAGTGCTTTCTTTTGTCATCAGGCGAGGATCGTCAACCTTTCCATATCATCGGGCGGCGGCCCGCACCGACTGTGCACGGCACGAGGTGGGCCGATGTCCGGTAGTCTGCGAAATGCCAATTTCCCACTCCGCACTCGCTGCCGACATACGACCGCACAAAAATCGTTGCTGCTGGTCCGGCCTGAGCGAGGAATTCTGGCCGATCGTATTCCTTCAAGGGGCGCCGCCCCGACCGACCCGTCGGTCGCGCGAGTCCGCCTCCAGAGACCCGCCCGGGCTTAGAGCAAAAGACTTTGTTACGCGTATTGATCAGCATCAAAGCTGGACGCGTCACGGTCCGTAGATTGTCGCGAGGGGCAGTGGAGCTGATTTGGGGTGAGAAGATGTTGCCATTTTTGGACGGATCGGGATGAGGATATGAGTTCTGTGGACGCGGCTTGGAGGAGATCCGTTCTCTACTGCTCCGCCCTAATCTTGGCGGTTTGCGTCGGAATTTCGTGGCAGGACGCGTTGGCCTCGCATGATTGCCGCGCAAGCCCGACGCCGGGCGTCAACTGGCAGGACTGCGACAAGAAGCTCATCCAACTGCAGGGCAGGGATCTAAGCGGCGCGAACTTGTTTGGAGTTGATTTCACCTCCACCGATCTCAGAAACACCAATCTGCTCGCTGCGAACCTGGAGAAGGCTACGCTTGTACGCGCCTCCCTTGCAGGCTCGACAGCCAATGGCGCGCGGTTCGCGAGGATCGAGGCGTACAGAACAGATTTCAGCCGAATGGACGCGCAAGGCGCCAGCTTTATAAGCGCGGAATTGCAGCGCTCCAATTTCCAACAGGCCACGCTTGCCGATGCGGACTTTACAAAGGCCGACCTGGGGCGAGCACAGTTCGATGACGCGGAGATCGGCGGAAGCCACTTCTCGTTGGCCAACTTGGCCCGCGCCGATTTCCGTGGAGCGACGTTTTCCGGGCCGGTCGATTTCGACCGTGCCTTCTTCTTCCTGGCCCGTATTGAAGGCATCAACCTTGCTTCCGCGACGGGGCTGGCTCAATGGCAGATCGACATGGCTTGCGGGGACCACGGTACCGTTTTGCCGGTCGGGCTAACGAAGCCCGAAACTTGGCCATGCGAATTCCAGCAGGAATGAGATAAGGGCGCGCCGGGCTGGCCTGCAGCGATTTCGCAACGAAGCTGACAGCCGCATTATCTATCCTGGCCAGCAACCTGCCAGCGTAGCTTGGTCGAGCGACGCGACTGACATCGACCTGCGACCGTATCTGAATTGATGCGGATCAAGGCCAGACGGCAATAAAATGTATATGTCTAAAAAGTATTTCTGTGAACGCGCAATAAAACTGTGGGCTGAGGACGGTTTGAAGAACTACCTGATCGGATCGGTTACAAGCGCGAGCGGGACCATGCGTGGTCGCTTTTAAGCGAGCACTACGACTGGTGGGAGCCGGGCGCTCTCAAACCGATCATACCGCCGGTATCGGACCATTCACCGCATGTGTTTTTCCGAATTTTGGCAGAGCAAATTTCCGGGCGAGAAGCAAAGGAATAGCACGCCAATACCGATGTTCGCCCGCCGGATTTACTGCGCACCAAACGTGAGCGAACCCATCAGCGGTCGAATGCGAAATCATGGCTTGTTTCAAGGTAGTGACTGACATGATCTGAAACTTGGAAACCCGCGCCCGATGGAGGGGCCGGCGGCAAGCCGACTTCACGCGTTCCCTGTCACCGCGCCATCGATATCCGTAAAGATTGGCACTCAAGCATTGATTTCGTCACTCCAACGAAGTGCGCTCGCGAAAGCGCGAATGACCACAGGCGCCCCAATTACCATCAGGTCCGCTGAGGAGGAGAACAGCGCACCTTCGAGGACCTTCTCCTAGAGCGTCTCGCCGGCGAGCAACCGCCGGCCAACAACCGTGAGATCGGCGTAACGCGCGCCCGACCGACTGTTTCGTCGGACGTCGGACCATGCAGTCTCCGTATATTCGCTGTGGCATCGGTCGAGAGATCGCCGTTGGCGACATTCGCCGACTCGGCACGGTTCCGGTTTCACTGACTGTGGCAACCCTGATCGCAACGGCCGTCGGTTCTTTCGTCCGGGCTCGATGCTGATTTGACGCGGATCAAGGCCGGGGACATCCAACGCGCTATCATATTTCCTAGGGGCGACCCAGCGAAACCGGGCCGCCATGACTGCTCATTCTCATGCGGCGGCGTCACCAGCGGACTTGCATCAGCCGGCATCCATGGGCGCCGCTTCCGACGAAAGGCCGACGAACTCCCTAACATGGAGAGCCCACAATGCGCCATTTCTGGCTATTGAAACCCTATATGGGCTTCGCCTTCCTAGCCCTTAGCATCTGCATTATGCCTTGGGGAAAGGTCGCGGTGGCAGAGGACGCACAATACAGGTCCGCTGGGGGATTGGCGGTTTATCTCGGAGGAGTTCCAGTCGAAATCATTAAAGGACATCCGCCGGATGTGGC
>NZ_AHAM01000321.1 GCF_000236565.1 Mesorhizobium alhagi CCNWXJ12-2 | reverse complement strand
ACCAACGTCGTTTGCCGCCAACGCCCAGCTTGGATCATGATGGCTACTGCGGAGGTGTCGATCCACGCGTTACGGGTGGGCATGAGGCATCCCACGCTGATCTAGATCGCGCCATCGTCCAGAGGGCGTAGTCCAGTTTGATTGCGTGGCTGGCGGCCGCGATCTAATCTTCGTCGTTCGACATGCATCGTGATCTTATGTCCTCGCGTAGAAAAATGGACAAGGCTTGGGTCCTTGTTATCGCCATTGCAGTTCTCCTGTTTCCTCTTGCAGGGACACAACCGTGGGGGTCGTCGCTGCACGCAGACATTCTAATGGATGCGGCACATGAACAGGAGAACGTGCATTCGCAAGGCTGGGGAACGGCGTCCTATACGCCCGCCATGCATCACGGCCATCACCATGCCGACCACTCCCACCAGACGTTCGCTGCGACCCCGGTGCCCCATCTATTT
Source organism: Mesorhizobium alhagi CCNWXJ12-2 (assembly GCF_000236565.1). GTDB lineage: Bacteria > Pseudomonadota > Alphaproteobacteria > Rhizobiales > Rhizobiaceae > Allomesorhizobium > Allomesorhizobium alhagi. Next base: position 215 of record NZ_AHAM01000321.1, on the reverse strand, counting down.
CCAAAGAGGCATCCGGGAGCGTGGGTCGCGCGAATCCAGCCGATAGTCATCCCGGCGAGATCGGCATCCATCCTTCGCCCTCCAAGAACGGCTTGCCCAGCCTGAAATCCGCACTCTGGCGGAACGCAACGCTTTTGGCGCGCCCGCCAGAGCGAGCGAAATTTTCCAGCAGGGAAGCGGACATGAACAAGGTCGACCCGAATTCACTTCAAAGA
>NZ_AHAM01000322.1 GCF_000236565.1 Mesorhizobium alhagi CCNWXJ12-2 | reverse complement strand
GGCTCGGCGTAAAAATCGATCCGGAAAGCAACAAGCAGAACCTGATGCGCGTCAGTTCCCCAGATTCGGCGGTCGATGTGCTCGTGATCCGGACCGACGAAGAACGGGCCATGGCTGAACAGATATTGTCGATCAGCTGATCACGGACTGATCTGGACGGACATTCTCGATCTCGATCCAATGGCCCTCGTTCACACGCGGAATGGCGACGCCGCCCATC
>NZ_AHAM01000323.1 GCF_000236565.1 Mesorhizobium alhagi CCNWXJ12-2 | reverse complement strand
CGAGTTCGATGCGCTGTTCACAGCAAACAAACCCGTCATTTTCGCCTATCATGGCTACCCTTGGACCATTCATAGGCTAACCTACCGACGAACGAACCATGCCAACTTCCACGTCCGCGGCTTCAATGAGGAAGGCACGACAACCACGCCCTTCGACATGACGGTGATGAACGGTCTGGACCGCTTTCACCTCGTACAGAGCGTCATTGACCGGACGCCGGCAGCGCATGCGAGTGGAGCCGGCCTGAAGCAGATGATGCAGGCAAAGCTGCTCGAGCATCACGACTACATCAGGGCTCACGGGCAGGACATGCCCGAAGTGCGGGACTGGAAGTGGATTGCGCCTTGAGAGGCTCTGGTGAGGTTCGGGGATGACTGCCGCGATCCTGGTATTGAACGCGGGCTCGTCCAGCCTGAAGTTCGCCGTGTTCGAACGGCGCGAGGGCCTTCCGCTCATCTTTAAAGGCAGCGTCTCGTCCCTTCGCGCCAATCCGCGCCTTAAACTGTCTACCGGGAACGCCGCGGAGGAAAAGAGCCTCGGCAGGAAGTCTCTGGACATCGGAGCTGCTGTCGAGGTCGTCGCGGCCGAAATGGGCGATCGTGGCTCCGGTCATGCCCGTGGCGGCGGTCGGGCACAGGATCGTTCACGGCGGGCGGGACTTCATCTCTCCGGTGGTGCTTGACGAGCCGGTTGTCGAAAGGCTGCGCGGGTTGATCCCGCTGGCCCCGCTCCATCAACGGGAGAATCTTCAAGTCGTCGACCTTGCGAGGAACCTGTTTCCCGAAGCGGCGCAGGTCGGTTGCTTCGATACCGCGTTCCACGCGGCGCGTCCGAGCATCGCCAAATCATACGGCTTGCCGCGAGCACTCACCGATGCCGGAGTCCAGTCCTATGGCTTTCATGGGCTATCCTACGCTTACATCTCGTCCGAGCTTGGTAAGCGGTATGGGCCGGAGGCGGGAGGCGGTGTCATCGTGGCGCATCTCGGCAGCGGCGCGAGCCTCTGCGCAATGCGCGGCGGAAAGAGCGTTGCCACC
>NZ_AHAM01000324.1 GCF_000236565.1 Mesorhizobium alhagi CCNWXJ12-2 | reverse complement strand
CGGCTTCTACGCGAAATGGTGCACAAACCGGATGGCCGGCGACGCAGCAAGGCACTTCACCATGTGATCGCTAAGGTTGAAAAGTCAAATACCCCCGGCACACACTGACAAGGAGGACCAGGATGACGAACCAATCAGCAGCGGGCACCCCCGCGACCCTTTCCCGGCAAGAGCTCGCGAGCATTGACGCCTACTGGCGTGCAGCGAACTATCTTACGGTTGGGCAGATCTATCTTCTCGACAATCCGCTTCTGCGCGAGCCGCTGACGCTAGACCATGTGAAGCCGCGACTGCTTGGACATTGGGGCACTTCGCCGGGGCTGAATTTCATCTACGCCCATCTCAACCGGGTGATCCGGCTGCAGGATGCGGACATGATTTACATATGCGGACCGGGTCACGGCGGCCCTGCAATGGTGGCCAATACCTACCTGGAGGGCACTTATACCGAGCTCAATCCTGACATCTCTCTGGACGCGGCGGGGTTGAAGAAGCTCTTCCGTCAGTTCTCGTTCCCCGGAGGCATTCCAAGCCACGCCGCGCCTGAAGTGCCGGGGTCGATCAATGAGGGCGGCGAACTCGGGTACGCGCTGTCGCATGCCTATGGAGCAGCCTTCGACAATCCGGACCTGACCGTCGCGTGCGTAATCGGCGACGGCGAGGCAGAAACCGGGCCTCTTGCGGCGGCATGGCACTCGAACAAGTTCCTGAGCCCGGTGCACGATGGCGCCGTGCTTCCGATCCTTCATCTCAACGGATACAAGATCGCCAACCCAACCATTTTGGCCCGTATCCCAACCGACGAACTGCGCTCGCTCCTGGTCGGCTATGGTCACGAGCCGCTGTTTGTCGAAGGCGACGAGCCGGCAGAGATGCACGAACGGATGGCTTCGGCTCTCGACGCAGCCATGCAGAAGATCCGCGCTATCCAGGACTACGCGCGTAACGGGAAACCTCTAGCAGGCAGACCGAACTGGCCGATGATCGTGCTGCGGAGTCCAAAGGGTTGGACCGGACCGAAGGAGGTCGACGGGCTGAAGACCGAAGGCTTCTGGCGCTCGCACCAGGTGCCTCTGTCCGGCCTTGCCGACAACCCGGATCATCTGCGACTGCTGGAGGAGTGGCTCCGAAGCTATCAGCCTGACGAGCTCTTCGAGAACAACGGCAGCCCCGTCGCGGCAATCCGCGCAACGACGCCAACCGGAACGCGACGCATGAGCGCCAGCCCCCATGCCAATGGCGGCGTTCTGCGAAAGACGCTGGCCATGCCAGACCTCGGCTCGCACGCCGTGAAGGTCAGCGGGCCCGGAGCGGAAAAGGCGGAGGCTACGCGGTTGATGGGCGGCTTTCTGCGGGCTGTCATGCAGGCGAACGCGGCGGCGCGCAATTTCCGCATCGTCGGTCCCGACGAGACCGCTTCGAACCGCCTCCAGGACGTTTTCGAAGTCACAGAGCGCGCCTGGATGGAGAACATCCTCCCGGAGGACACCAACCTTGGCCGCGACGGACGGGTCCTCGAAATCCTGTCCGAGCACACCTGCCAGGGCTGGCTTGAAGGCTACCTCCTCACCGGACGGCATGGCCTGTTTTCCTGTTACGAAGCCTTCATTCACATCGTCGATTCAATGTTCAACCAGCATGCCAAATGGCTCGATGCGAGCCGCGACATCCCATGGCGGCGGCCGGTATCTTCCCTGAACTATCTGCTGACCAGCCACGTCTGGCAGCAGGACCACAACGGCTTCAGCCACCAGGATCCGGGCTTCGTCGATGTCGCCTTGAACAAGAAGGCGGATATCGTCCGCGTCTATTTTCCTCCGGACGCCAATACGCTGCTTTGCGTCACGGACCATGTGCTGCGAACCTGGGACCGCATCAACATCATCGTGGCCGGAAAGGCGCCCGCCTGGCAGTGGCTGTCGCTCGACCAGGCGCGGGTGCATTGCGAGACCGGGATCGGCATCTGGGAC
>NZ_AHAM01000325.1 GCF_000236565.1 Mesorhizobium alhagi CCNWXJ12-2 | reverse complement strand
TTTGCGGTGCAGGGGCTTGTCTTTTCGCCACTCGTCAAGCCGGCGACAACGAAGGTGCTGGTAGCACCCGCCTTCCTGGTGATGGCGATCGGTTTGGCGGTAATTCCATCGATCACCGCATTCAGCGAGATGCTGTTCGCGGTGTCCGTCGTCGCGGCCTCGGCCGGGGTGATCAGTCCGCTGCTCGCCTTCTGGGTGTCGCGGATCACCGCGCGAAGTCAGGGCGTCGAACTCGGCATTCAGGCGGCAGCAGTGAGCCTTGGGCTGTCGGTGGGCTCCGCGGGCGCTGGTCTGCTGTTCGGCTTCAACGGCCTGCAAGGCGCCGGCTTCCTTGCCGCAGCCGTGGTGATGGCACTCGCTGCGACGGCAAGCCTGAAGCTGCCGCTGATGGCCCCTATGACGTCTGATCCTCGTGCCGTTCCCGCCGGGAAGATCCCGGAATGATCATTTTGCCAACTGTTCGGAGAGCCCTATGAATTCCCCAGCTTCGCTTCAGTTTCTCGGCGCCGACGGAACCGTAACCGGATCGCGGTACCTGCTCGAAACGGATGGACACCGCGTCCTCATCGACTGCGGTCTGTTTCGGGGCTACAAGCAACTGCGTGATCGCAATCGCGCGGCATTTCCGGTGCCGCC
>NZ_AHAM01000326.1 GCF_000236565.1 Mesorhizobium alhagi CCNWXJ12-2 | reverse complement strand
TACCGGTCTCGGAGCATCCAACGGTATCCTGTTCAAGAATGCGTCTGCTCTCGAGGACGCGACAAAACTGAACGTGATCGTCTTCGACAAGACCGGCACGCTGACAATGGGTCAGCCCAAGGTCGTCGAAGTCGTTCCTGCGCCCGGCGCGTCGCCCTTCGAGGTTTTGCAAATCGCGGCAGCGGTCGATCAGGGGTCGGATCACCCGCTGGCCGTCGCCATCGTCGAGCGGGCCAGGGACCTGGAACTTCCAAAAGTCTCCGGCTTCCTCAATATCGAGGGTAAGGGGGCCAGCGCCGCGATCGGTGGAGATAAGGTGTTCCTCGGCAACAGGCGTCTCATGGACGAGCAGAAGATCGACCTCTTGGCGCTCGGCGAGAAGGCTGAAGCGCTCAAGGGCGAAGGCCGCACCGTCATTCATGTGGCGCGATCGGGAAAACTTCTTGGACTGATCGCCATCGCCGATGCGCCGCGCCCGACCGCCATCGCGACCATCAAGAAGCTCCACGAGCAGGGCGTGCGCGTCGCCATGCTCACCGGCGACAATGCCGGCACCGCCAAGCGTATCGCCGGCATTCTCGGCATCGACATCGTCCTGGCCGATGTTCTGCCCGGCCAGAAAGCTGAAAAGATCAAGGAGTTGCAGGGACAGGGCCTCAAGGTCGGCATGGTCGGCGACGGTGTCAACGACGCGCCAGCCCTGACGCAGGCCGATGTCGGCTTCGCAATCGGTGCAGGCACCGACGTGGCGATCGAAAGCGCCGATATCGTGCTGATGAAGAGCGATCCCTATGACGTCGTCGGGGCGATGACCTTGTCACGAGCCACCCTTCGCAAGATGCATCAGAACCTGTGGTGGGCGGTCGGCTATAATGTCATCGCCTTCCCGCTCGCGGCAGGCGTGTTCTATCCCTTCCTTTTAAGCCCCGAGATCGCCGCGCTGGCAATGTCGGGCAGCTCGGCGCTGGTCGCCGTTAATGCGCTTCTGCTCAAGCGAACCAGGCTCGAAGGCATCCGGCCGGCCGCATCGACTGCCGCAAGCGCCGCTCATGAGCAGCCGACCGGTGCGCCGGCATGAGCGGGACCGCAAGACCTCCCCTGCCTTTGTCGTCGAGGGTTCTGGGCGCACTTCTGGCTTCGTCCTTCATCGTTGCGCTCGGCTATGGGATCGTCCTGCCGGTCCTGCCGACAATGGTCGAGCGGCTCGCAGGCTCCGCAGACCCGACATTCGCTCCACGGCAAATTGGCTTTCTGACTGCTGCCTATGTCGCCGCACCACTGGCTGTCGCGTTCCTCTGGGGACGGGTGTCGGATTTGATCGGGCGTCGACCCGTCCTTGTCGTTGGCCTGATCGGCTTCGCCGTCACCTTGGCGGCTTCGGCGCTCGCGCCGAACTTGCTGCTTCTTTATGTCGGACGAATCCTGAACGGCGGCTTCGCCGCCGCCGTAGTTCCCACAGCCCTTGCGTTCATTGCCGACACGGAAGGTGACGATGATCGGCGCGCCAGAACCTTTGGGTGGGTCAGCATGGCATCGATTGCCGGCTTCCTGCTCGGTCCCATGCTCGGCGGCCTCGCTGCCGGATGGGCTTTTGACTCGGGTAAGGCGGTGCCCCTCTTGCAGGCCGCCCCTTTTCTTCTTGCATCGGGCCTCGCCTTGGCCGCGGCAGGCGGCGTGAGGTTGATCCTGCCTGGAGGCCGAGTGACCGGCCAGCCGGTAGACACGAAGAACCGCGAAACGTCGACGTTCGTACCCGGGGAGATACGGCTGCTCGCCCTTGCCTCTGTAGCCGCG
>NZ_AHAM01000327.1 GCF_000236565.1 Mesorhizobium alhagi CCNWXJ12-2 | reverse complement strand
TCACATGTTCATGCACAGCGGCCATCAGGGGCATGGCGGTCACGGCAGGCATACCCGGCACAAGAAAATTGAGCCGGGCGCGCAGAATGGTTCGAAGCGCGGAAAAGGAGCATGACCATGGTCGAGCAATCCTCCGCTTATGGCCTCTGGGATCTGGTCATCGTCAATTCGGCGGTTTTTATCCTTTTCGCCTTCAGCTTTTTCAAGCCGCAGACGGGCCGCGACTGGCGCTCCTTCGGCGCGTTCAGCGCCTTCCTGGTGGCACTGTTTGCTGAGATGTATGGGTTCCCGCTCACGATCTATCTGCTCTCAGGTTGGCTTCAATCGCGGTTCCCAGCCATTGACTGGTTTTCGCATGATGCCGGCCATCTTTTGGAGATGATGTTCGGTTGGCGGCTGAACCCGCATTTCGGCCCGTTCCACGTCCTCAGCTTCATCCTGATCGGCGGCGGATTCCTGTTGATCTCGGCCGCCTGGCGCGTGCTTTATGAGGCGCAGCGGCAGGGGCGCCTCGCAACTGGAGGCCCGTATGCGTATGTCCGCCATCCGCAATATGTCGGCTTTGTGCTCGTCCTGGCGGGCTTCCTCGTCCAGTGGCCGACCCTGCTGACGCTGGCGATGTTCCCCATTCTTGTCGGCATGTACGTGCGGCTTTCCTTCACCGAGGAGCGTGACGCGAGAAAGGAATTTGGCGAAGCATACGACCGCTATGCGGTCCACGTGCCCGCCTTCTTCCCGCATTTGAAGCGGCTGTTCGGCGCCACCGAAAGGCCCCGCACGCGATGAATTCCCACTCCACTTGCACCCCAGGCTGGACGCCTCGGGGCGGCGGATTGGAGCCATTTGTCCCAAATGAACCCCCTCAATTCCGAGATTTCGAACTCAAAACCGATGGAAACGATCATGAAACGCCGAGAATTCCTTAAAGCTGCAATCGCCGGCGCCGCAGCTTTCGCGGTACCGCCAACTTTGCTCACAGCGGCCGTCGCCGGTCAGCCAGCCGGCCAGACGCTGCTTAGCATTGTCCGTCGCACGATCGAGGTGCACGGCAAGGCTGCCAGCGTCTTCGGCCTCCAGCAGGCAGACGGCTCGCAGGGCCTCCGTTTGCGGGCTGGGGATACCTTCAATGTCTTGCTCCGTAACGAGACTGCCGAGTCGACCATCATCCACTGGCACGGCCTGACGCCGCCATGGCAAAGCGACGGCGTCGGCGAGGCACCGCTGCCTCTCATCGCCGCCGGAGCCGATCGCGCTTTCGACTTTCCGGTCGGCAAGGCGGGCACCCATTGGATGCATGCCCATACGCTACAGGAGCAGGCGCTTCTCGCCGCGCCGCTGATCGTCGCCGATCCAAACGACGATAAAAGAGACGAGCAGGAGATTGTCATTCTCCTTCACGACTTCTCGTTTTCGTCGCCGGAGGAACTGCTGGCCGGTCTGACAGGCGGTGAGGCTACGCCGATGCAACATGGCGGCATGGCCATGTCCGGGGCGGGTGCCGGCACCATGGCGGGAATGAACCACGGCGGCATGGCCATGGATCTCAATGACATCGAATATGATGCCTATCTGGCCAACGACCGGACTCTGGACGATCCGGAGATCGTGTCGGTCGAACCAGGCGGACGCGTGCGGGTGCGGATCATCAACGGCGCGACCGCAACGGCGTTCACGGTCGATTTCGGCGAACTCGAAGGCGAACTGATCGCGGTCGACGGTCAGGACGTCGAGCCGGTCAAGGGCAGCCGCTTCCCGATGACGATGGGACAGCGCATCGACGTTCGCGTGCAATTGCCGCGCGAAGCCCGTTCATTTCCGATCCTGGCGCTGCGCGAGGGGAGCAAGGAGCGGACCGGCATCATTCTTCGTCCTGCCGGGGCGGCAGTGGCCAAGGTCTCGACGGCCGGAGATGGCGACGCCCCGGTTCTCGATCTGGCACTCGAGGCGCAGCTGCGGGCTGTTGCGCCACTTATATCGCGCCAGGCGGAGAAGACCTTCGACATGGCGCTCACCGGTGACATGGCCGCCTACCGCTGGGGTTTGAAGACCAACGAACCGATCCTGGTGGATGTGGGCGACCGCGTGGAAGTGACGCTGCGCAACACCAGCATGATGGCGCATCCGATGCACCTGCACGGCCATCATTTCCAGGTCGTTGCGATTGATGGGCAGCGCTTTGCGGGAGCGGTGAGGGATACGGTTCTGCTACCTCCCAATCGCTCGGTGACGATCGCCGTGGATGCCGACAATCCCGGCCAGTGGGCCTTCCACTGCCACCATCTCTACCACATGGCGACCGGGATGATGTCGACCTTCGCCTATCGAAGCTAGGACATCTGCGGGCCGCGGTGATTGTCCGCGGCCTGCACAACCAAACCGCAGCCATCTGCTAAAAAAACAGGATCTGACCATGAAGAAGGCGACCCTGGAAGTACGCGACCTTGTCGGCATAATGGATTTCGCGGCAGTCGAAAAACGTCTCGCCGCTTTGCCCGGCGTTGCTAGCGTCGCCATGAATGCTGGCTCGACCAGCGCCACCGTCGAATTCGACGAGGCGCTGACGAATCCCCAGACTCTGGCGCGCGAGATCGAAACCTGCGGCTTTCACTGTCGGGGCGAGACCGTGCCACGGCACCTCTGCTTGCCCGATAGCACTACGGTACCGCCCGGACATCCTCGCGCGCCCTCGGAACATGTGCACGGACACGCGGAGCACGCCGCCGCAGTCGACGCGGCGCCAAGCAAGCGGGAAGGAACCGCCGCAGCCAAGGTGCCGCACGACGCAACGGCGCACGAGATGGGCCACGGCGCCGGCATGGACATGCAGGACATGGTGAGCGACATGCGCAATCGCTTCCTCGTCAGCCTGGTCTTCACGCTGCCGATCTTCGCAATGGAGCCGATGGGTCTGGGTGAACCCTGGTTGCGCCCGCCCTTCGGGCTCAGCGAAGATCTCGCGATGTTTTTCCTCGCCAGCGCCGCGATCCTTTATCCGGTCTGGCCATTTCTGGTTGCAGCCTGGCGCGCCCTGCAAAATGGCGTGCTCAACATGGCGGTGTTGGTGGTGTTGAGCGTCGGCACCGGCTACCTCTTCAGTGTCGGCGCGACATTCTTTTTCGAAGGCGAGCAATTCTATGAAGCCGCGAGCGTGCTGCTCGTCTTCATCCTGCTCGGCCATGGGCTGGAGATGCGCGCACGGGCTGGCGCGTCCGCCGCCATCCGGGCCTTGCTCAATCTCGCGCCGCCCAAGGCCAACGTTTTCCGCGATGGCAAGGAGGTCGAGGTTGCGACCGCCGACGTCGTTCTCGGCGACATCGTCGTCCTGCGGCCAGGCAACAAGCTTCCC
>NZ_AHAM01000328.1 GCF_000236565.1 Mesorhizobium alhagi CCNWXJ12-2 | reverse complement strand
CGAGGCAGATAAACCCGCCGCCGAGCACGGTGCTGAGAGCCACTGGGCGGAGGAGAGGCTCCCATGAATGCAAGAACAATCTTTTTGTCGGCCGCTGTTAGCGTGCTTTCCGCGACGGCGGCAGCTGCCCAGACCGTGCAGGTCTTCAAGGATGCCGGATGCGGTTGCTGCGGCGGCTGGATCGCGTACATGCAGCAGAACGGATTCTCCGTGAACTTGGCGAACGTGGAGCCCAACCGCATGCAGTAAGTGAAGTCCCGTGCGGGAATCTCGCCCGACATCGCCTCCTGCCACACCGCGTTCGTCGAGGGCTACTTCGTCGAGGGCCATGTCCCGATGGAAGACGTGAAAAGGCTGCTTTCGCAACGGCCCGATGCGGTGGGGCTCGCCGCTCCGGGGATGCCGCTGGGCTCTCCAGGAATGGAGGGATCAGGCGCGCAGCGCTATCAGGTGCTGCTGGTCCGCAAAGGCGGCACCACCGAGGTGTTCGCCGTCCACTAATCTAGAGAACATCGGTGACCGTCGGTGATCGACGAATCCGACGTGCTATATCACCAGCACGGGAGCAAAACCGCCGCCCGGCGTCCTGAAATTCGTGGTCTGGCCCTGATAGAGCCGCGCGGCTGCCAGCAGCACCCGGCCATCGTAGGTGTATAGCCTTACGTCCATTTTGCGCGGTGCGGGTGCGCCATCGATCTCGATCATGCGCTGCCCGGGTGCGGCGAAGGCCTGGGCTACGAAGCCGCCCCGGGCAATCTCGGTCCATACCCCTTTCGTTACCTTGTCGCCGCGGTAGACCGCCTTGCTGCCATGGCCGGAGAGCGGCTTGAAGAACATGTCTTTGCGAGATTGCCAGAGCGTGTCCGCATTGTCGGGCGTGACCAGAACGGTCCGTGGAACACCCGCAAGCGGCAAGCGAATACCTCCAGAAAAGCCGAAGGCTTCCAGCGCGACCGGATCGGACAGCAGCGTCAGATTGCGCTTGGCCGCAAGAAGCGCATGGTTGTGCGGATTGGGCGTGACCACCACAGCGCCGTCACAATACGCCGCTCTGAGCACTGCATGCTCCGGGCGATCCAGCGCGAAATCGACCAGGCGATTATACACGAGGTCGATCTCCTGGCCGGCGAGCCGGAGCCTGCCGCCTTCATAGTGCAGCTCGCTCGCGTCGCCAATCTCAGCATCGATGCCGTGCTTCAGCAACAACTGCCGGGCAAGTATAAATTCCGGATAGAGATACTGCTCCTCGGGCTGGTCATCAATGATCGCGATTCCTCGCGGCGCCCCGGCGCCGCGCTGGCGCCGCCATTCGCTCTTAAACATCGCGACGACGCTGGTTTCGAAATCTTCGTCTCTGGTGCCGATCAGACCTTGCTCGACTTCCGCGCAGCAGGCCGTCTGGGCTTTGGCCAGCAAGGCATTGAGGAACGCCCCGCCAGCGTTGGTGTTCACTTCGATCAGCTTGGGGCCGTCGTCACCGAGGTGAAAATCGTAACCCATCAGCGCGCCGGCCGGGCCGAAATCCTGCTGCGCGATTTCGGGGGCCCAAGAGAGGACTGCGTTGCGGTAGGCCGGCAATTTCGTCGCCGCCTCGATGGCATCGACGATCCCGCGCATCTCTTCGATGACGGATTTGGAGAGGAACACTGGGACATTGGAAAACAGATGCGGCCGGGAGTTGTTGAAAGCCTCGTAGAAGCCCGCATCTCCGGCCTCGTGATCCAACGCCGACCGCAGCGCTGCGCGGTCGAGCGTAATGCAGAAGCAATTCCGGTTGAGCCGCTCTGTCGCGGAACGGCCGACCTCTGCCAGAGCGGGATCCTTGACGTTCATGTACTGTCCTTGCCTTTTGTTGGCCGCGTTCCTAGAGGAGGTGGCAGCTTGCAGCATCGACCAGATTGCTGTCGAGACTGCGCGCATCCAGCCGCATGAAACTCGTGATCCATTTTTTTAGGGCTTCCACGACATCAGACCGACAAGCGAGACGTCCCATCAGCGTCTAAAGGATTGCCTAGCCACGTACGGCGCTCAATTTATTCTGACTTTGATTTGCATCAAAGCTGTGATCGTGATTGGCTCTAGACTTCAAGAAATGAAGCTCATGCTGAACCACTTCCGCGTCCTGTTCGTCGCGATCATCCTGATCGCCGGCAGCGCGATGGTGAGCAGTGCACCGGTTCTTGCCGGGGAAGCCTGGGGTATCGCTGTCGAATTCGACGTTGCCGATGACAGCACGGCTTTTCTCGCCAACGGTTCAGACTCAGTGACAAGGCGCATTGCGGCAACAGGCCAGGACAGCCACCACAACGGTTGTTGTCAGGACTGCAGCACGAATTGCATGTCCTCAACCGGATCGGGTTGTTGCGGAGCCGCCGTTCCCTTGACAAGTGGGTGCGAGACTCTCGATCGAGCCTCAATCGCCGCATACGGCTTGGATGCCGGGTTCCTGGGAACAGGCATCAATCCCGAGGCTCTGCTGCAACCTCCCCGTTTCGTCGCCTGACACCGCGATCCCACGCCCTCGCGGGTACCTGAGGCTGTTCACCTGCAGCGCTCATCGACCCGCTGTCCCGCGAGCAATCCCGAAATCCAACTGTACCGGAGATCCTGGCTGCCCTTCGCACCCAGAGTTCGCCCGTCCGGTCACTTCAACGACAAGGAAAACAGCCATGAAAGCTTACCTCCGATCGACGACTCTTACCGCATTCGTAGTCGCGTCCGGCGCGGCGTTCGCTCAGACGGATGAGCACCACCCAGACGCCGACGCGCCCCAAGCTCCACTGGCGGCGCCGGCCCCGGAACCGACCCCGCCCAGCATGCCGGAACAATGCACGGCGATGATGTCGATGATGCAGACAATGATGCCGATGATGCAGGGCGGCATGATGCAAGGCGGCATGATGCAGGGTATGCCGATGGACACCGCCAACATGTCCGATGCCACCAAGGCATATACGGAGGCCATGAAGAAAATGGACGGCCCGATGATGCAGGGCGTCCAGGCCGCCGACCCCGATGTCGCCTTCGTCCAGGCCATGATCCCCCACCATCAGGGCGCGATCGACATGGCCCGCGCCGTTCTGCAGTTCGGCAAGGATGACGAGGTCAAGGCCTGGGCCAATCAGATCATCACGGCCCAGGAATCCGAAATCGCCAAAATGCAGGAATGGCTCAAGCAGCACGCCAAATAGATGGAGAAGCCCAATGAACAGACTCAGCACTCTGTCGGCCGGCATCGCGCTAGGCGCAACGCTCGCTCTTCTGAGCATGCTGTGTGCTCTGACTTTTGCGCTCTGGCCGGACGCGACACTCGACTTCGCCGGCGCTTTCACGCACGGGCTCGACCTCGGCACGATTAAATCCGCCACGCCGATCAGCCCCGGTCGGGCACTCTACGGAATTGTCGGCCTTGGTGTCGTCGGCCTCGTCACGGGTGTCGTCTACGCCTCGATCTACAATGTCGT
>NZ_AHAM01000329.1 GCF_000236565.1 Mesorhizobium alhagi CCNWXJ12-2 | reverse complement strand
AGAGAGGGCGCCCGCCGTTCGGCGGCTTGCGGAAATCGTAGTCCGGCGCGGCGCGGAAGCGCTCGACGCTCGCCATGAACGGCGCAAGCGTGCGGCGCTGCGTGGCGTGGCGTGCGAGCATGCGACGCTTCGCCGCCAAGGCCTTTTCATCGAGCAGAATTTCCAGACTTGGCGCCGCCGGCTCGGCAGCAAAGTTCTGGAATACGGGATCGTCCGGGCCCGCATGATAGCAGGCGAATTCGATGATCTGCGGCGCTATACGTCCCTCCCGCCGCATTAGTCTGCAGGCTGCATCCACTGCAAACGCGGTGGCGTCGTGATCGGGATGCCCGCCCTCGAACGGATGCGTGCAGACGAAACGGATCTGGCGCGCGGCAAAAAGCCAAGCCAGGCGGCGGGCAAGCGATGCCATCGGCGCGCCATCGGTCACATGCGCGACTGTTACGTGCCTCAACGCTTGGAACTGGCTACCCAGCCCAGCCGTCTCGTCGTCCGGATGAGCGGCGACGACCAGGAGTTCCTTGCCGCCGGAGCCTTCGATCGGCGAAGAAAGCAGCCGCGCGAAGGCGGCCAGCGATGGGTGCACGGCCGCCTTGGCGCGCTCCATCGCCGTCGCTCCTCATGCCGCCGGAAGCCGCATGGGCTCATCGGCGGCGACACGGGCGCTTCCGGCATAGCGGCGGATCATCGCGGCGCAAAAATCGGCGAATTCCTCCGGAACCAGCGGCGCGCTTGTGTGATGCGGCATCATTCCGCGATGCTCCGGCGTGAAACAGAAGGTCAACGTCACGTCGAAATCGGCAAGCGCCTCCATCTGGCGGTCGAACCAGTCGAGCGCGTTGGGACGGAAACTGTCTGCCCAGGAGAGCCCGGTCCGCACATACGTGACGCCGAGCCGCTTCATCCAGCGAACCGCTTCTTCGAGCCGGTGATCCTCGAAATGAAACCATTGAGCCAATCCGACGTCCGGGGTGTGCCGCGCGAATTCTTCCGCCGCCGGCTTGGGCGAGCCGTCCTCGCGCAGCAGCCCCATGTAGAAATGGCGGTAGTAGGAGGAGCCTTCCGCCTCGCGGTGCCGTGTCGTCGCGCCCCAGGCCATCGGCAAATCGTAGAGACTGTACCATTGTATGCGCGACGCTTTGCCGATCAGCAGTTCTGCGGTTCGCTTCAGGCCCCAGAGCTGTACTTCCTCGGCGCCGAACGTCGAAATGCCGACCTCGCTCACCCAGATCGGCAAATCGGTCTCAGCCCGGATCTCGTCGAGCTTGGCCGGCCATTCGTGGATTTGCCAAAGGTTCCAGTCTAGCGGGAAACCGTGCACCGCAATCGCGTCGATATGGTCAAGCACGCCGTGCGACCGCAAGCGCTGCACGAACAGCGGATCGATGGGCGAGATGCCGCCGAGCACTCTGGTGACGCCTGGGTTTTCAGCTTCGATCGCGTCGCCGGCCATAATCGCCATTTCAGAGAAACGCAGCCATTCGGGATCGACTTCGGGGTCCCAATGCGACTTGTTGTTGGGTTCGTTCCAGATCATGGCGGCTTCAATCATGCGCTCTTTCCTTTCGCGGGATAGACTGCGCCGTCGTTCTCGTTCTTCTCGGCGAGCCGGCACAGATAGACCTCCTGTTCAGGATGGCCGACGATCTCGAAGCCGGCGCTCCGCAGCATTGCCTCGACGCAGGCGCGGTTGGGCACCCACCAGTTGGTGGGATCGTCGGCATAACAATGCTCGATGAAGTGAAGTTTTGGGAAATCCGGCTCGTTGAAGAGCTGGTAGTCCCAGAACGGGTAGTTCTTCTCCAGCGCCGCTGCTTCCGTGCTGCCGCGCTGCATGGACTGGAACACCATCAGGTCGCCCGTTACGTGCTCACGGATCAGGTCGAGCGCCAGAAGCGGGTGGCGCAGATGGTAGAGCACGCCCATGAACAGCACGATGTCGAAACGTTCGCCGAGCGCGCCGACGTCGTAGACGGACAGGCGGCGAAACTCGATGTCCATGTCCGCGACTTGGGCGGCAAACCGGGCCTGATTGAGATAGACCTCGTCGAAGTCGATGCCGAGCACGCGGTCGGCGCCGCGCTGCTTCATCTCGATCGAGTAGAAGCCGGCATTGCAGCCGATGTCGAGCACGCTCTTGCCGCTGAGGTCGGTGGGAATGGCCGAGGCGAATTTCTGCCATTTCACATAGGGGTAGTTGCCCAGGAAATGATCCGGTGCTGTCGCAACTCCGGCAAGGTCGATATTGTGGAACCAGGGCCCGAGCGCTTCGATCTGACGGCGGATTTCGATGCTGGAGAGTGGCATGGATGCTATCCGTCAATCGCGGAGATCGCGGCCGAGCCGGCGCGGTCACGGCCGTTTCCGCTCCGGCCCGCCGGGACGGCCACTGTCCACTCGTCCTCTGCATGGCTGAGCAGGTTGATGGCTTCGCGGTAGCCGTTGAATGTGCCTACATCGACATAGGCCGTGCCTGCCTTGACGCCGATCGCCTCGCCGCCTTGCGCCAGCCAGGCGTTGACCAGAGTGCCGATATACTCGTCGCGCCCGTCGCGCGCGCGCCACAGCGCCTTGAGTTCGTGGAGCACGCGGCCCGGCATCTTGAACGCGCCCCAGACCCAGTTGGATGCGGCGTCCAGCTGCTTGACCTGGATCTCGCGAACTTTGTCGTCCTCGTCCACCACCACCGCGTCGAAGAATTCGGGGTGGTCGACCGGAAACAGCAGGAAGGCCAGCCGGTCGTCAGGCAGCGCGCAAAACCCATCGGCGGGATACCAGACCGTGTCGGGCAGGCCGATCAGCACCGGCTCGTCGTCGCGCACCAGCGGCGCGGAGCGGAAGATGGCGTCGCATAGCCCGGCGGGCGTCGGCTGAACCACGAAGACCGCCGAGGTTTCGCCGTAGCCGCCCGCGTAATATTCCAGGATGTCTGATTTTCCCGGTCCGATGACGAAGCAGATCTTGTCGGCCCCGCCCTCGATCATGCGCTGGACCAGATATTCGCTTACGGCGCAGGGCCGCTCGACCACTCCCTCGACACGGCTGCCGACCGGCAAAAGTTCCTTGGAGAAGCCCAGCGGCTGAATGCGGCTGCCGCGGCCCGCGGCTGGAACGATACCCAGCATGTCACGCTACCTCTGAAATCTGGTGCGGCGGCTGCCGGGACTGGAAAGCGTCGGACAGGATTGTCTCGAATTCCCGGGCGCGTCGCTCGGACGTATGGTCGGAAAGAACCCGCTCGCGGGCGTTTCGTCCGATCCGTTTCAGCTCCGCATCCGACAGGTCGAGCGCGGCGATCACGTCCTCCGTTGTCCGCACCGCGATCACGTCGCGGCCGGGTTCGAAGAAATCGTCGAGGCCCTGCCAGATATCGGTGGCGATGGCCGCGCCGCAGGCCGCCGCCTCGAACAGGCGTCCGGAGGGGCACCAGCCCATCTGGGCCATGGCGCGCCGCGTGACGTTCAGCGTCAGCCGCGACGAGGCGTCGAAGGCCGGGTGATCGGGAGGGGGCAGGTGCCGGACAAAATGGATGTTCGGCGTCCATGGAAAGTCGTGGGGATAGAGCGCGCCGCCGATCACGAACCGACAATCCGGCCGCAATCCAGCCGGCGCTACGAGGTATCGCTCGACGTCGGCCTGCCGGTCGGCCGCATAGGTGCCGAGATAGGAGAGATCGCCGGCGAAGTCGGGCCGGGGCTCTGCCGGCCGATACTGGTCCGGATCCACATGGCCGTAAAGCGCCGCCGTCCGCCGCGCGCCGAGTGCGGTTTGAAGTTCGGTCAGCGCCGCGCCACCGGTATAGCTCAAGACCAGATCGAAGCCGCCGAGGCCATCGGGTCCGATATAGTCGGCCCTGCCGTCTTGCTTCAGATGCGAAAGCGTCACCGGCGTATCGAGATCGTAGAAGACGCGCAACGCCGAGACCGCGTCGAACACCAAGCCGGCCGCCGCAATTGCGTCCGGACAGTAGGAGGTGACTATCGCAACATCGGCATCCGCGATCTCGCGTTCGGCCTTCTGCCGCACCTCGTCCCAGTCGGCATAGAAAACCAGTTGCCCGCCGTCGATATGATAGAGGTCGCGCGCGCCGGCATAATAGGAAACGTCATGTTCGAAGAACGTCACGCGCCAGCCGCGCCGGGCCAGCGCGCGGATCAGGCCGCGCCAAAGCGTGGCGTGGCCATTGCCCCAGGAGGAACTGACGGTCAGGCCGAAGATGACGATCTTCACGTTTGCGGCTCCCTCTGATTGCTCACGCGACCACCTCGTTCAGCCCCAGCAGCTTGCCGCCCCAGTCGCCGGTGACGATCGCGGTAATCGATGCGGGCGCGACGTCGAAGCGGAAGCAGCCCTGCACCGGCAGGTCGAGATAGTGGCAGACCGCCGCCTTGATGATATCGGCGTGGCTCACGAGCACCACGGCTCCGCCGCGATGCTGCCCGGCCAGCGCTTCCATGCAGCCGACCACGCGGCCCTGCACGTCGAGCATTGTCTCGCCGCCCGGGGTCCTGGCGATGCTGCGTTCCTCGTTCCACCGCCGCCAGTCCGGATCGTCGTTCAGCTCGTCGAAAGTCCGGCCCGACCACTCGCCGAAGTCGATTTCGTCGAGAGCCGGATTGGCCCGGATCTCTCCGAACCCGCAGGCGCCGGCGATTGCGATGGCGGTTTCCTGCGTGCGCTCGCGCGGGCTGGTATGTATGGCGTCGAAGCGTTCGCGGCGCATGCGCTGCGCCAGCCGTGCGGCCTGCGCCAGACCGGCCTCGCCAAGCACGACGCCTCCGGACCGGCCAGCAAGAAAGCCGCCGACGTTGTCATGCGCGGCGTGCCGGACAAGGAAGAAGGTGGTGGTCATTCCGCCGCGCCGAGCAGCAGCTCGTCCTCGCCCGCGATGAAGCGCAATGTGCGCTCGCGGGCCTCCGCATCG
This sequence comes from Mesorhizobium alhagi CCNWXJ12-2, assembly GCF_000236565.1. Lineage (GTDB taxonomy): Bacteria > Pseudomonadota > Alphaproteobacteria > Rhizobiales > Rhizobiaceae > Allomesorhizobium > Allomesorhizobium alhagi. The sequence continues at coordinate 2,332 of NZ_AHAM01000329.1, read as the reverse complement.
GTGAATTGCTGCGGCGGCGACTTCATGAAATAGCTCGAAGGCCCTGTGAGCGCGCCGGAAATGCCGCGGTCCAGCGCCAGCTTGGCGCAGCGTACAGCGTCGATGACAACGCCGGCCGAATTGGGTGAATCCCAGACTTCGAGCTTCAGTTCGGCGTTGAGCGGCACGCCGCCAAATGTTGTGCCCTCAAGCCGGATATAGGCCCATTTGCGGTCGGTTAGCCACGGAACGTGATCGCTCGGCCCGACATGGATATCGCCGGCGGCCAGCGGAATATCGAGCTGACTGGTCACGGCCTGCGTCTTCGAGATCTTCTTCGATTCCAGCCTTTCGCGTTCCAGCATGTTCAGGAAATCAGTATTGCCACCGAAATTCAGCTGGTAGGTGCGGTCGACCCGCACGCCGCGCTCGCGAAACAGATTGGCGAGCAGGCGGTGAACGATGGTTGCGCCGACCTGGCTCTTGATGTCGTCGCCGATGATCGGCAGCCCGCGCTTCTCGAAGCGCCTGCGCCACTCAGGTCGCGATGCGATGAACACCGGGATGCAGTTGACGAAGGCGCAGCCGGCTTCCAGTGCGCGCTCGGCATACCATTCAGTCGCCCGCTGCGATCCGACCGGCAGATAGGAGACGAGCACGTCGGTTTCGTTGCGGCCGAGGATTTCGGTGACGTCGGCTACCGGCTCGTCGGCCTCCTCAATCTGGTCCTGCAGGTATTTGCCGATGCCGTCGAGCGTGTTTCCGCGTTCGATCCGGACCCCGGTCGGCGCCACATCGGCGAAACGGTAAGTATTGTTGGGTGGCGCATAGATCGCCTCCGCCGCATCCCTGCCGACCTTTGTCGACGCCACGTCGAAGGCGCAGGCAAGCTCGATGTCGCCGACATGGTAGCCGCCGAGATCGACATTCATCAGCCCCGGAACGGGCTCGTTGCCCTGCGTGTTGCGATAGTAGGTGATGCCTTGCAGAAGTGAGGAAGCACAGTTTCCAACTCCCACAACCCCAATCCGAACCTTTTTGGACTTCATGAAAATACCGCCTGTAGGCCGACTGAAATATGGGTTCCAGCCCGCCTAACCGCGACCATCCCGGTTTGTTCCCGGCCCTCCGTGGCCTCCAAAACGGCGACGCGGATTGCAGCCGCCCTCCCAGCTTGAGCCTCCACTTCAGGGCCGGCAAAACCCGGGAACATGTCGATGGCGGTTCAGTTCTAGAAACGGGCGGAGCCAATCAAAGGAGAAGAAAATGGCGAACGGCAGAGGAAGGTCCGGCGGAAGCGGATATGACAATGAATACGAGACCGAGGATCTGAGGTATGGCGGTCCTTACGAGCGAGGACGCCGGCCGGGCATGGGCGGTCAGGACTACGGCCAGCAGCGCGGCGAGCAGTTTTCAGGCGGCGGCTATGCGGGAAGCCGCACCTACGGCCAGAGCGACTATGCCCGCGGCGGCTCGCAGGGCGGCGGCTATGACGAGCGGAGCAGCGGCGGCGGGCGGTTTTCGAGTGAGCAAGGCGGTTATCGCGGCGGTGGCGGCTATGGCGGGCAGGAACGCTATTCCGACTATGGCGGGCAGGAACGCTATTCCGATTACCGCGGCCGCGAACGGTCGATGCGCTCTGGCGCCCCTGGTCGTTTCCATGGCGGCGAAGAGCGTGACTACGACCGAGGCGGCAGGGATTTCTGGGACAGAGCGAGCGACGAGGTCTCGTCCTGGTTCGGCGATCGCGAAGCCGAACGCCGCCGGGAGATGGACCAGTATCGCGGACGTGGGCCGAAGGGCTACACGCGCTCCGACGACCGGATCAAGGAAGACGTCAACGACCGCCTGACCGATGACGGCAGCCTCGACGCCACCGACATAGAGGTCGACGTGAACGATCGCGAGGTGACGCTTTCCGGCACGGTCAACAGCCGCTTCGACAAGCGACGCGCGGAGGATCTGGCGGAAGCCGTTTCGGGCGTCTCGCATGTCCAGAACAACATCCGGGTGAGGCAGAACGAGCAGTATACCCCCGGCGCGGCGACAATGCCGGTGCGGTGACGGCCGCAAATCAAAACCCCCTCCATCAGGAGGGGGTTTTTCGTCTATTGTTAAGCTGCCTAATTCCGGATCACTCCCGGAGTTGGAGGCAAGGTTTTCGCTGGCTAGTGTTTTTCTTGCGAGCCCGTCTTGTCGCGGACGGATTCCTCGGTCCGTTCGGCCGCGGACTTGAACACCTCGCTGACCCGGTCGGCCACGCTGCCCCGATCGTCTCCGGTCAGCCCCTGCCTGTCGGCCTCTTGCCTGGCCGCGCCATAGGCTTCGGCGGCCACGTCCTTGGCCTCCTCCA
>NZ_AHAM01000330.1 GCF_000236565.1 Mesorhizobium alhagi CCNWXJ12-2 | reverse complement strand
GCGCCTCCACCCGGCTGCCGGCGTCGAGGACGACGAGACTGGCGGTCTTGCCGACTGCGAGGCCGAGATGGTCGAGACCCATGATTTCGGCGTTCACCTTCGTCACCATGTCGAAGCAATGCGCCATGTCGGCCGGGCTGGTCATCTGCGCCACGTGAAGCCCCATGAAGGCGACGTCGAGCATGTCGGCCGTGCCGAGCGGATACCAAGGATCGAGCACGCAATCCTGGCCGAAGCCGACGCGGATGCCGGCCTTCAGCATTTCCGGCACGCGGGTCATGCCGCGGCGCTTGGGATAGGTGTCGTGGCGGCCCTGGATGACGATGTTGATGAGCGGATTGGGGATTGCCGAGACTCCCGCCTCGGCAATCAGCGGCAGCAGCTTCGAGACGTAATAATTGTCCATCGAGTGCATGGAGGTGAGGTGCGAGCCGGCGACGCGGCCGGAAAGCCCCAGCCGCTGCGTCTCGTAGGCGAGCTGCTCGATGTGGCGCGAGTTGGGGTCGTCGGTTTCGTCGCAATGCATGTCGACCATCAGGCCACGCTCGGCCGCGATCTCGCAGAGCTCGGTGACGGAGCGCGTGCCGTCGGCCATGGTGCGCTCGAAATGCGGAATGCCGCCGACGATGTCGACGCCTATATCGAGCGCGCGGATGGTGTTCTCGCGCGCGGTCGACGACCGGTAGAAACCGTCCTGCGGGAAGGCGACGAGCTGCAGGTCGATGTATGGCGCGACGGTCTTCTTCACGTCGAGCAGCGCCTCGACCGCGAGCAAGCGGTCGTCGCAGGTGTCGACATGGGTGCGAATGGCGAGCAGACCCATGGAGACCGCCCAGTCGCAATAGGCGAGCGCGCGGTCGCGGACGGCCTCGTGGGTGAGCAGCGGCTTCAGCTCGCCCCAGAGTGCGATGCCTTCCAGAAGCGTGCCGGAGGCATTGATGCGCGGGATGCCATAGGAGAGCGTCGCGTCCATGTGGAAATGCGGATCGACGAAGGGCTGGGAAACGAGGTTGCCGCTGGCGTCTATGATTTTCCCGGCCTCGGCGTCGATGCGCGGCTCGATTGCCGCGATCCTGTCGCCGCGGATGCCGACGTCGGCGGTGCTGCCGTCCGGAAGCGTGCCGCCGCGGATGATTATGTCGAAACTCATCTTTCGCCTTTCTGGTAGGGGATCATCAGCGCCTTGGGATAGGTCGCGCGGCGCGCCACCAGCACCAGAGCCAGGATGGAGAGTACATACGGCATCATCAGGAAGACCTGATAGGGCACGATACCGCCGGAAAGTTGCTGCAGGCGCACCTGGTAGGCGTCGAAGGCGGCGAATAGTATGGCGCCGAGAAGGGCCTTGCCCGGCCGCCAGGAGCCGAAGACGACCAGCGCGATGCAGATCCAGCCGCGGCCGTTGATCATCTGGAAGAAGAAGGAATTGAAGGCCGACATCGTCAGGAACGCGCCGCCGACGGCCATCAGCGCGCTGCCGACCATCACCGCGCCCATGCGGATGCCGGTGACGCTGATGCCTTGCGCTTCGACGGCAGCCGGGTTCTCGCCGGCAGCACGGATGGCAAGGCCGAGCGGCGTGCGGTAGAGCACCCAGGCGGTGACGGCGACGGTGGCGAAGGCGAGATAGGTGAGCGGCGTCTGGTTGAACAGCGCCGGGCCGATGACGGGGATGGACGACAGGCCGGGGATGGCCAGCGGCTCGAAGGGCGCGATCTTGGGCGGCGAGGTGACCTCGGGCAGCGCCAGCCGGTAGATGAAATAGGTGAGGCTGGAGGCGAGCAGGGTGACGCCGATGCCGACCACATGCTGCGACAGGCCGAGCGGCACGGTGAGCGTCGCGTGAAGCAGGCCGAACATCGCGCCGGCAAGGGCCGCGACGAGAACGCCGGTCCAGAGGTCACCGCCGGCATAGACAGTGAACCAGCCGGCGAAGGCGCCGGCGGTCATGATGCCCTCTATGCCGAGATTGAGCACGCCGGCGCGCTCGCAGATCAGCTCGCCCATGGTGGCGAAGATCAGCGGCGAGGCGATGCGGATCGCGGCGACCCAGAAGGATGCTGTGAAGAGGATTTCGAGGGCTTGTTCCATCACTGCTTCCTCGGGGCATTTGCAGGATTGGAAAAGCACCCCCTCACCGTCTCGGGCTTCGCCCGAGCCACCTCTCCCCCTGCCCGGGGGAGAGGAATCGCCAATCGCCAACGCTGCTTTCCTCTCCCCCGGCCAGGGGGAGAGGTGGCTTGCGAAGCAAGCCGGTGAGGGGGTGCTTGCCTCGTTCGCATCCTACCTCCACCTCACCCGGAACCGCGACATGAGGATCGCCGTGACCATCGTCAGCAGCGCGGTGGCGACCATCACGTCGGCGATGTAGCTCGGGACGCCGGCGGTGCGGCTCATGGCGTCGGCGCCGACGAAAATTCCGGCGACGAAGATGGCCGAGGCTACGACGCCGAGCGGATTGAGCATCGCCAGCATCGCCACCACGATGCCGGAATAGCCGTAGCCCGGCGACAGGTCGAGCGTGAGATTGCCCTTCAGCCCGGACACTTCGGAGAAGCCGGCGAGTGCGGCGAGCCCGCCGGACAGCAGCGCGGTCTTCATCAGCACCCGGTTGACCGGGATGCCGGCAAAACTCGCGGCCTCCGCATTGTGGCCGACGGCGCGCATCTCGTAGCCGAGCACGGTCTTCTTCATGATCACCCAGACGATTGCGGCGGCGCAAAGCGAGATGGCGAAGCCGTAATGCAGGCGCTTGCCCTGGATGATGCGGGGAAGCTGCGCCTCGGCGACGACTCTTTGCGATTGCGGCCAGCCGAGGCCCATCGGGTCCTTCAGCGGACCTTCGAGCAGCATTGAGACGAAGAGCAGCACGATGAAATTGAGGAGCAGCGTGGTGACCACCTCGTCGACGCCGAAGCGGGTCTTCAGCACTGCCGGGCCAAGCAGCAGGAGCGCGCCGGCCGCCATCGCGGCCAGCATGATCAGAGGGATGAGGAGGAATGACGGCAGCGGCAGCGCGCCCGTGCCGAGCACGATGGTGACGACGCCGCCGATATAGAGTTGCGCCTCGGCTCCGATGTTCCAGAGTTTGGCGCGGAAGGCGACGGCGACGGCGAGGCCGGTGAAGATCAGCGGCGTCGCTCGGGTCAGCGTTTCGAGAGCCGCGAATTGCGTGCCGGCGGCGCCGCGCGCGACGAGATAGAAGACGGAGAATGGCGACGCGCCTGCGGCGAGCACCAGCAGCGAGGTGATGAGAAGCGTCGCGGCGATCGCGGCGACGGGGAAGAGGAGCGTTACGCCGAGCGGCGGGGCTGGTTTGGGCTCAAGCCGCATGAATGCCTCGCAAGACATTTGCGGCTCGACACGCTGGCGGGACAGCGCCCCCCTCTGTCCTGCCGGACATCTCCCCCACAAGGGGGGAGATCAGCAGCTGCTGCGCCGCCCTTCCACCTGCGACGTCGCAAGTTGGCGAAAGCGATGCGGCCGGCCAATCTCCCCCCTTGTGGGGGAGATGTCCGGCAGGACAGAGGGGGGCAACGTAGAGGGCGACCGTCCGTCGAATACTCACGCCGCAGCCTCCGCATGTCCCGCCATCAGTTCGCCAAGCTCGCGAACCGTGCGTTCGCCTCGCGCCGAGGGCGTCGAGAGCCGGCCCTTGGACATCACCAGGATGCGGTCCGACAAAGCCAGGATTTCCTCCAGATCCTCCGAGATCAAGAGGATGGCAGCGCCGCGTGCCCGCGCCTCCAGCAGCTTCTTGTGAACGTAGGAGACAGCGCCGACGTCGAGGCCACGCGTCGGCTGGTTGGCTAAAATGACCGACGGCTCGGGATCGAGCGCTCGGCCGAGGATCAGCTTCTGCATGTTGCCGCCGGAAAGCAGCCTGATGCGCGCTTCCGGCGACGGGCACTTCACGTCGTAGTCGGCGATGATCTCTTCGGCGAAGCCGCGCGCGGCGCGCCAGTCGAGAAATCCGAGCCGGCTGAAGCGGGCGCTGCGGTAGCGTTCCAAAATTACATTCTCGGTGACGCTCATGTCGCCGATCGTGCCGACCGCGTGGCGGTCTTCCGGGATACGGGCGATGCCTGCGGCGAGCGCCCGGCGCGGCGACCACTCCTTCACCGTCGCACCGCCGATGGCGATCTCGCCCCCGAGCGGCTGCATGGTGCCGGCGATCAGTGCTGCAAGTGCGGCCTGGCCGTTGCCGGATACGCCTGCAAGGCCGGTGATCTCGCCGCCGCGAAGCGTCAGCGATACCCCGTCTAGCGCAGCGCCGCCGCCACCCGCGCGCGTCGAGACGTCGGTCAGCTCCAGCAAAGGCGGACCCACCTTGGCAGGAGCAACGGTGGCCGGCGCGATCTCCTGTCCGACCATCAGCGCCGCCAGTTCGGAGCGGCTGGTCTCGGCGGTGCGCCTTTCGCCAACCAGCCGGCCGGCGCGCAGCACCAGCACGCGGTCGCTCGCGGCCATCACCTCGTGCAGCTTGTGGGAGATGAAGATGATCGACAGGCCCTGCGCCACCAGAAGCTTCAGCGTGCGAAACAACGCGTCGGTTTCGGCCGGGGTGAGCACTGCCGTCGGCTCGTCGAGGATCAGGATGCGCGCATCGCGGTAGAGCGCCTTCAGGATCTCGACGCGCTGCCGCTCGCCGACCGAGAGCGCGGCGACAACCGCGCCGGGATCGATGGCGAGGCCGAAATCGCCCGACAGCTTGCGGATGCGCCGGGCTGCCGCGCCCCGGTCGAGCCGCGCCCGCCACATCGCTTGCGTGCCGAGCGCAATGTTTTCGAGCACCGTCATGTTCTCGGCGAGGGTAAAATGCTGGTGCACCATGCCGATGCCGGCGTCGAGCGCGGCGCGCGGGTCGCCCGGCGGGAGTGACTTGCCGAATGTCTCGACGGAGCCCTCGTCGGCAACGTAGTGGCCGAAGAGGATATTCATCAGCGTGGTCTTGCCGGCGCCGTTCTCGCCGAGCAGCGCGACGACCTCGCCGCGTTTCAGGTCGAACGAGATCGCGTCGTTGGCGACGAGCGGACCGAACCGCTTGGTGATGCCGGTGAGGCGCAGGACGGGTGCATTCATGTCAAAGGGAGCCGGCGTTCATGATCTTCCTTCTCCCCTTGTGGGAGAAGGTGGCCGAGCGAAGCGAGGTCGGATGAGGGGTGTTGGGCAGATTGCAACGCCTGCATTTCGTCCAAACACCCCTCATCCGTCTTGGCGCTTTGCGCCAATCCACCTTCTCCCACAAGGGGAGAAGGAATACCGCCGCTAGCTCGATTTCGGCTCGGCGTCGTTGATCTCGACGGTGAAGCTTCCGTCCTTGATCGCCTTTTCCTTCTCGGCGACCTTGGCCATGACATCGGCCGGCACCTTGCCCTCGAACGTGCCGAGCGGGGCCAGCGAGCAGCCGCCATTCTTCATGAAGGAATAGACGCCGTAGTCCTCTGCCTTGAAGGTCCCGGCCTTCACCTCGGCGATCGCCTTGTCGAGCGTCGGCTCGAAATGCCACAGCGCCGAAGCCACCACCGTTTCGGGGTAATCGGCCTGGGTGTCGATGACGTTGCCGACGGCGAGGATGCCCCTCTCCTTGGCCGCGTCCGAGACGCCGAAGCGCTCGGCGTAGAGCAGGTCGGCGCCGCCGTCGATCTGGGCGAAGGCGGTTTCCTTGGCCTTGGGCGGGTCGAACCACGAGCCGATGAAGGCAACCTGGAATTTGGTGTCGGGCGCGGTCTCCTTCACGCCGGCCACGAAGGCGTTCATCAGGCGGTTCACCTCGGGGATGGGGTAGCCGCCGACCATGCCGATGTTCTTCGACTTGGTCATGGCGCCGGCGATGATGCCGGAGAGGTAGGATGCGTCCTGGATGTAGTTGTCGAAGGGGGCGAAGTTCGGCACCGCTTCGTCCGGCTTGAAGCTCGACCCCATCAGGAAGGCGACGTCCGGATAATCCCTCGCGACGGCGCGGGCAGCGTCCTCGACGCCGAACACCTCGCCGACGATGAGCTTGTGGCCGGCCTCGGCATATTCGCGCATGACGCGCTCATAATCGTTGTTGGAGGTGTTTTCGGAATAGACATATTCGATCTCGCCCCGATCCTTGGCGGCGTTGGCCGCCTTGTGGATGCGGCTGACCCATTGCTGCTCGACCGGAACGGTATAGACCGCCGCCACCTTCAGCGCCTCCTGGGCGAAGGCGCGCGTGGGCAGACCCGCCATGGCGGCAAGGGCCGCGCCGGCGCCGGCCGACTTCAACACCGTGCGACGCGACACGGCCGAAAAGACTTTGTTTCTAGGCATTTTTCATCACCTCTGGCTGGATTGACTTCCGTCCCGTTTTTTATCGTTTGGTCAACGGTATGCGAATTTCCGGGGCCCCGCAATCGGCGGCGCGGGGCATTCCACCGCCGTCGCCTAAAGCGCCTCAGGTTGCGCAGCCAAGCGCAACGCGGTAGGCAGGGCTTACGAAAAGCCGCGGCCGCGGATCGGGCTGGAAATGGCCGGATACGACACAGGCGGCGGCCGGCACATTGCCGAAAGCGGCATCCAGGCAACCGCGTATCGAAAGGATCGACTGATGGCAAAGAAGCCCAATTACGGCCAGGAGCGCAGGGATCGCGACCGGATCAAGGCGGCCAAGAAAGCCGAAAAGCAGAATGCCAAGGCCGAGAAGTCCGAGCGCGCCAAGCCGGTCGAAGACAACGAGGTGAAGGAGGCGGAGGCAAAATAGCGCCAATTGCGCCGAGCATCGCTTCGCCATTTGACGCAAACGAACCGGTAGGGATAGCGACATGAAGCCAATCGCGGGCGAACAGAAGAGCGCCAGGACGGATTCGGCGGCGCGCCAGATCATGAACACCGAACTGGCGGCGCGCCAGAAGAAGACCGCGCGCCTCAGGGAGCTTCGGCTCGAAAAGGAAGAGGCCGAGCGCCTCGAACAGGCCGACAAACCGGCAGCGCCGAAGCGGGCGCGCAAGAAGGCCTCCTGAATTTTCCGAGGCGGACGCGACAGGTTCCGCCGACCCACCTCAACTACAGGTCAGGGCGCCTTGTCGCTGACCAGCACATCGGCCTCGCGCGCCGCCGCGAGAAAGGCGCGCCGGGCGGTCATGGTCGGCTTGTCGCCGGCAAGGGCGTCGTGGCAGGCCTGCAGCGCCGCGCGGTGCTTGGGGCTTTTCTTTCCCGGCCATTTGTTGAGCAGGTAGTCGGAGGCCTCGCGGGCGTTCCGCAGTACCAGATTTTCGCTCGCATCGCCGGATTTCACGGTGAGCGGCACTTCAAAGCGTTCTTGTTTCATCGCCGCTCTTACGCCATCGCCGCCGACAAAGCGAGCCAACAAGTCGCTGCCCCTCCGTGGAGCCCGGTCTGCAAAAAATTAATCCGGCGGAGTGAAAAAATCCTCTCGGCTATCCCATTGCGTTTCCCGAACAATCCGCCACCGCCGCGTTTTCCGATGTACATGCGCCGGCGATTGCCGGTTGATTCCGGGAAAAGCTATCTCTACCTGACCGGCTCTTGTTGATTGCGTTTCATCGATTGTTTGTCATGCCCGGTGAAATTGGCCCTCCACGAGCCTTTCAAGGCCACAGCCAGCCACAAGGCCGGCCTGCGGTGGTGGACCAGACGGGCACATGCGGTATAGTGACCCGAACCGGGCTTTTTGAAGAGACGGCCGCAGGGCCAAATTGAGGACGATTTGGTATGATGCGGCGCTTGGAAGACGCTCGGATCCTCATGTACAGCCACGATACGTTCGGGCTCGGGCATTTGCGGCGATGCCGCACCATCGCTCATTCGCTGGTCGAGGATTATCGCGGGCTGAATGTGCTGATCATTTCCGGCGCGACCATCGCGGGCGCATTCGACTACCGGGCGCGCGTCGACTTCGTGAAGATCCCTAGTGTCATCAAGCTGCGCAATGGCGAATACACTTCGCTTGCCCAGCATATGGATCTGCACGAGACGCTGAAAATGCGCCAGTCGATCATCCGCCACACCGCCGAGACCTTCCAGCCGGACATCTTCATCGTCGACAAGGAGCCGATGGGCCTGCGCGGCGAGGTCGAGGAGACGCTGTCCTACCTGAAGACGCGCGGCACGACGCTGGTGCTCGGCCTGCGCGAGGTGATGGACGCGCCGCATCTGCTCGACGCCGAGTGGAAGCAAAGCGACACGATGCGCAAGATCGACCGCTTCTACGACATGGTCTGGGTTTACGGCCCGCCGGATTTCTACGATCCGCTGACCGGGCTGGATGTGCCCGCGGGCGTTCGCGCCAAGATGAACTTCGTCGGTTTCCTGCAGAGAAGCCTTTCGCATGACGAGATGCCGGACCATCGGCCGGAAGGCGACTACATCCTGGTGACCACGGGCGGCGGCGGCGACGGGGCCGACCTCATCCACAATGTCATCGACGCCTATCGCGAGGACCCCAGCCTGCAGCACAAGGCGCTGGTCGTGCTCGGCCCATACATGCCGGCCCGCAAGCGGCGCAAGCTGATCAACAAGGGCGCCAAGGTGCCGCATATCAAGATCATCGAATTCGACAACCGCATGGAAGAGCTGATCGCGGGCGCCAAGGCGGTGGTGGCGATGGGCGGCTACAACACCTATTGCGAGATCCTGTCCTTCGACAAGCCGGCGCTGATCGTGCCGCGCGTCAAGCCGCGGGAGGAGCAGCTGATCCGCGCCCGCCGCGCCGCCGAACTCGGGCTGATCGAGATGCTGCTGCCGGAAGAGGCCGAGGATTCCAGGCGCTTCGCCGAGGCGCTGAAGGCCCTGCCCGACCGGCCGGCGCCCTCCCGGAGCAGCCCCGACCTCAGGCTCGGCGGCCTCGTCAACATCTCCGAACTCATCGGCGACTGGCTCGACGAGCGCTCGCGCCCGCATTTCACGGTCGTCGAAGGCGCGAGCTGACATTTGTCCGAACGCCGCAAGATCGCCGTGGTGCTGAAAGGCTATCCGCGCCTGTCGGAGACTTTCATCGCGCAGGAACTGCTGGGACTGGAGCGCGCCGGGCTGGAACTGGTGCTGGTGGCGCTGAGGCGGCCGACCGACGCCAAGCGCCATCCGGTGCATGACGAGATCAAGGCGCCGGTCCACTACCTTCCCGAATATCTGCATGAGGAGCCGTGGCGGGTTTTGCGCGCGCTGTTCGCCCGCCTGCCCAGACCGGGCTTTTTGCGGGCGGCGCGGGCCTTCGTCTCGGATTTGCGGCACGACCTCACGCGCAACCGCTTCCGCCGCTTCGGCCAGGCGCTGGTGCTGGCGGCGGAATGGCCGGGCGAGGCCGAATGGCTGCACGCGCATTTCATCCACACGCCGGCCTCGGTGACGGCCTATGCCAGCCTGCTCAGGGGCGTGCCGTGGACCTGCTCGGCGCACGCCAAGGACATCTGGACCTCGCCCGACTGGGAGCTCGCCGGCAAGCTCGCTTCGGCGCGCTGGGTGGTGACCTGCACGCGGACCGGCTTCGAGCATCTCAAGGCGCTGGCGGGTGGCAAGGGCCGAGTCCATCTCAGCTATCACGGTCTCGACCTCGCCCGCTTCGGGCCTTTCGACGGCGCGCGGCCGGAGCGCGACGGTTCCGATCCCGCTGATCCAGTGCTGCTGGTCAGCGTCGGCCGGGCGGTCGAGAAGAAGGGCTACGACACGCTGCTTCGGGCGCTGGCGCTGCTGCCGGCCGAACTTTCGTGGCGCTTCGAGCATATTGGCGGCGGCGAACAACTGGACCGGCTCAAGGCGCTGGCCGATGAGTTGGGCATTGCAGACCGCGTCACATGGAAAGGCGCGCTGGCGCAGGAGGAGGTGCTGGCGCATTATCGCCGCGCCGACATTTTCGCGCTGGCCTGCCGCATCGCCGCCGATGGCGACCGGGACGGCCTGCCCAACGTGCTGGTCGAGGCGGCGAGCCAGAAGCTCACCTGCGTTTCCACCGATGTTTCGGGGGTGCCGGAACTCCTGACCGACGGGGAAAACGGACTGGTCGTGCCGCCGGACGATCCCGGCGCGCTTGCCGGGGCACTGGAGCGGGCGATCCGCGAGCCGGCGCTGCGGAAGCGGCTCGGCGAAGCGGCAGACAGGCGCGTGCGGGGGCATTTCGACCATATGTCGAGCATCCGGCAGCTCAAGGCGCTGTTCGAGGAGGAGTGGCGCAGAGAACCATGACGCAGCCCCGCATCCTGTTCTACGTCCAGCATCTGCTCGGCATCGGCCATCTGGCGCGGGCGAGCCGGGTGGCGTCGGCGCTTGCCGAAGACGGCTTTGCCGTCACCGTGGTGACCGGCGGAACGCCGGTGGCGGGATTTCCCGGCCAAGGGGTGACCCATGTCGCGCTGCCTGCGGTGACGTCCGGCGACCAGGGATTTTCCGGCTTGGCCGATCTCGACGGCCGACCGGTGGACGAGGCGTTCAAGGCGCGACGGCGCGACATGCTTCTGTCACTGTTTGCGCAGACGCGTCCCGACATCGTGATCATAGAGGCGTTCCCGTTCGGCCGCCGCCAGATGCGCTTCGAGCTCCTGCCGTTGCTGGACGCAATCGCGTCGGCGACGCCGAGGCCGCGGCTGGTCACGTCGGTCCGCGACATCCTGCAGGAGCGGGTCAAGCCGGGGCGGAACGAGGAAAGCGCGGAGGTTATTGACCGGCATTTCGACCTGGTGATGGTGCATGGCGATCCCGGTTTCGCGACGCTGGACGAAACCTTTCCGCTCGCCGCCGGATTTTCGCAGAAGATCGCCTATACCGGCCTCGTCGCCGGACCCGAGCCCGAGCCCGCGGCGGAAAATTTCGACGTGCTGATCTCGGCCGGCGGCGGCGCGGCAGGCGGCGAACTCGCCCGGACGGCTGTGGAAGCCGCAAAATTGCTGCCAGCGTCGGGCAGATGGGGCCTGATCACCGGGCCGAACCTGCCGCAAGCGGAGTTCGACGCGATCGTCGCGGCAGCGCCGGAGAGTCTTGAGATATTCCGGTTCCGCAAGGATTTCGCCAGCCTGCTCGGCGGGGCGCGGCTGTCGGTCTCCCAAGCGGGCTACAACACGGTGTGCGACATACTGCGCGCCGGCTGCCGTTCGCTGCTGGTACCGTTCGCGGCCGGCGGTGAGACGGAGCAGGAGGTGCGCGCCGAGCGGCTGGAGCGGCTCGGCCTCGCATCGACGGTCAGCGAGAGTGGCCTGACGCCGGAACTGCTTGCCGGCGCGATCGAAGCGGCTCTGGCCCGCCCGCGGCCGCCGCGCCATGCGCTGGATCTGGATGGAGCGCGCAAATCTGCGCAGGTGCTGCGCGGGCTGTAGAAGATGAACGACTGTTTCTTGATCCGGATCGCGTGAGGGTATGCGTCGTTAGGTAGCCGGCAGCGCAGTTCGGATCGGTAGCACGGCGCTCCGTTATTCCTCCCTGACAGCGCTGCCCGACCGGCTTGTCAGGATCGCGCCGGCGATGATGTCAACGAGATGATCGGCGCGCGGCGCGAACGAGGGTTGGTCGCCAACCCAGCCGAGCGCCCCGATCAGGGCGAAAAGGTCGGTCCCATCAATATCGGCGCGCGCCACTCCCTCAGCCTGAGCACGGAGAAGTAGTCGCGCGCCTGCCGAACGCACCGTGGTGCATGAAGCATGGAGGGCGGAGTCCGGGTCCGCTATGGCGGCCGCCATCAAATCCACAATGCCTCTATAGCTATGCGTGAACGCCACCGCCTCGCGAAACCACGATACGAGAGCTTCATCGGGTGAACTCGATGTTTCGAGCTCTCCTGCCTTTTGCGTCAGTTCGTCAAGGCTCGCGCGGAGCAAAGCCTCAAGCAACGCCTCTCGCGTGGGGAAGTGACGATACAGCGTGCCCAGCCCGACATCCGCCTTGCGGGCGATATCGCGCAGCGATGCGTCGGCGCCGTGCTCTGTGATGACGTCACGCGCGACCGCGAGCAGGTGGCTGTAGTTCTTTCTGGCGTCGGCTCGCATGGGCTCTTTTAGCAATCGGATCAGCGCTCCGCGTATATGGAGCGGCGCTCCACTAGATATCACGCATTGGCGATGAGGGATACAGAGAGGCCCAGCCAACATGATGAAGTACAGCAGGTCACGCCTGTCGGTTGACAAACGGAGCGGTGCTCCATATATACGGATCACTGCTCCGTTATGTAAATCCAAAGGAACATCATGTCCAGCAAGCTCGATCTCTCGAAGGAGTTCATCGGTCGTCGTGCCCTCGTCACCGGGGGCACGCGCGGCATCGGCGCGGCGATCGCGAAGCGCCTTCTCGATGCCGGCGCCAAGGTCGTGGTCGCGGCGCGCTCGCGCAGCGACTTCACACCCGCGGCGGCGACGTTCATCGACGGCGACGTCAGTACGAGCGAAGGGGTGAAGGCGATCGCCGCAGAGGCGCTCGCGGTGCTTGGCGGCCTCGACATCCTTGTCAACAATGCGGGCGGTGCGGGCGGTACGCGCATGTTTCCGGAAGGCTCCCCGACGATTCCCGACGAGGAGTGGCAAGACGCCATCGATCTCAACCTCTTCGCCTCTATCCGCCTCACGAACGCGCTCCTGCCGACGCTCCGCGCGTCGAAAGCCGCTGCGGTCGTGAACATCTCGTCGACGGCTGCGACTATGCCCTTCGCTCCCACTGCGCACTACGGTGTCGCAAAGGCGGCGCTCGACTTCTACTCGCGCACGCTCGCCGTCGAACTCGCGCCGAGCGGCGTCCGCGTGAACGTCGTGTCACCCGGTCCCATCTCGACGCCGAGCGCCGACGAGATGCGGAAGTCGTTCCCGGGGATTTCGAGCGATGAGTGGCTCCGGTATGTGCCGCTCGGCCGCATCGGCACCACCGACGACATCACAGAGGTTGTCGCGCTGCTCGCGTCGGATCGCGGGAAGTGGCTGACCGGCATGAATTACCGCGTCGATGGCGGAATGACGGCGCGCTGACGACTGGCCTTCATCGGGCTGCTCACCGGACGCTGAAAGTTTAGGAATGCCGCGTCCGCGACGGCCTGCCGTATCGCCTTGGAAGAGACTGGACTCGATTATCAGGCGACCGATAAGAACGATCCTGGGGTCAGGTTCTATTTAACAGGTCCTGACCCTGACTAAACTCTGCCGATCAGCATGAACCTGGTGTATTTCTTCATCGGCAGCGCGCCGGCGAAGGCGATCTCGGTGAGGCCGGCCAGCTTCTCGAAGGCTTGCAGCGACGGCACGCAGGCGATGTGCGTCGGCTCGCTGAAATAGTCGTTGGACTGGAGCAGGACGCGCGTGCCGGGCGGCAACAGGGCCAGCCAGGCGCGCAGATCGGCGATGTGCTCGCAACTGGTGTTGACGACGAGGTCGGGCCGGCTGCCGGCATAGTCGAGCGTGTACATGTCGCCGGTCGAGGCGCGGAAGCGTTCCTTCCAGCGCTCGTTCAGCGTCTTGGCCACCTCGGCCACGCCCGGATCGATGTCGATGCTTTCGATGGCGCCGATGTCGAAGCGAGGATCGTCGAACAGCATCGCCGCCAGCACGCCATACCAGCCCCCGACGATCCAGATGCTGCCGAATCGGCTGCCGCAGCTTTCGAAAAGCTTGTCGCGCGCCCACAATTTGCAGGCGACCTGCTTGTGGTTGAAGGCGTTGCCGACATCGGCCTGCGGGTGCCTGGCGATGACCTTTGCAAGGCCGCCGACCAGCGAACAGCCGCAGTAGGCGGCGATTCCGCGGGTCAGGTCGAAGGCTGTCTCACGCCAGTCGGCGCCGGGGTTGGTCTGGGTAGCGTCCATGATGCACGTGTTGTAAGCTTCAGCCATCTGGGGTGCAACTAACGCAATCTGACCATATGAACCCGAACATGTTCGAAGCCGTTCCGCCATCCGACGGCGCCGGACAGGACCTGCCGCATCTGTCCGGTCCTGCCGCCGCGATACGCCAGGTGCTGGCGGCGCATTTCGTGCGCGGCTGCCCGCATGTGCTCGAGATCGGCGGGCACATGCGGCCGGTAACCGGCTATCTCACCCACGCGCCGCTGTCGGTCACCTCGATCGATCCAAAAACCGCCGAATACGAGGCGGAAGAACTCAACGGCCGGCCCTGCCGCGTGCGCCACATCGCCCGCAAGTTCCAGGATGTCGAGCTAGACTTTGCGCCGCGAAGCTACGGTCTTGTGCTGCTCGGCTACTCGCTGAAGCCTTTCGGCAAGCGCGAGCCGCTCGGCAAACTCATGTTCTCGCTCCTCGACAATGCAAGCGTGGTGGTCATCGACTACACGCCCGAGTTCGAGCGCGCGGCTTCGCAGGTTCCGTCGATTCTCGCGCGCCCGACGCTCACCAGCTATTGCAGCTTCGAACTCAAGCTCGAAGATCCGGAGATCGCCGCCACGCCCTACGCCAGGCGGCGCTTCCATGTGCTCCGCCCCTCCGGCTCAGCGGCCTGAGTTCGCCCATGGAACAGAGCCTGGCCCGCTATATCTGGACGCACACCTGGAAACAGCAGCTCTGGATATTGGCGGTCGTCGCCGCATCCATGATCCCGTTCTACATGTCGTTCAACTTGCCAAAGTTGATCGTCAACGGGCCGATACAGGGCCAGGGCTTTGAAACTCCCGGAACCACGCAGCCATTCCTGCGGTTGGCCTACGATCTTCCGGTGTTCGGCGAAACCGTGTTCTTTTCGGGAATATCGCTCGACCGCGAACAGACGCTTTTCGCCCTCAGCATGGTGTTCCTGCTCCTGGTGGTCGTGAACGGCCTGTTCAAGCTCTACATCAATACCTACAAGGGCCGCCTCGGCGAAAGGATGCTGCGGCGCATCCGCTTCGAACTGGTCGATCTGGTGCTCAGATTTCCGCCCCACCAGTTCAGGCGGGTGAAATCGGCCGAGATCGCGACCATGGTGAAAGACGAGGTCGAGCCGCTCGGAGGTTTCATCGGCGACGCCTTCGTACAGCCCGCCCTGCTCGGCGGGCAGGCGCTGACGGCGATGCTGTTCATCATGCTCCAGAATTTCTGGCTCGGGCTGGTCGCCCTGGTGATCGTCATGATCCAACTCGGCATCATCCCCAGAATGCGGCGCAGGCTGATCGAACTCGGCCGCCAGCGGCAGCTTACCGCACGGCAGCTTTCCGGCCGGGTCGGCGAGATCGTCGAAGGGATCGGCGCCGTCCATATCCACGACACGTCGAACTACGAGCGCGCCGACATCGCCGCACGGCTCGGTCGCATCTTCAAGATCCGCTACGACCTCTACCAGTGGAAATTCCTGGTCAAGTTCATCAACAACTTCCTGGCGCAGGTCACGCCGTTCCTGTTCTACCTGATCGGTGGCTACCTGGCGCTGCAGGGCCGCCTCGACGTCGGACAACTCGTGGCGGTAATCGGCGCCTACAAGGATCTGCCCGGCCCGATGAAGGACCTGATCGACTGGGACCAGGCGCGCCAGGACGTGCAGGTGAAATACGCGCAGGTGGTCGAGCAGTTCAGCATCGACCATATTGTGGATTCCCGCATCCAGGCCGTGTCGTCGGAAAGCGTCCCGGCGCTGGATGGGCCGATCGCTGCCGTCAATCTGTCGCTGGTCGACGACAGCGGCGCGAGACTGCTAGAGCGCGTCTCGGTGCAGATCAAGCCCGGCGAGAAGGTGGCCGTGGTCGGAACCGCCGCAGGCGGCGCGGAGGTCTTCGCCGAAGCGGTCGCGCGGCTGATCTGGCCCGAAAGCGGCAGGATCGCCATCGGCGGCACCGATCTTCTGCAACTGCCGGAATCGGTGGTGGGCCGGCGTATGGCCTACGCCTCGTCCGACGCGTTCCTCTCGCAGGGAACGCTGCGCGACAATCTGCTTTACAGCCTCAAGCACGCGCCGCTGACGCCGACGGTCTATGACGGCGAACTGGAGACGCAGCGCAACTGGGAGGTTGGCGAAGCGCGCAAGGCCGGCAACCCCGATTTCGACCTGAACAGCGACTGGGTGGACTACGCAGCGGCCGGCGCCAAGGGCCCGGACGACATATTGCTGGTGATCCGCCCGGTGCTCGAGGCGGTGGCGCTGTCGCGCGACATACTCGACCTCGGGCTGCGCGCATCGGTCGATCCGTCGCGCCATCCCGAGATCGTCGACCGGATCGTGGAATTGCGGCTGGCGCTGCGCGAGCGCGTCGCGGCCGAAGGGGTGAGCGGACTGGTCGTGCCGTTCGAGCCGGGAGCATACAACCAGCAGGCGACGGTCGGCGAAAACCTGCTTTTCGGCACCGCGACGGGACCGGAGCTGGCCGACAAGGCGCTGGCTTCCAATCCGTACTTCCTGTCGGTGCTGAAATCGGCCGGGCTCGACGAAGTGCTCTACAATATGGGTCTGGAGATCGCCGGCAACGCCATCGAGCTGTTCAGCGACCTGCCGCCAGATCACCCGTTCTTCCAGCAGCTCGCCTTCATGACCGCCGACGAGATCCCCGGCTACAAGGTTCTGCTGCAAAAGCTAAAAGGGCGCAGCTATGCGACGGTTTCGGAGCAGGACCGCGCTCAGATCATCATGTTGAGCTTTGCCTATATCGAGCCCAGGCATCGTTTCGGCTTGTTGACCGAGGATCTGATGGCGAGGATCGTCGAGGCGCGCAGCCGGTTCCATGAAGGCCTGCCGAAGGAATTGGCCGGCGCCATCGAGCGCTACGACCCGATGCGCTTCAGCACCGCGGCCAGCCTGATGGACAATGTGCTGTTCGGACGCATCGGCCACAATCAACCGGACGGGCCGGAGCGCATACGCGCGATCGTTCGCGAGATACTCGACGAACTCGGCCTCTACGACGAGGTGCTGGACATCGGCCTCGAATTCAATGTCGGCGTGGGCGGCAGGCGGCTGACCGGGGCACAGCGACAGAAGCTGGACCTGGCGCGTGCGCTGCTCAAGCGCGCCGATTTCCTGATCCTCAACCGGCCGCTTTCGGCGCTGGACCAGCGGGCGCAGGACCAGATCGTACGCAACGTACTCGAGGAAGCGAAGCGCGACGGCCGCAATCCGGCTATCATCTGGGTGTTAGCAAATCCGGCAATGTCGCAACTGTTCGACCGCGTAATCGTTTTCCATGGCGGAGAACTGGTGGAAGATGGAACGCACGAGACACTCGCGGCAAGAAACGGTATCTTCAAAGGATTGCTGTCATGATGGTTTCGAAAAGCTTTGATTGGGGCTAGACCATGCTTCTCAACGATGAAGTCGGAATGCTGCGGCGGGTGCCGCTGTTCTCGAATGTGGAGCCGGCCAAGCTCAAGCTCCTCGCCTTCACTTCCGATCGCGTGAGCTATGGCGCCGGGCAAATCCTGTTCCGCCAGGGCGACGAGGGCGACGCGGCCTATGTCGTCCTGTCCGGCAAGGCCGACATCATCGTGGACTCGCCGGGCGGCCAGGTAAAAGTCGCCGAGGTCGAGCCCAACGAGATCGTCGGCGAGATAGCGATATTGTGCGACGTATCGCGCACCGCCACGGTGCAGGCGTCGATGCCGCTCGAGGCGCTGCGCATCCGCAAGGATCATTTCCTGCGGCTGCTCAGAGAATTCCCGGAAATGACGATCGAGATCATCCGCGTGCTGGCCGACCGGCTCGGGCACACGACGGCTGAACTTTCCGAAGCCCGAAGCCAGGAGCGCCAGGCCAAGCACTAGGCGCATCCGTTTCGCCCGGCCGCGGACGCAGCGTAAGTTGAACGAAAGGCGGTGAGTTGCCTGTCTCGCTATATTGCGCCAGTCTGGCTAGGATAGCTCCCCGACGGGAACCGACGGGCAAAGATATAGAATGAACGATGACTTGTTCCGGGTCCGATTCTGGGGAGTTCGCGGCAGCGTTCCCGTTTCGGGCGCCCAATATCAGCGCTACGGCGGCAACACCATATGCGTGGAGATGCGCTGCGGGCCGCATACGCTGCTCTTCGACGCAGGCTCGGGCGCCCGCGCGGCAGGCGAGGAATTGATGGCGGCGGGCGTCGACCAGTTCGACCTGTTCTTCACCCACTGCCACTACGACCACATCATCGGGCTGCCGTTCTTCTTCCCGCTTTACAATCCGCGCATCGGTGTCACGACGTGGTCGGGTCACCTCGCCGGCCGCATGACCACTCTGGAAATGGTGAGCGAATTCATGCGCCCGCCCTGGTTTCCGGTCGCCATGGAGGTGTGCCGGGCGTGTATCGGGACTCGGGACTTCGTCGCGGGAGACGTCCTGAAGCCGCAGGAAGGCGTGACGATCAGGACCGGCAGCCTGACCCATCCGGGCGGCTGCATCGGCTACCGCATCGAATGGGGCGGCCGCGCGGTGTGCTTGATCAGCGACACCGAACATGAGCCCGGCAAGCTCGATCCGGTCGTGCTGGGGCTCATCGAAGGCGCCGACCTGGTGATCTACGACTGCACCTACACCGAGGAAGAAATGCTGCGCAAACGCGGCTACGGCCACTCGACGTGGCAGCAGGGCGTCAAGCTTTGCGAGGCGGCGGGCGCGCGCGGGCTGGCGATTTTCCACCACGATCCCTCGCGCACCGACGACCAACTCGCAGCGATCGAAAAGGAGGCGATGGCAGCCTTTCCCGGTGCATTCGCCGCGCGCGACGGGCAGACGCTCGAATTTTCGCGTTTGAAGCTGCCCAAGCCGTCGCCGCTCAGGCAAGCAACTCGCCAACCGACCGCCAACGGCAAGCGTCGTTCCGCGCGGTGACCTCGAACAGGCGGTCGAGGAACGTCCAGGCGACCTCGTCATGCACGAGGTGATGGCTCAATAGGCCGACCGGAGCGCCCTCGCCGCGGAATGCGAGTTCGAGCTGCGCCACGATTTCAGAAATGAGTGCGGCATGGTCGCGGCCACCGCGATTACCGCGCCAGTCCATGATGTCGACGGTGCTGTTGAGCATGCGCATGGGGCCCGGCCTGGGCACGCCGAACACCGACAGCGCCGAAAAGCCGATGCCGGCAAGGTGCGGCAGCAGGTCCGCATCGATCCTGTTCCATGGCGGCACCAGCATGGGCGCGAAACGACCGGCATGCAGGCGCTGCAGGCGCGCGCGCCCTTGCGAAAGTTCCGCCAGCACGATGTCGCGGGGGCGATGGCGCCCGAGCTCGTGCTTCTTTTCACCCTGCGGAGCATGATTTTCATGCGACCAGCCGTGGACCGCCACCGTGACATGATTTTCTCGCGCCAACCGCTCCGCCAATGGCGTTCCGGTGGGAGCGGGAATGACCGCCAATGCGACTGGAACCGCATGAGCCACCGTGGTGGCGAGCAGCCGGTCGAGCGCGGCGGTGGGCTCGATTGCGTCGTCGTCGCGCAGCCAGAAATCGGCGCTCCGGCTTGCCTGCCGCCAGCGCGCCAGTTCTCTCGTCAGGGGCTGCCAGATTTCACCGGGCATCAAGTTCGGGCCTCCGGCAGGATTGCTGCCAGGCGCCTGGCTGCCGCATCGAGCGAGCGCTCGTCGAGGACGAACCGTCGCGCGGCCGCGCCCAGTTTCTGCCTCTCGGCCTCATTCGTCAGCAGCCGCTCGACAGCGGCTGCGTATGCCGCAATATCTCCAGGTGGGGTCAGCAGGCCGGTCGTTCCATGCCGGACGACTTCGGGCACGCCTGCAATCTCCTGCGCCACGACCGGCAGTCCCGCCGCCTGCGCCTCCAGATAGGCAAGGCCGTAGGCTTCGCCGCAGCCCGGCCAGACATAGACGCCCGCGCCGCGCAAAAGGGACGGCACTTCGGCCGGGGGCTTTTCGCCCAGCCATTCGATGCGCTCCGGGGGTATCCGCGAAAACTCCGCCTCAACCTCGGCGCGGCAGAGGCCATCGCCGATGACCGACAGACGCCAAGGCAGATGCACAAGCCGCTCCAGCGCTCGGGCGAGCATGCGGTAGCTTTCCATCTTGTCGCCGGGGCGCATCATGCCGACCGCTACCAGGCGGGACGGATCGGCGGCGGGCGGCGGCGCGGCGAAGGCCGAGGCGTCGATGAAGGGCGGCAGCAGCTCGAAGCGGGCCTGCGGCGCGATTTCAGCCAGGCCGTCGCTGTCCCTGCGGGTGAAGCAGATGTTCAGCGCCGCGCGTCTCACCACATCCGCCAGCCGCGCCTGGTTTTCCGCCCATATCCCGATGTTGCGGCGGGCCGAATAAGAAGCCTCCGCGGTGACGTAGGGAATGGCGAAGCGGGCGGAGAGCGCCGGCCCGAGGAGATCGGGGGCCTTGTAGTAAGGATGGTAGCAGAACCAGAGGTCGGGCTTTTTCCCGGTTTTCCACAAGGCCGACAGGCGGGCGATCTCGCGCTCGACCTCAGTCAGGGCCGCGGCATGCGACTCGGCCGTCGGGTTGGCGGAAAAACTGCGGAACCTGGATGCGAGATCAACCTCGTTGCCGGCAAGTTCCAGCGCCGCCTTCAGCATCCGCGCCATCTGGCGGTCGCCCGACGGCACGGGATGATCCGGCGATTTGAGCGGCGCGTAGTAGGCAATTCGCATCGCGCCACCTATCTGGGGAATCAGCACCGAGTCAATTTCGGGTCACTTCGGATTGATCGCCAGCCAGCCGGGAGATGTGCTATTTCACAGACCATGGAAAACAAGCTCCTCGATCGACCGTTTCTCGACACACTGCCGGTGTTTGCGCAGTTCGAGGGCGTGGCCGACGCCGATAATTACCGCGCGCTGCCCGACGACTGGTCGCTGGCCACAGCCGATATCGTCGATTCGACCAAGGCGATCGCTGCCGGAGGCTACAAATCGGTCAATATGGCCGGCGCCAGCGTGATTTCGGCGCTGCTCAATGCGCTCGGTCGCCGCGACCTGCCCTTCGTCTTCGGCGGAGACGGGGCGCTGGTCGCCTTCCCAGCCACGACCACCGCGACCGTCCGCGAGACGCTTTCGGCCGTCCAGACCTGGGTGGCGGACGAGCTGGAGTTGACGATGCGCGCGGCAATCGTGCCGATCGCCGACATCCGCGCCCGGGGGCTGGACGTCCGGGTGGCGCGGTTCCAGGCCAGCGGCGAGGTGTCATACGCCATGTTCACCGGCGGCGGCGCAAGCTGGGCGGAAGCCGAGATGAAGGCCGGCCGTTTCAGGATCGAGCCTGCCCCGGCGGGCACGCGGCCGGATCTGACAGGGCTGTCGTGCCGTTGGAACCCGATCCAGGCGCGGCACGGCGAGATCGTCTCGATCATCGCTGTTCCAGGCGCGGCGGGCAGCGGCAAGGCGTTCCAGCAATTGGTGGCCGATATCGTGGCGCTGGTGGGCGAGGAGGAGCGAAGCGGCCATCCGGTGCCGCTGGAAGGGCCGAATTTCAGCTTCCCGCCCACGGGGCTCGAGACCGAGGCGCGCGCGCTTGCGCCCAAAGGAAAACGCTTCTGGCCTAAACTGATGATCCTGGGGCAGACCGCGCTTATCGGCATACTCTCGTATCTGCGCCTATCGCTCGGCCGGTTCGATCCGCTCCAGTATCGGAGCGACGTCGTCCGGAACTCCGATTTCCGGAAATTCGACGACGGCCTGAAGATGACGGTCGACCTCGACCCTGAGCGACTAAGGCGGATCGAGGAGCGGCTCGAGCGCGCCGAACGCGAAGGCATATCCAGTTACGGGCTGCACCGCCAGAACTCGGCGCTGATGACCTGCATCGTCGCCACGCCGCTGCAGCGCGACCACATCCATTTCGTCGACGGGGCGGCGGGTGGATACGCCATGGCCGCGAACAGCCTGAAGGCGAAAATGGCCGCCTGAAAACCCGCCGGTGGCTCTGTTACCCGCCGCGGCCGCCACCTATATGACTATCCCAGATTGCAATACCGAGCTGAAATTCATGAGCCGGACATTTGAACGCGCGGAGCCGATGAAAACTGTCGACATCCGCTATGCCGGCCGCACCGTCGCCCTTCCGGACATGTGCGAATACGCGAAATTCTACCGCAAGCTTGCCGGAAATTGCTGGGAGGCGAACACTTTCACTACTCTTGCGCGCAACCTGGACAGCGATACCGTGCTTATCGATATCGGCGCATGGATTGGCGTAACGCCGATGTGGTCGGCGCAGATCGCGCGCAAGGTGGTGGCCGTCGACCCCGATCCGAAATGCGCCGCAATCCTGAACGCGCTAGCGCCGGCAGCCGGCAATGTGACCGTGATAGAGGGCGCGCTTGCCAACCGCGGCAAGGTAGCGATCCATGCGGTCGACTGTTTCGGCAGTTCCGAAACCAGCATTCTCGATATCGGCAACGGCGCGGAGGCATCGGCGCGCGGCTTCGGCATCGACGACATCATGCGCCATGCGGCAGGCGCACCGGTCTTCGTCAAGATCGACATAGAAGGCTACGAATACGAGATCGCGGACGAACTGGCCAAGCTGAAGCATTACCCGTTGCGCGGGCTGCAGATGGCGGTCCATCCGCAATTATACGAGAAGAGCCTGAGAGGCGGCTGGCTGTGGCGGCGGCTGCGCACTGCATGGGCGACATGGCGGTTGGGGAGGCGGCTGGGCGGCTTCATTCCCGGCCCGAGCCTCCATAAGTTCGACAGTCTGGCGGCATATATCCTGGGGGGAATCCTATTTCGCGGCAAACCAAAGGGGGCGGATTTCGTGTTCGAACGCAATCCCGCTCCAACCTTCGAGGATAAGTCATGAGCACTACAAACGCGGACGTTTCCACCATCCTGATGGACAAAGTCGCCGACTGGCTGAGCCATTCGTCGCTCGCGGGCGACGATCTCGAAGTCATGGTGCGCGGCTTTTGCGAAAGGCTGGCCGCCGCCGGCCTGCCGCTGGTTCGAGTCCATCTCAGTTTTTCGATGCTGCACCCGCTCTACGACGCGCTCGGCTTCACCTGGGAGCGCAGCACCGGCATGCGTGTGGAAGGCTTCCGAAAAAAGCCCGGCGAGACCCCCGAGCGTTTTCTGCGCAGCCCCTATTACCACCTGCTCAACAACAATCTCGATCATCTCAGGCGGCGCATCGATCCAGAGGGACCGTCAGAGTTCCCGATCTTCGACGACCTCAAGCTGCTCGGCGTCACCGATTATCTCGCCTTCAAGCATTGGTTCGGCGGCGACAACAACCAGGGCATGCTCGGCTCCTGGTCGACCGACAATCCCGGCGGCTTCAGCGAAAACATGATCGCGGCGCTGCTGCGCGTGCAGAACCATCTGGCGGTGGCGGCCAAGATGGCGGTCCTCAGCAAGCTCGCCGACAACATGCTGACCACCTATCTCGGCGGCGACGCCGGCAAGCGTGTGTTGAACGGCCAGATCAAGCGCGGCGAGGGAGACACCATCCGCGCGGCGCTGGTGATGGCCGACATGCGCGGCTCGACCATGCTCGCCGAGCGCGAAGGCCGCGAAGTCTATATCGAGACGCTGAACCGCTTCTTCGACGCCATCGCTGCGCCCTTCAATCGCAGGGGCGGCCAGATCATGAGCTTTCTCGGCGACGGTTTCCTGGCCGTCTATCCCTGCGACCGCCACCGGGAACCTTCGGAAATCGCCTGCCGGGCTGCGCTCGCGGCAGCGTTCAAGGCGAGCGCCCGCATGGCCGACCTCAACGAGGAGAGGAAGCAGAAAGGGCTCGCCGAAATCGGCTACGGCATCGGGCTGCATGTCGGCAATGTGATGTTCGGTAATGTCGGCCTCACCGACCGCCTGACGTTCTCGGCCTTCGGCTCGGCCGTCAACGAGGTGCAGCGGCTGCAGACGCTGACCAAGAAATATCCACAGCGCCTTATCGCCAGCAAGGATTTCGCAACCTATACCGGTGGAGGATGGGTGACGCTCGGCAAGGAAAAGCTGGCCGGGGTCAGGCAGAAGCTGACGATCCTGCATCCGGATGTCGCCGACATCGACATGTCCGACGAGGACGGGTTCGACGTGACCTACGACGGCATGTCGGACGCCGAGCAGTTGATGCTCTTGATTCGCGGTGGCGGGCAATCCATGATTGAAGTGAACGGGGAAAAGAAGCTGCAATGAACACTACGATCCGCTCCGTCGGCCTGGCGGCCGCCTTTTGCATGTGCTGCCAGACCGGCGCCTCGGCGAATTCAGACGTTCTCATCGACAGTTTCGACGGTTCCGATTTTTCCGAATCGGGCGGCCTCTACTACAAGGAAAATTACGAACAAAGCGCGGGCCGCGTCGAGTTCCAGAAGGCCGTGACGCGCAATGGCGGCGGGGCGCTGAAGCTCAGCATCAAGCCGCTCTGCGGAGCCACTGCAAAGAGTTGCAGCGAACGCGCCGAGATCTGGGAAAAGCCCGAATTGCGCGTGCCCTACGACCAGGGTGTCTGGTACGGCTTCGCGGTCAAGTTCGCAGACCCGGTGCCGAGCGACGACCATCGCTACCTGATCGCGCAGTGGAAGCGCGAGATCGAACCGGGCGCCGAGGGCGATTTCAGCCCCTTCCTCGCCCTGCGGTTGCGGCAGGGCAAGCTCCACGCCACGGTCGAGACTAACTACGTTGCCCCAACAAACAAGAATGGAGACGGCGTCGGGCCGGACTGCACGACCGGCGGAACGCCGGTCTGGTTTCGCCCAGAGACGAACCAGATGCGCGCGCTGGTGGCAACGGATGCATCCTGGGGCCAGGACGACGGCCCGCTGTTCACCAGCTGCACGGACGCTATCAAGGTGATCGACCACGGCAACAAGCTGCCGGCTCCTGGTTCCGGCTGGATCGATTTCGCCGTCTATACAAAGCCTGGCCCAGACGGGACGGGCCACATCGAACTCTACGCCAACGGCAAGCCTGTCGTCACCGTCAAGGGACATATCGGCCATGCCGACAAGGGCCTCGGCAAGAACCAGTACTTCAAATTCGGCCCCTATCGCGCGGCGCATACAACCGATTGGACCGTCTATTACGACGATTTCCGCCGCTCGCCGCGCTGCGCCGATGTGCTGGCCGGTGCGCCCTGCCCGATGCAATGATGCCGCGGCGCCGGAGCAGAACAGGAATACGTTCCTCCGGAAGTTGCTGTTTTATTGATCGCTAACACTAGGCAGCCCATTGGCCGTGCGATAATCTCCCCCTCGACGAGCAGCAGAAACGGGGAAATTCAGCGCTCGGACAGGGGAACCGTGCGGGCAATGAATTCAGGTGCTGACCTCTTAAGGATCGAAGATCTCGGCATATCCTTTGCGATCGTCGGAGGCCCTGTTCACGCCGTGAAGCGGGCCAATTTGCGTATCCTGCCGGGCAAGGTCACGGCGCTGGTCGGCGAATCCGGCTCCGGCAAATCGGTCATCAGCCAGGCGGTGATGGGGATATTGCCGCAATCGGCGCGCGTGCGCGGCCGCATCCTGTTCAACGATCCGGAAAATTCCAACGGCCCGGTCGACATCCTGCAGATGCCGCGCGACGGGCACGAGATCAGGGCGGTGCGCGGGAGCCGCATCGGCAAGATCTTCCAGGAGCCGATGACCTCGCTGTCGCCGCTGCACACGATCGGCGACCAGGTCGGCGAGGTGCTGAAGATCCACACCGAAATGTCCGGCGCGGAGATCAAGGACCGCACCATCGAGATGCTCGGCCTGGTTGGCTTTCCCGATCCGCGCCGCGCCTACGACATGTACCCGTTCGAGCTTTCCGGCGGCCTGAGGCAGCGCGCGATGATAGCCATGGCGCTGATCTGCCGGCCGGCGCTGCTGATCGCCGACGAGCCGACGACGGCGCTGGACGTGACGATACAGGCGCAGATCCTGCAATTGCTGCGCGATCTGCAGAGCAAGCTCAACATGGCGATGCTTTTGATCACCCACGACCTCGGCGTGGTGGCCAATGTCGCCGACGAGGTGGTGGTCATCTACCACGGCGAGATCATGGAGGCAGGCCCGGTCGAGGCCATCTTCCGCCGGCCCGGCCACCCCTATCTGAAGGGGCTGATGGCGGCCGTTCCGCATTTCGACATGAAGCCCGGCGAGCGGCTGAAGGCGCTACGCGAAGTGCCGGTCAACGTCGAGAACCTGCTCGGCAAGCGGAAGCCGGCGAAAGCCGCTTCCGACACGCTGTTGTCGGTCACCGGCATCTCCAAATCCTTCACGACGCGAAAATCCGGCTGGTTCGGCAAGCACGCGCAGATCGCCGTGCGCGCCGTCGACGACGTCAGCTTCGACATAAAGCGGGGCGAATGCCTCGGCCTGGTCGGCGAGAGCGGCTGCGGCAAAACCACCGTAAGCAAGATCCTGATGCGCGCGGTGACTCCCGACGCCGGTTCGGTCATCTACAACGGCGACCAGGGGCCGATCGACATTCTGTCGGCGCAGGGCGAGGCGCTGCGCACGCTGCGAACAAAAATCCAGATGGTCTTCCAGGATCCGGTCTCGTCGCTGTCGCCGCGCCTGACGGTGCAGAACATCCTCAGCGAGCCCCTGGAAATCCACGACCGCGGCGATGCGCGCTCCCGGCTTGAGACCGTTCGCTCGCTGCTGCAGGCGATCGGGCTCGACCAGCGCTCGATCAACCGCTACCCGCACTCGTTTTCGGGCGGCCAGCGCCAGCGCATCGGCATTGCGCGCGCGCTGGCGCTCGGACCGGACCTGCTGATCTGCGACGAGCCGGTCTCGGCACTGGACGTTTCGGTGCAGGCGCAGATATTGAACCTTCTGAAGGATCTGCAGAAGGAGCTGGGCCTGACCTACCTGTTCATCTCGCACAATCTCGCCGTGGTGGACTACATGGCCGACCGCATCGCCGTCATGTGCGGCGGCAGGATCGTGGAGCTCGCGCCGCGCGAGACGCTGATGAAGCGGCCGGTCCACCCCTATACGCGCTCGCTGCTTGCTGCGGTTCCGTTTCCCGATCTCGACCGGCCGCTCGATTTCAAGACGCTGCATGCCAGCGGCGCATCCGACACCAGCGCCTGGTCGTCGCAATTCCGAGAGGATGGCGACGAGGACGCGCTGTCGCCGACCGATCTCGGCGGCGGGCATGTAGTGCTGGCCCGGCGGACCGCCGACGTGCGGGAGCTGCGGCCTTGATAACGCGGCGCACCGCCCTTGGCGTCATCGGCTCGGCCCTGCTGCCGGGGACGCTGCGGGCCGCCGACCGCGAACCGGAATTCTTCAAATCGCAGTTGGAAGAAGGCAAGCTGCCGCCGGTGGCCGAGCGGCTGCCGCGGATGCCGCGCATCGTCAAAGTCGCTTCGATGGGCCGCCAGCCCGGAAAGCATGGCGGGACGGTGCGGACGCTGATCGGCAGCCAGAAAGACATCCGGCTGATGACCATATACGGCTACGCCCGGCTGGTCGGCTATGACGAGACGCTCACCCTGCAGCCGGACATTCTGGAAAGCTTCACCAGCGAAGAGGACCGCGTCTTCACCTTCCGCCTGCGCGAAGGCCACAAATGGTCCGACGGCAGCCTGCTGACGTCCGAGGACTTCCGCTATTGCTGGGAAGACATCATCAACAATGAAGATCTGGGCGGTGTCGACACCGCTCTCATGGTCGACGGCAAAGGACCGGTATTCGAGGTCGTCGACACGCTGACCGTCCGCTACACCTGGCATGCGCCCAATCCGGACTTCCTGCCGAAGCTCGCCGCACCGCAGGCGCTAAGCCTGGTCGTGCCGGCGGCCTACCTCAAGCAATTCCACAAGAACTATCAGGACGAGGCCAAGCTCGAAGAGCTGATGAAGCAGAACAAGGCCAAGAAGTGGACCTCGCTGCACATCCGCATGGCCCGGCAGTACCGTCCGGAAAATCCCGATCTGCCGACGCTCGATCCGTGGCGCAACACCACCAAGCCACCGGCCGAACAGTTCGTTTTCGAGCGCAATCCGTTCTTCCACCGCGTCGACGAGAACGGGCTCCAGCTGCCCTATATCGACCGGTTCGTGCTGAATGTGAGTTCGTCGTCGATCATCCCAGCCAAGACCGGCGCGGGCGAGAGCGACCTTCAGGCGATCAACCTAGATTTCACCGACTACGCCTTCCTGAAGGACGCCGAGAAGCGCTATCCGGTGAAGGTCAGCCTGTGGAAAAAGACGCTGGGGTCGCGGCTGGCACTGCTGCCGAACCAGAATACAGGCGACGCGGTCTGGCGGCCGCTGCTGCGCGACGTCAGGGTGCGGCGTGCGCTGTCGCTGGCTATCGACCGGCGCGAAATCAACATGGCGGTGTTTTATGGGCTGGCAACGCCCAGCGCCGACACGGTGCTGCCCGAAAGCCCGCTCTTCCGCCCTGAATATGCGCAGGCGTGGATCAAGCACGATCCGGGGCAGGCGAATGCCCTGCTCGACGAGGCCGGGCTCAGTTTGCGCGACGATGACGGCATTCGCATCCTGCCCGACGGCCGCCCAGCGCAGATCATTATCGAGAGCGCCGGCGAAAGCACGCTGGAAACCGATGTGCTGGAACTGGTCGCCGACCACTGGCGCAATGTCGGCCTCGCCCTCTTCATCCGCAATTCGCAGCGCGATGTGTTCCGCAGCCGGGCATTGGCCGGCCAGATCATGATGTCGATCTGGTCGGGCATCGACAATGGCGTGCCGACAGCCGACATGAACCCCGGGCAACTGGCCCCGACCGCCGACGACCAGCTGCAATGGCCCGTGTGGGGCGCCCATTATGTGTCGCATGGCGAGATCGGCGAAGCGCCCGATATGCCGGAAGCCGCCGAACTGATGCGCCTGCTCAAGGAATGGCGCCACACGGTGACGACGCCGGAACGGGCCGCGATCTGGCACAAGATGCTGTCGATTTACACGCAGCAGGTGTTCTCGATCGGCATCGTCAACGCCACGCAGCAGCCTATCCTGGCCACGACCCGCTTGCGAAACCTCCCCAAGGAGGCACTCTACGGCTTCGATCCTACCTGCTATTTCGGAGTCTACATGCCCGATACGTTCTGGCTCGGCGAGGAAACCTGAACGTGCTGCGATACATCATCTGGCGCATCGCCGTTATGATACCGACGCTGCTCCTGATATCGGCGTTGATCTTCATCATCATCGAATTGCCGCCGGGCGACTATTTCGAAAGCTATGCCGCCGAATTGCGCGCCATGGGCGAAGGCGTCGACATGGACAGGCTCGAGGCGCTGCGGGCGGAGTACGATTTCGACAAGCCGCCGGTGGTTCGCTACTTCCTTTGGCTCGCGGGCATGCTGCAGGGCGATTTCGGCTATTCGTTCGAATATCAGCTGCCGGTCAGCGACGTTGTTGGCGATCGGCTGTGGCTGACTGTGCTGGTGTCGTTCGTGACGATCGTCTTCACTTGGGTAATCGCCTTCCCGATCGGCATGTATTCGGCGACCCATCAGTATAGCTGGGGCGATTACGGCCTGACGTTCCTGGGCCTGATCGGCATCGCCATTCCCAATTTCATGCTGGCGCTGATCCTGATGTATTTCGCCAATATCTGGTTCGGCAGCTCGATCGGCGGCCTCATGGATCGCCAGTATCTGGACGAGCCGATGAGCTGGGCCAAGGCAAAGTCCATCCTCGAACATATCTGGATCCCGGTCATCATCATCGGGACGGCCGGCACGGCCGGAATGATCCGGCGGTTGCGCGCCAATCTGCTCGACGAGCTTCAGAAGCAATATGTGATGACGCCGCGCGCCAAGGGCCTGCATCCGTTCAAGACGCTGGTCAAATATCCTATGCGCATGGCGCTGAACTTCTTCATGTCGGATATCGGATCGATCCTGCCCGCGATCATTTCCGGTGCGGAGATCACCGCGATCGTGCTTTCGCTCGAGACGACCGGCCCGATGCTGATCAAGGCGCTGCAGAGCCAGGACATGTATCTGGCCGGATCGTTCCTGATGTTCCTTGCATTCCTCACCGTCATCGGCGTCCTGATCTCCGATCTGGCGCTGGCGCTTCTAGATCCGCGCATAAGGCTACAGGGCGGCAGCACCAAATGAACGCACCGCTCCCCCCGCCCGGCGCTCCGCTCGAGCACTACGTCTCTACCGCGCCATTCGACCCCCAGTCGGTGGAGGTGATGACCGAGGAGCAGATGCGCGTCTATCAGGCGTCGCAAATGCGGCTGATGTGGTGGAAGTTCAAGCGGCACCGCCTTGCGCTGGCGTCCGGCATCTTCCTGGCCGCGCTCTACCTGATGATCGTGTTTTGCGAATTCCTCGCACCCTACAATCTGCACAC
The DNA here is from genome assembly GCF_000236565.1 of Mesorhizobium alhagi CCNWXJ12-2. Taxonomy (GTDB): domain Bacteria; phylum Pseudomonadota; class Alphaproteobacteria; order Rhizobiales; family Rhizobiaceae; genus Allomesorhizobium; species Allomesorhizobium alhagi. Next base: position 21,129 of record NZ_AHAM01000330.1, on the reverse strand, counting down.
GCGCAATGTCGACTTCATCCACACGCCGCCGCAGCCGGTGCATCTATTCCATGAGGGACAGTTCGTCGGGCCGTTCGTCTACGGCCGGCAGATGCACCTCAACATGGACACGCTGAAGCGGGAATATACGGACAATCACGACGACGTTCAGCCACTGCGCTTCCTCTGCCGCGGCGACAGCTATGAATTCTGGGGGCTCTTCGACGGTGACCTCCATCTCGTCTGCCCCGCAAAGGACGGCCAGATGTTCCTGCTCGGCACCGACAGGCTCGGTCGCGACGTACTTTCGCGCATCATCTACGGCGCCCGCATCTCGTTGACAATCGGGCTTATCGGCATCACCTTCAGCTTCGTGCTCGGCATCGTGATCGGCGGGCTCGCCGGTTATCATGGCGGCGCGTTCGACCTCGTCGTGCAGCGCATCATCGAGGTGCTGCAATCTATCCCAAGCATACCGCTATGGATGGCGCTGGCGGCGATCATGCCGGTGACGTGGAGCCCGATCCTGATCTATTTCGGCATCACCATCATACTCGGCCTGTTCGACTGGACAGGCCTTGCCCGGGCGGTGCGCTCGAAACTCCTGTCGCTACGCGAGGAGGATTATGTGCTGGCGGCGCAGCTGATGGGCGCCAAGAGCAGCCGCATCATCGGACGGCACCTCATACCGGGCTTCATGTCGCATCTCATCGCGACGGCCACTATTTCCATACCGGGCATGATCCTCGGCGAAACCGCGCTCAGCTTCCTGGGCCTGGGACTCCGGCCGCCCATCACCAGCTGGGGCATCCTGCTGACCGAAGCGCGCAGCGTCAGCGTGATCGCCTTCTATCCGTGGCTGCTCTACCCGATGATCCCGGTGATCCTGGTGATCCTCGCCTTCAACTTCCTGGGCGACGGCCTGCGCGACGCGGCCGATCCTTATCGGTAGACGCTTACGCCACTGCGCGACGCGGTTGGGATTGCGACATTGCGCCGTTGCGCAGCACGGAATCGCCGCGGCCGACCGCGTAGTAGAGCAGGCCGTGGCGGCGAACGTCTTCCGGGTCATAGAGATTGCGCCCGTCGATGATGACCGGGCTTTTGAGATTGGCCTTCAGCCAGGCGAAATCGACGACCCGGAACTGCTTCCATTCGGTGCAGATCACCAGTGCATCAGCGCCGGCGGCGGCATCGAGATGGCCCGAGGCGAGGGACAGGTCGAGACGCTCGCCATAGTGCCGCCGCGCCTCCGTCATCGCTTCCGGATCGAAGGCGCGGACGCTGGCGCCCGCCTCCCACAGCGCTTCCATCAGCGTCCGGCTCGGCGCGTCGCGCATGTCGTCCGTGTTCGGCTTGAAGGCCAATCCCCACAGTGCGATGGTGCGGCCTTTGAGATCGCCGTCGAACGCCTGCTCCAGCTTGCGGAAGAGCACGCCCTTCTGCACATTGTTGACGCGTTCCACCGCCTCCATGAGTTCCGCCCTGAACCCCGCCTCCTCCGCCGTGTGCGCCAGAGCGCGCACATCCTTGGGGAAGCATGAGCCGCCATAACCGCAGCCCGGATAGATGAACTGATAGCCAATGCGCGGGTCGGAGCCGATGCCCTGGCGTACCTCCTCGATATCGGCGCCCAGCCGTTCGGCGATGTTGGCCATCTCGTTCATGAAGCTGATCTTGGTCGCCAGCATGGCGTTGGCGGCATATTTGGTCAGTTCCGCCGAGCGGACATCCATGCTGATGAGCTTGTCGTGGTTGCGGTTGTAGGGCGCGTAGCACTCCTGCAGCTTCTTGCGGACCGCTTCCTTCTCGGAGCCGATGATGATGCGGGCGGGTTTGGTGAAATCCTCGATGGCGCTGCCTTCCTTGAGGAATTCGGGGTTGGAGCAGACGTCGAAACCATGTGTCGCGCCTCGCCTGGCAAGCGCGGCGGCGATCACCGCCTCGACCCGGTCCGCGGTGCCTACCGGCACGGTCGACTTCCCGACCACGATCTTGTAGCCGTCGATATGCTCGCCGATCGTCTCGGCCACCGCAAGAACATGGCTCAAATCAGCCGAGCCGTTGTGCTGCGGCGGCGTGCCGACGGCGATGAAGATCAGATCGGCGAAGCGCACGCCGGCAGGCGCATCGGTCGAGAATTTCAGCCGCCCTGCCTCGGCGTTGCGCACGACCATCTCGCGAAGGCCGGGCTCGAAGATCGGCACCCTGCCCTCTTTAAGCATCGCGATCCGCCCGGCATCGACATCGATGCAGAGCACCTCATGGCCGACATCGGCGAAGCAGGCTCCCGTAACCAGGCCGACATAGCCTGTCCCGAAGATGCTGAGTTTCATACGGGTATCCCTCGAAGTGTTTCGATGCAGCCAGAGGCAGCAAGACCTCAATACAAGCTGCCGGGAGCAATGTTAAGCTGCCCGGCGCACTCCCGCCGGCCAGATAAGTTTCTCGTGCCATGGTTTTATGACGGGTCGTCGCCGCGTCGAACCGCCGGCACGCGCTTCAGCGAGGATGAATCAGGCTGCGGCTGACGAAATCAATCCAGTCGAACGGAGGCTTTCGCGCAACGCCTCGACCTGGCTGGACGAAAGGCTGCTGAGCGGCGGCATGACGCGGTTCCAGCCGGAATCGCCGGTGAGCAACCCCAGCGCGGCCTTGACCGAGGCAACCAGCGGAAATCTGGCGATCGCGGCGCGGATTTCGACGGCGGCCGCCAACCCCTGCGATTTCGCGGCCCCCTCGCCACTCCAGTAAGCTTGTGCAAACCGGCCGGTGACATTGGCGGTGGCCGAAATGCACCCGGCGAAGCCGAGTTCGGCGGCGCGGCCGAGCGAGGCCTCCGCGCTCGGGAATACGTCGAAGCCCGGCAGGCGCCTGACAAGATCGGCGGAATAGTCGAGATCGCCGGAACTGTCCTTCAGTCCCTTCACCGTTTCCGGCATCATGTCGCGCAACCGGGCCACCACATCGGCAGAATAGGGTACGCCGGAATTGGCCGGGAAATGATAGAGATAGAGGTTCAGCCCGTTGGCGCCGACACGCCGGACGAGCGTCTCGACATAGGCGACGAGGTCGTCCTCGTCGATGCCCTTGTAGTAGAAGGGCGGCAGGAGCAGCGCCCCGGCGAAACCCAGATTCCTTGCCTCCGCCGTCAGACGCACGGCATCGTCCAGCGCCGCAGCGCCCGTGCCAACCATGAAGCGGTCGAGCGGCAGCCCGCCATCGGCCACCGCGCGCATCGCCTCGATCCTCTGCCCGAGCGAGAACGACGTCGCCTCGCCCGTCGTGCCGAGAAGATTGATGCCGTCGCAGCCGCCTTCACCATGCAGCCAGCGGCAATGGCTGACGAGACGATCGAGATCAATCGAGAGATCGTCGGTGAGCGGCGTCGCCGCCGCGGCGATGACGCCCTTAAGCTTGGTCATGCGGCACTCCAGGGATTTACGGCAGCGTTTAGGCGGTTTTTGCCGCGGTGTAAAACCCGGCGGCGCTGCATTTCCCCGCGTCGCTGGCCAAGCCGTTTCGGCCAGCGACCTAGCTTCTGAACGGCTTGGACAGCCGCGGCGCTCCTATTTCTCGCCGCGCATCTTTGCCTGGAACGCGGGCAGGTGCTTCTTCTGCGCCTCGATCATGCGCTCGCGATAGACGCCATAGATCACGTCGGTATCGTGCAGTGTCACGCCGGCGATCGTCGGCGACGCGAAGGTCGGCAGTTCGATGCCGCGTTTGGACAGGTTCTGCGCCGTGCGGGCGATAAGCTCGTGGGTCATGATCATGGCCAAGACGGTCGACGAGCCGGACACCGGGCGGCTCCACCCTTCCACCGGAACGATGGCGTCCTCGATCGGCGAGCCGGTATCGATGACGAGATCGGCGGCGTCGGCAAGACGCTTGCCGGACGAATGCGTGGCCGGCTTGTCGAGATTGTTCTTGCTGGTGATTGCGACGACGAACATGCCGCGCTCCTTGGCGTAGAGGGCGGTTTCGATGCCGGACGAATTGCGTCCGCTGTGGCCGAAGATGATGATCGAATCGCCTTCGTTGAGCGGCTGATGGTCGAGGAACTTTTCGGCGTAGTTTTCCGTGCGCTCAAGCCACAGCAGTTCGCGCACGCCGCCAGCGCCCAGTACATTGTGCCACATGACGCGCGGGTCGGTCAGCGGGTTGAAGCCGACATAGGTGCCGTAGCGCGGGAACGCCTCCTGGCAGGGCAGCACTGAATGGCCCGACCCGTAAAGATGGATCAGCCCGTCGGCCTGCAGCGTGTCGGCAAAGCGGCCGGAGGCGGTTTCGAACGCCTCGGCATTGGCGACCGAGGCCTGTTCGATCAGCGCGGCCAAACGGCCGATATAGAGGTCAGACACAATTCTACTCCTGTTGTGATTTGGGGTTAGGTCCGCAATGTCGAGCGGATTTCGTAACGGTCGCCGCGCATGACCGAAACCGTGAATTCAAACGGACCGCGTTCGTCGGTGGTGACGCGCTCCACGACGAAGGCCGGGCTTCCGGCCGGAAGGTCGAGAAGCGCCGCATCGTCGATGCCCACCGATGCGACGCGGTAGACCTCGCGGGCTTCCACCGGCATGATCCCGTAGCGCCTGCTCAGCGTTTCGTAGAGCGAGCCTTCCGGCGGACCGGGTTCAAGGAAGTTCGGCACCCGCACGCCGGGCAATTGCGCCGTCTGGATGCCGATCGGCGCATCATTGCCGAGACGAAGCCGGCGAATGCGAACCACCGGATCTCCTTCCTCGATTTCCAGGGCCCCGGCGGTTGCAGCGTCCGCCGTGCCCATGCCGAAATCGAGAATGCGCGATCCGACGACGAGGCCGAGGTTGCCCATCTCCTGCGTAAAGCTGGTCAGTTCGCGCGTTCCGGCGACCAGCGTGGCGCTGCGCACGAACGTGCCGCGGCCGTGTTCGCGCCGCAACAATCCCTGTTCCTCGAGATTGCGCAGCGCGTGGCGCAGCGTGATGCGGCTGACGCCGAGCATGATGCCGAGCCGGTCTTCAGCTGGAATCTGGCTGCCGGTCGGCCACTCGCCGCTCTTGATGATTGCGCGGATGGCCTGCTCGACCTGATACCAGAGTGGTTCGGGCCGGCGACGATCAGGTTGCGCATATGTCGCCTCGCTCATCCCAACCGTCTCCAGTTCTCGCCGGCGGCTCCGGCGATCGCAGCGCCGACAAGTCCGGCGCGCGGGCCGAATGTACCGGGCCTGATCTCGATACCGCGCAGATGCGCGGGAAGTTGGCGTCGCATCGCTGCCAGAATCTGCGGCGCGAGCACGTCGAGCGCGGCGGAAATGCCGCCCGCTATCAGAACGATCTCGGGATCGAGCAGCGCAACCGCGCCGGCAAGCGCCGTCCCGAGGCTTTGCGCCGGCATCTGCAAGGCGGCAATGGCCGCGCGGTCACCGTCTCGCGCCGACGCGATCAGGTCTGCGGCGCTCGCCTTGCCGGTCCGGGCGGCTATGCCGTCAAGCGCTCTTCCCGCCGCCATGCGCTCCAGCCAGCCGCTGCGCTCCTCGCCGGGGTCGTCCATGTCGGCGCAGGCCCAGCCGAAGGAGCATGCTCCGCCGCGCGACCCGGCGACAATCTGGCCGTTGGCGAGTACGGCCGAGCCGATGCCGGTTCCGATCGCCAGCAGGATCGCGTCCGAGACGCCCTGGGCGGCGCCGGCCGTGCTTTCCGCGAGCAGCGAAATCTGCGCGTCGTTGCCCAGGCCAATCTGCACGTCCGGCAGGAGCGCGGCGATGTCGACGCCGTCGAGATAAGGAAGGTTGGGGATCCAGCGGCATGTCGTGCCCTCGATCAGGCCCGGCACCGCGAGCCCTATCCCGGCCACGCCGCCTGCCTCGGCCCGCAACGCAGCAAGGCGGCTCGTGAACTCGGCAAAACTGGCGGGCGCTGCTTCGCGGGTTATGTCGCGCAGCGCCGCAATGTCGCCGGCATGGACCGCGGCCCGCAATTGGGTGCCGCCGAGATCGATCGCGAGCACCTGCGTCATGGTTGGTCCGGCTGTCCCGGGGCCGGCATGTCTGTCTCCGAAACCATTGCTACCCTCCCTCACCTTCGGCGGCCCGGCGCCGGATCTGCCTCTCCTCGGCAACCGCGGATTCTGAGACGCCTCACTTGCGAATGCGTATATGACGTTATAACCTCTTATGACCGATTGGTCATGGGAACGCAATCGCGGTCAGCTGGGAGGACTTCATGAAACTCGCGTGGACGATCAAATGTGCGCTTGCGGCCGGCGTCATGGCCCTGCCGACTGCCGCCTGGGCCGAGCCGGTCAACATCTCGTATCTCACCCACTGGGCGCCCGAAACGGTCGCCCTGCTCGAGAACGCGGCCAAGGAGTACGCCAAGACCAATCCCGATGTCGCGGTGACGGTGCGCGCCGTTCCGTTCGGAGACCTTCTGACCACCTTGCGCTCGCAGGGCGGCGACTCGGAGGGCGCTACGATTGCCGGCATCTACGATCTGTGGCTGCCTGAACTGGCGCGCGACAAGCTCGTCGCTCCCGCGCCCGACGCCGTAGCGAGCGAGGTTAAAGGCGCTTGGCCGGCGGGCATCGTCTCGGCAGCCAGCGTCGGCGGCACGCTCTACGGCATTCCCAACGAGATCGACGTCTATGCGCTGAACTACAACAAGGCGCTGTTCAGCGAGGGTGGGATTTCGGCGCCGCCGAAAACCTGGGATGAATTGAAGGACGCCGCAGCCAAGCTGACGAAGAAGGATGCCGGCCAGCAAGGCTTCGGCATGATCAATTCATGGGCGGCGGGCGTCGTGCACCCGTTCTCCTCATTGCTGGTCTCCAATGGCGGCGATCTGGTCGTCGACGGCAAGCCGGCCCTCGACAGCAAGGCGGCGGGAGAAACCTTCCAGCTCTACGAGGACTTGATCACGGCGGGCGTCACCGATCCGGCGATGGGAACCGCCGACGCCAACACGACCGGGCCTTTCCTCGACAATTTCGTATCCGGCAAGACCGGCATGATCATCATGGCCAATTGGTGGGAAAGCGCGCTGAAGGCCGGCATGGGCGAGAAATTCTCCGACATAGGCACCGCGCCGATCCCGGTCGGGCCGAGCGGCGACAAGCCGCGCTCGATCTCCTATTCATGGATGACCGTCGTCAATGCCGGAGCCGGCGAAGCCGAGCAGAAGGCGGCCTGGGATTTCCTCGCATGGCTGAACAGCCCGGAATCCGGACCGAAAGGCGCGTCGGCGATGGCGGATATCCTGATGTCGATGGGCATTTTGCCATCGCGCAGCTCCGACGTTGAAGCCTTGAAGGACAGGCTCGGCTCGGATTTCCTTTCCGGCTATGTAAGCGTGCTTGCCGACGCCAAGCCGTTCCCGGTGGTGCTCGGCGGGCAGGAGTTCAGCGAATCCCTTCAGCAGACGATCGAGGCGCTGCAATATGGGCAGGTCTCGGCCAAGGAAGCGCAGGCGAATGCGCAGGCCGACGCCGTCTCCATTCTCGAGCGTGCCGCCCAATAGCCTCTACACGCCGGTGGCGGAAGCAGCGTATCGTCGGCTTCCGCTGCGCCGAAGGGCAGTTTCATGACGAGATCCTATAGCGGCTCCGTGTGGGCGATGCTCACCCCCGCCGTTGCCCTGATCGGCGTGTTCATCCTGTTGCCGATGGCCCTGACGCTCTGGCTGTCGCTGCAGCACTGGTCGACGCAGACCGGATTTCAGACAGCGCGATTCATCGGCCTCGACAATTTCTTCGAGATTTTCGGACCGACTTCCGTCGGGCGCGATTTCAAGGGCGCATTCCTCAACACGGCGATCTACACGGCGCTGTCGATCGTGCTGATCTTGCCGCTCTCGGTCGGGCTGGGGCTCCTCGTCCACCAACGCCACGTCGCCGGCGGTAGTGTTTTGCGGACCGTGCTGTTTTCCACCTACATGGTGCCGATGATCGCCGTGGCGCTGGTCTGGTCGAAACTCTATTCGCCGACCGAAGGACCTTTCAACCAGATGCTCGGCTGGATCGGCGTCGGGCCGCAGCCCTGGCTGTCGTCTCCCGATACCGCCCTGGTCTCCATCGTCTTCCTGAATGTCTGGCAGCAGGTCGGCTATTTCACCGTACTGGCGATCGCCGGGCTGACGCAGATCCCGCACAGCCTCTATGAGGCCGCCAGAATCGACGGGGCAAACGCCTTCCAGCAGTTCTATGCGATCACATTGCCCCTGCTCCGGCGCACGCTTCTGTTCAGTGCGGTCATTGCCATCATCAATGCCGTGCAGGTGTTCGAGCCGGTGGCCCTGATCACCCAGGGCGGGCCTGTCGGATCGACCAATGTGCTGACCTATCACATCCGCCGCGTCGGCATCGAACGGGCGCAGGGCGGCTTGGGCTCGGCCATGGCGGTGATGCTGATGCTGTCGCTGATCGTGGTGATTTTCGCGCTCTTCGCCCTTGCCAGACGGAAAGACGACGAATGAGCGCCGCCATCGACCAGGCGCCGCGGCAGGGGCTGTTCTTCCGGCGGAAACGGCCGACCGCGGGCGATGCCCTCATCGCCACGCTGATGCTTGCGCTGGTCGTCGCCTCGGCGTTCCCGCTGGTCTGGATGGTGCTTTCCAGTTTCAAGACCACCGCCGAGAGCATGCAGGTGCCGCCGGTCTGGATCCCGCAATCGCCGAACTTCGAAGCCTACGAGAAGGTCGCCGGAGTCATAAATGTCGGGCGGTCGATGTGGAATTCCATGATCATCGCAACGGTGACGACAGCCGGCATCCTCCTGACCAGCCTGATGGCCGGCTACGCCTTTGCGAAATACCGTTTCCGCGGCCGCAATCTGCTGTTTTCGGTTCTGATCGCGACGATGTTCCTGCCGCCCATCGTCACCCTGATCCCTCTCTACCGGATCGTCGGCTCGCTTGGCCTCAATGCCAGCCTGGCGGGCGTGATACTTCCCAATCTCGCCAATGCGTTCGGCATCTTCCTCATGCGCCAGTTCATCGCCGGCGTACCTGACGATCTGATCGATGCGGCGCGCATGGACGGCGCGTCGGAAATGCGAATTCTGTTCAGCATCGTCGCGCCGACCGTCACGCCGGCGATCGCCGCACTGGCGCTGTTCGCCTTTGTCTATCACTGGAACAGCTATCTGTGGCCGCTGACAGTGCTGCAGGGGAGCGGCGATCAGTACCCGATCGTCATCAGCCTCAGCCGGCTCCTGAGCTACAATCGCGGCGCGATGAACACCAATCTGGTGATGGCCGGCGCCACGCTTGCCGTGCTGCCGCCGCTGGCCCTGTTCGTTTTCCTGCAACGGTTTTTCGTCGACAGCATCGTCGGATCCGCAGTGAAGGGCTGAGGCTGACGTTCTGGTTCAAGCGAGACCGCCAGCCCGGAAAAAGGTGGCGAAGCGGTCGAAAATGTCGGGTTGCCCGACCTGGCCGCCTTTGAGGAGCAGGATCACCCCATCGCGAACCGCCAGGGATGAACGGCTTGCGCAAAGGGCCACGCCGGGATCCATCCGGTGGAGGAAGGCAAGGCTCTCGAAGCCGAGCCGATGGACGATGGCGCTCGATGTGTCGCCGCCGGCGATGCCGAGTGCGCGGACCGGATGGCGGTCCAGCACAGCCGATGCGAGCGTGGCGAGACGATCGGCCAGTTCGCCGCCGGACAGGCGGTAATCCTCTTCGGGGAGGAGATGGAGAAGCACGTTGCTGCCGCGCTCCAGCCAGGAGGCCGAGTCAGCGGCCAGATCCTGGAAAACCGCGTCGGCAAGGTCGGCGCGGCGGATCGGAATGCGATGGAACATGCGTGCGGCATCGACCTGAGCGGCGGTAATCGCCGAGCGGCTGCCCGCGAGCACGAGGCATGGGCCGCCCGTTGAAATCGTCGAAGCGGACGAGGGCCGCGAAGCGTCCGCTATTGGATGATCGGAGCCTGCGATGAAAGCCTCGGCGACACTGCTCGCGCCGACGAGGAGCAATGGACCGCCGCCGACCTCGAGATTGTGCAAGGCTCTGCCGATCCGGTTTACATCGGACTGCACTGCGGCGTCGAAGAGGATGCGCGGGCGTGGGGCGGCCAGATGCGCCGACAGGCGCGCGGCAAGCCCGTCGCCAAGGGACTGCCAAGCCTCAAGGACCAATCCGTCGAGCCCCTGGGCTGCGAGATGCACGCGCAAATCCGCCTCGGCCATCGGCGTGACGGGATGGCGGCTCATCACCGGGTGGCGATCGATGCGGTGGACCGCGCCGTCCGGCCCGCGTGCAAACAGATTGCCGAAGAGGCAATACCGGCCAAGACTGGGCTGGCCGCCGACGATGGCCGTGAGCGCGGGATCAAGATGGCGTTCGAGCGCCAGGACGGCAGCGCCGATGCTGCCGACGGTCGGCGACGAATCGAAGGTGGAGCAGACCTTGTAGTGGATGATGCGCGGCGACAACGCCGCAACGGTTTCCGCGAGCACGTCGAGCCGGTCCGCGATCCGTCGGGGCGGTAAGGCGCGCAGGTCAGTGGCAATGCCCACCGCATCGAGCCGCTCGGCCGAGACGGCGGCGGGATCTGGGGGGTGCAGGAACAGTCGGACGCGGCGTCCGGCCTCGGCCAACGTCGCCAGCGTGTCGGACGCACCGGTGAAATCGTCGCCGATGAAGAGATAGTCGACCGCCACGGTCAGCGCCCGAAGAAGGAGAGCGCAGCGGCAAGCTCAGGGCGTGTCGCGGCAGCGGCTGCGAGGTCCCGGCCTTCGGCGACGGCTTCCCAGGCCTGCCTCAGGCTCGCGACACCGGCTGCCGGCCCATCCGGATGGGCCAGGATGCCGCCGCCGGCGAGGAACATGAAGTCGGCTGCGCCGACAGCCTCCCATGTGCGCGGCAATGTGCCGGACCACTGGCCGGAGGAGAAGACCGGCAGCACCGCATCCGAGGCGTCTGGCGCATCCGCCGCGAGCGGCTTCAGGCAGCGCCTTGCCGCCGCCTCGACCTCTTCGGCCGCATCGGAGAATTTTCCGCCGATGCCGTGCACATGCATGTGGTCGACGCCGGCCAGCCGGTAGAGCGCCTGGTAGGCATCGAAGCCGATGCCGAGCGCCGGATGCCGGCCGAAGGCGCCATAGCCGTTGCGATGGCCGTGAAGCGCCAGCGGCGTTGCGCGGCGGAGCGTCTGGACGCCGGACAGGCCGCACCAGTTGAGGCTCACCATCACGCAAGAGCCCCCTTCCCGCTCCACCAGTTCGGCGTGGCGGCGCATGGCGTCGGTCTCGTCGGTGATATTGAAGGCGACCATCACGTCGCGGCCGGTGCGGTCGCGATAGGCCCGCACTTTTGCCATGACCGCCGACACGCGCAGGTGAAGCGGCGCGTGGTCCGGGTCGGCGCAGATCTCGTCGTCCTTGATGAAGTCGACGCCGGCCTCGCACAGAAGCGCCACAAGGTCGGCGATCTGATCCGCCGACATGCCGACATTCGGCTTGATGATCGTGCCGAAGAATGGACGGCCGTGAACATTCAGCCGCTCGCGCGTACCTTCGATACCGAGCGCGGGCAGTTCGAAGCGCATGCGGTAGTCCTGCGGAAAATCGACACCGAGCAGCTTCAGGCCCGTGACCTCGCCGAGGTCGTAAAGGTTGCCGGCTACCGTCGCTGCGAGAGTCGGAAGGTTCGCGCCGATGTTGACGGCCGGAAAGGCGATGCGCACCTTCGCCCTGCGCCAAGGCCCCTGCGCGCGCTGGCGTTCGAGCCAAGCGCTGGAAAGGCTCGGCGCTGCTGCGGGCTCCAGTTCCTCGACCGAGAGCACTTGCGCCGCCGCGCGCCGGCGCAGTTCGTCGGTCTCGCCGGCGACGCGCACGAAGGTGCCGCTGCTCTGTTCTCCGGCCATGATCGCCGCCACCGCCGCGGGTTCGAGCGGCGTCTCGATCAGGTAGGAGGCTTCGATCGTTGCGGGCTTCATCTTTGCCTCAGATCGCCGAAAGATCGGGGAAAGGCCGTACCGGGTTTGCCCCGTCCCAATCCTGCGCGGCCTCGCGGATCATGTCGAACATGCGCCCTTTCGGTCCGAGCACCTCCGAGAGTTCGATCACCGTGCCGGGGTGGGCTTCCCGGTCGAAATAGACGAAGCGGCCGTTCGCGCCGACCTTGCCGCTCATCTTGCGGCGAAAGCCCCGAGCTTCCATGCGCGCGAGATCGGCGTCATAGGTTTGCGTCCAGTAGGCGACGTGCTGCAGGCCGCGATGGCCGGCGCGCATGAAATCGCGATACATCGACGGCGCGTCGTTGCGCGTCTGGATCAGTTCCACCTGCATCGATCCGCTATTGGCGAGCGCGACCGAATTGTGCACCTCGTAGGATTTGTCCTCGTAGCGATAATCCTCGATCGGCACTTTCGGATTGTAGAACCAGGGGCCAACGCCCATCACCTCGTGCCAGTGGGCCATGGCGGCCTCGATATCGTCGACCACGTAGCCGAGCTGACGGATCGGGCCTAGAAACCTGCTCATGTGAAATCCTATTGCGTGATGAGTTTGGGCAGCCAGGTCGACACCGCGGGAACGGCGGAAACGACCAGCAGCGAGAGGATCAGCGGAATGAAGAAAGGCAGCACGCCGCGAATGACGGAATGCACCGGCATCTTTGCGACGATCGACACCATGTAGAGGCTCATGCCGACCGGCGGCGTCAGCAGGCCGATCATCAGGTTGAGCACGAAGACGATGCCGAGCTGCAACGGATCGACTCCCGCCGCATGCAGGGCGGGCGCGACGATCGGGGCGATGATCAGGATGGCGGCGATCGATTCCAGGAACATGCCGACGATCAGCAGAAGGATATTAACCAGCAGGAGCAGGACGAAGGCATTGTCGGAGAGCCCGAGCAGAAATTCGCCCGCCCTTGCAGGCACCTGGTCGAGCGTCAGCACCCAGGCGAATACGGCCGCCGTCGAGACGATGAAGAGTATGCCGGAAGTCGCCTCGACCGTCTCGCGCAGGCTCTCCCAAACCGCTCGCCATGTCAGCGTGCGGTAGACTCCAAAGCCGATCGCCAGCGCATAGGCGACCGTGACGCCCGCAACCTCCGTCGGCCCGAAATAGCCGCTGAGCAATCCGCCGATCAGCAGCACCGGCGCAAGCAGCGCGGGGAAGGAGATCACCGCCTTTTTCGCCACGGCGCGCAATGACGGGCTCACCGTGTCGCGCGGCAGGTCGTAGAGCCGCGCCATGATCGCGACCTGCGCCATCAGGAAAAATGTGATGATCAGCGCCGGCACGATGCCGGCGACGAGAAGCTGTACCGCCGAGACGTTCGTGACGCTCGCATAGATGATGATCGGGATCGAAGGCGGAAAGATCGGGCCGATGGTGGCTGCGGCCATCGTGATGCCGGCCGCGAAGCTCTTGCGGTAGCCCTGCCCGGTCATCTGGTCGATCTGGATCTTGCCGAGCGCGCCTATGTCGGCAAGAGCCGCGCCCGACACCCCGGAAAAGATCAGGCTGACGAGGATCGATACCTGCGCCACCGCGCCGCGGATGCGGCCGACGACGAGCCGGACGAGATCAAAAATATGCGTCGTCACGCCGATCGCGTTGAGCAGGCTCGCGGCGAGGATGAAGAGCGGCACGGCCAGCAGCGGCGTCGAATCGAGCGCATTGACCGCCCGCTGCGCCAGCACGTGGATTGGAAGATCGAACGCGATGATGGCGACGCCCGAGGCAAGCCCGAGTGCGACGGCAATCGGCGCCCCGGCAATCAGCGCCGCCAGGAAAACGATGACGAGAACGAGGCTCATAGCGCGGTTATTTCCGGGCGCGCCGGCTCTTCGCCGCGCATGAGTGTGGCCAGACGGAGCAGCGTCACGATCGCCATCAGGGCGAAACCGATGACTGCGGGGGCATAAACGAGCCAGTTGGAGATGCCCATGGCGGGCGTCGCGAACTTGCCGGCCCGAGGGAGGAACGCCTGCAGCCCGTAGAGCGCCAGAACGCAGAAAGCCAACACCATGACCTCCGTCGCGAACAGGAACACACGCCGAGCACGCGGCGGCAGGAGCATCGGCACCATGTCGACCGCGACATGCCGGCCGCGCAGGGCCAGCAGCGGCACGCACAGGAAGACGAGCGCGATGCCGCTGACGCGGGCCAGTTCGTCGGCCCAGGGCATGCCGAGGTCGAAGACGTTGCGGCCGACCACTTGCGCCACGATGAGGACGCTCAGCAGCGCAAGGAACAGCATGGCGACCGTGCGACAGGCGAGCGCGACCGTCTCCAATGCCCTGCTGCCCGCGCCGGGGGTCGCGATCCCGCTCATATCTGTCCGCCTCCGCCTGTCTGCCCGATCAGGCGATCGCCTTGATCTTCTCGTAGAGCGCGCCGTACTTCCCGCCGAAGCGCTCTTCGACCAGCTTGCTCACAGACGCCTGGAATGCCTCGACATCCAATCCGTCCTCCGGACCGATCACCGTCATACCTTTGTCGCGCAAGGCCTGCGTGTCCTTTTCCTCATTCTCCTGGATGGCCTTTGTCGCGCGATCACGGATCTCGAGCGAAGCGGCGGCGACCGCCTCCTTCTGCGGGTCCGACAACCCCTGCCAGGCGTCCTCGTTCATCACGACGACTTCGGCGTTCGACATGTGCCCGGTCAGCATCAGGTGCGACTGCACCTCATAGAGCTTGACGTTCAAGACCACGTTGACCGGGTTTTCCTGCCCGGCCACGACGCCGGTGGCCAGCGCAGTCGGCACTTCCGACCAGTCAACCGGCACGGCCGCGGCGCCCATGCCCTCGACGGCGGTGGTATAGATCGGGAACGGCACGGCGCGGATTTTTTCGCCGGCGAGATCGGAAGGCTTGTAGACCGCCTTGTTGGCGGTCAGGTTCCGACGGCCGAAATAATGCGCGTAGATGACCCGCACATTGGCCGCCTCGATCAGGCCGGTGTTCAGCTCCTGCATGACCGGCGAGTTGATGTCCATAACCTTCATGAGGTGATCGACGTCGCGGTAGAGATAGGGGGTGTCGAGCGCGGCGAAGGGCTCGTAGAGCGAGCCGATGCCGCCGGCGGTGTTGTGCGAAAAGGCGATTGCGCCGAGCGATACGGCTTCCGCCAATTCCTGGAGCTTGCCAAGCTGCGAGGCCGGGAAGACCTGGACGGCCAGGTCGCCGCCCGAATGTTTGCCGACCGCCTCGGCGAACCAGTCGGCCTGCGCGCCGGCGACGCTCGCCGGCTCGTTGTTGTGGCCATAGCGCAGCGTGACCGACTGCGCCCGCGCAAGGCGAGGCGCGATTGTGGCGGCGCCGGCGCCTAGTCCCAACGCCAGCACGCCGCGCCGGGTAATCCTGATTGAATTCATCACATCCTCCCATGACGTGTTTTGACGTTTGTCGAGGCAGCGATGCGTATTTGTCTCCTCCATCGCAGCGCCTCTTGACACAAGGCTAGGAAGCGTGATGCTTCACGTCAAACGTTTACTTTTGAGGTGTTTTGACGTGTTATCCGATTCCGGCGCGCCGTCTATGGCGGATGTGGCCAAGGCCGCAGGCGTTTCGCTCGCTACGGTCGACCGGGTGCTCAACCGGCGCAAGGGGGTGAAGACGCGCACGGTGGAGCGGGTGCTGAAGACGGCGCTGGATCTGGGTTACATGAGCGAGGCCGAACATGCGCGCCTTGCCAAGCCGCGCCCGCCCAATGTCGCCTTCCTGCTGCCGATGGGGACGAATCCGTATCTCAGGCTGCTCGGCGAGAAGGTGCGGGCCGTGGCCGACACGCGCTCGCGCGAGGCCGCGCCTTTGCGCTGCTTCTTCATCGAGAGCTTCGACGCCGCGGCGCTGGCCGCTGCGATCCGTCACCATGCCCGGTGGGCGGATGGCATTGCCTTCATGGCGATCGACCATCCACTGGTGCGCGAGGCAGCGGAGGAGGTCAGCGCTGGCGGCACGCGGCTCGTCACGATCGTGTCGGACCTGCCGCATCCGAGTCGGGAAGCCTATATCGGCCTCGACAATCAGGCGGCGGGACGCACTGCGGCCCATCTGCTCGGGCGGTTCTGCCGCCCGAGCCAGGGCAGCGTCGCACTGGTGGCCGGAAGCCGCAACTACAGAGCCCACGCTGAACGCGAAATGGGCTTTCTCGGCCTGATCGAGGAAGCGCATCCGGGTCTCAGGGTGATCGGGATGCGCGAAGGCCACGACGATCGCAATGAGAATTACCGCCATACGCTTTCGTTGCTGGAGCAGAATCCGGATATGGCCGGCATCTATAATGTCGGCGGATCCTCGGACGGAATTGCCCGAGCGCTGCGCGAGCGCAACAAAGCGGGGCAGATCGTCTTCATCGGCCACGGCCTGACGCCCGATACCCGGCGCCTGCTGATCGAAGGCACGATGGATGCGGTGATCAATTCGGACCCGGACGCGATCATCAGCGAGGCTCTCGCGCAATTTTCCCTCACACCGGAAGAACTGTCGGGGCAGCGCGCCGGACATCGGCCGTTCAAGATGGACCTCATCCTCCGTGAGAACCTCCCGCCCGCGCAAGCCGCTCCAAAGGCTCACTCGCGGCGAAGTCAGGATCAAAGTCTGTGAAGTGGAGATGCGCAAGCCTTACTGGGCCAAACCTGCCTTCTTCGTTCTGCGGCCGGGTCGACCCTGAGCAGCCGCTTGGCGAGAGCAAGCTGGCGACGAACTATAGCAGCGACCTATCGATTCAATTCAGAATTGCAATTTGGCAAATGGATTGGTTTGGGTCCAGATAGACCTCGAACGATATCCGAGGCGGTAGGCACTGTCAGTGCTCGGCCCGCCCCAAGCCAGGGAACGCCGATGAACCAGATGTCCCCCGTCACCGTGTCCGTCAATGGGCGGTCCTATGCCTGGCCGCGTGTGCCGGCAATCGGGATCTGCCTCGACGGCTGCGAGCCGGCTTATCTCGACGAAGCCATCAAGGCCGGGCTGATGCCGGCCTTGGTCCGGATCAAGGAAAAGGGCACGGTGCGCACGGCCTACAGCGTCATCCCGAGCTTCACCAATCCGAACAATTTGTCGATCGCCACCGGCCGTCCGCCATCGGTCCACGGCATCTGCGGCAACTACCTTTACGAGCGCGAGACCGGCAAGGAAGTGATGATGAACGACCCGCGCTTCTTGCGCGCGCCGACCATCTTCAAGGCCTATTGCGATGCCGGCGCCCGGGTCGCGGTGGTCACCGCCAAGGACAAGCTGCGCGCGCTGCTCGGCCATGGGCTCGACTTCGCCGGCGGCCGCGCGATGTGCTTTTCGGCGGAGAAGTCGGACACAACGACCTTGGCCGAGCACGGCATCGACAATGCCTCGAAGCATTTCGGCCTGCCGGTGCCGGAAGTCTATTCGGCCGAACTGTCGGAATTCGTCTTCGCCGCCGGCGTCGAACTTTTGAAGTGGTTCAAGCCGGACGTGATGTATCTGACGACGACCGATTATGTGCAGCACAAATATGCGCCAGGGACGCCCCAGGCCAACGCCTTCTACGAAATGTTCGACAAGTATCTTGCCGAACTCGACGCGCTGGGCGCCGCAATCGTAGTGACCGCAGACCACGGCATGAAACCCAAGCACAGGGCTGACGGTTCGCCGGACGTCGTCTATGTCCAGGATCAGCTCGACGAGTGGCTCGGCAATGACGCCGCCCGCGTCATCCTGCCGATCACCGATCCCTATGTCGTGCATCACGGCGCACTCGGCTCGTTCGCCACCGCCTATCTGCCGGAAGGCTGCGACCGGGCCGACGTCATGGCCAGGCTGGCGGCGATCGACGGCATCGATGTCGTCATCGACAATGCGGCCGCCTGCGAGCGCTTCGAACTGCCCTCCGATCGCATCGGCGACATTGTGCTCGTTTCTTCGGAGAATAAGACGATCGGCACCAGCGCGCATCGGCATGATCTGGCGGCGCTCGACGAGCCCCTGCGTTCGCATGGCGGACTGACCGAGCAGGCGGTGCCGTTCATCGTCAACCGCAGGCTGCACGATCTGCCGCATGCGCCGGCGCTTCGTAATTTCGACGCCTTTCACTATGCCGCGATAGCTGCGGCCCTGCCTGTCGGAGCCTGACCATGACCAAGGCCGAAGCTGCGTTCACCGTTCGTCACGAACCGATGCGCATCGCCGGGCGCATGGTCAATGCAGATGGCGTCGTCAATGTTCACTATCCTTATACCAATGCGGTGATCGGAACGGTTCCGGCTGGCCGTGCCGAGCATGCGCGCCAGGCTTTCGAGATTGCGGCCAACTACACATCGAAGCTGACGCGCTACGAGCGTCAGCAGATCCTGTTTCGGACCGCCGATGCGCTTGCTTCGCGTCGCGAGGAGATCTCCGACCTGATCACACTGGAACTCGGCATTTCGAAAGCCGATTCGCTCTATGAAATCGGCCGCGCCTATGACGTGTTCACGCTGTCGGCGCAGATGTGCATCCAAGACGACGGCCAGATATTCTCCTGCGACCTGACCCCGCACGGCAAGGCACGCAAGATCTTCACGACGCGCGAGCCGCTGAAGGCGATTTCGGCGATCACGCCGTTCAACCATCCGCTCAACATGGTCTCGCACAAGGTTGCGCCAGCCATCGCCACCAACAATTGCGTGGTGGTAAAGCCAACCGAACTGACGCCGATGACCGCGCTGATCCTTGCCGACATCCTTTATGAGGCCGGCCTGCCGCCGGAAATGCTCTCCGTCGTCACCGGCTGGCCGGCCGACATCGGCATGGAGATGATCACCAACGACAACATCGAATCGATTACATTCACCGGCGGCGTGCCGGTCGGAAAAATGATCGCCAATACGGCTGGCTACCGCCGCGCCGTGCTGGAACTCGGCGGCAACGATCCGCTGATCATCCTCAATGATCTCTCCGACGACGACCTGGCCAAGGCGGCCGATCTCGCCGTCGCCGGCGCCACCAAAAATTCCGGTCAGCGCTGCACGGCGGTGAAGCGCATATTGTGCCAGGAGAGCGTCGCCGACCGTTTTGTCCCGCTGGTGCTGGAGCGCGCCAAGAAAATCCGATTTGGCGATCCGATGGACCGCGACATCGATCTCGGCACCGTCGTTCACGAAAAGGCGGCGGCGCTGTTCGAGGCTCGCGTCCATATGGCCGAGGAACAAGGCGCCGAAGTGCTCTACAATCCAGGCCGCAGGGGCGCGTTGTTGCCGCCGATCGTCGTCGACCGCGTGCCCCACCAGTCCGAGTTGGTGATGGAAGAAACTTTCGGCCCGATCATCCCGATCATCCGCGCCCCCGACGATGACGATGCTATGATCGCACTCTCCAACTCGACTGCCTTCGGGTTGTCGTCGGGCGTCTGCACCAACGACTTTCGCCGCATGCAGAAATACATCGCCGGCCTGAAGGTCGGAACTGTCAACATCTGGGAAGTGCCGGGCTACCGCATCGAGATGTCCCCCTTCGGCGGCATCAAGGACAGCGGCAACGGCTACAAGGAAGGCGTTATCGAGGCGATGAAAAGTTACACAAACCTCAAAGCGTTCTCCTTGCCTTGGTGACAGGCACCCGCCTTTATTAGCTGGCGGAGATCGCCGCTCACATCACCATCCAAAGATGCCGCTGGTTTGGTTCCGGAACCCCATAGAGCCGGCTGCCGGCTCAGATCGCTGGAACCCATTTCCAGAACACCCCTTCCATGCGCTCCGGGTAGTATTTGAACTCGCATTCGAAGCGCCAGCCATAGGCCTTTGCCGCGCTGAGCGCCTGATCGCTGGCCGGCTTCATGCCGGTTCCGGGGGCAAACCAGTCTTCCAGGAGATCGTCGGGCACGTAAGCGCCGATCCTGAGCGGCAAATGCTTCAGAACGGCGTCCATCGATTTCGGCGGCACGTCTCTTCCCTCCGTGCGGACCACAGCATCAACAATTCCGCTACCCATTGGTTCCAGGCGCGAGACCGATGAGGCGGTCTTCCCTCCACACGGCGATCGCCCGGCGCGAAATGCCGCCACCAGGGCAGCAGCCAAGCCGGCGTCTGGAATGGCGTGGCGGACGGGCAGCGCCGCCACAGTCCCCACCACTGTGGTGCAAGCGCTTCGAATGCCCCACTGTCTGTGACGATCTCGGCCCGCAGCGGCATCGCGCTCACATAGCGGCCGCCGGGAGGACCGCCTCCTTGCGGCCACTCGCGGCCAAGGCTTTGTAAACATCCAGATAGGCGGCGGCCATGCGGTCGAGCGAAAAGCGCTTTCGCGCCGCCGCCCGGCATTCTTCCGGATCAAGGTCTCTTGCCGCGATCATCGCATCGGCCATTTCGGCGACGTCGTTGACGAGAAAGCCGGTGCGGCCGTGCTCGATGACGTCGGGCAGCGCGCCGTTCGGGAAGGCCACCACCGGCGTTCCGCAGGCGAGCGCTTCCATCGCCACCAGCGAACTCGTCTCGGCGGCAAGGCTCGGCACCACCAGACAGCGCGCCGCATTGAGGAAGCGGCGCTTGCGCCGGAATCCGAGCGGGCCGAGGAAGCGCCGCCGCTGGTCGAGCCGGGGCAGTATCTCTTCCGAGAAATACCGCTCGTGCCATTGGTAGCGATAGACTTGGCCTCCGACGATCAGCGACAGCCCGGCCAGACGTGCAGCGTCGAGCGCCAGGTGCGCGCCCTTTTCAGGACAGATGCGGCCTAGCACAAGGGCGAAGTCGCGCCGGCTATGGCTGCAGTCGAGCGTCTCGATGTCGACGCCGTTCGGGATCGGCGGCTTGAGCTTTGCGCCGGCCGGTGCGCTGGCCTGCTGCGATTCCGAGACGGCATGCATCCAGAGATCGTCCCTTGCCGGACTGAGCGTCCCCGGCGGATACCAGTCCAGCGGCAGATGCAGCGTCACAAGCGTGGGGCCGTCATCCGGCAGGTAGGCATGGAAGTCGATGCCGTGCAGGTGCACGAGATCGACCGGCCAGCGCCGCCGCACCGCTGTGATCGCCTTCCGGTGGCGAGCGTGGGCGCGCTGCCGGGCTGCCTCGTCCAGCATGCCGCTTTCGGCCGGCACGGCAAACAGCGTTCCGGCAACGCTCGATCCCTCGCAGGCCAGCACGATCGAGCGATGGCCGGCTTCGACAAGCGCCTTGTCCAGCGCCACCAGCACCTGCTCGGCCCCGCCGACTGCATCCTTGCTGACCGGAGCGAGCGGATAGGCGACATTGAGCACG
>NZ_AHAM01000331.1 GCF_000236565.1 Mesorhizobium alhagi CCNWXJ12-2 | reverse complement strand
GCGCCCCCCCCCCCCGCCGTGACGACGGCGTGGTTGACGCTGAAGCGGCTGACGAATTCTATGGCCGAGGCGCCGAAGGCGGCGCCGGAATCGCTGCGCAGTTCGCCGCCGGCCATATAGACCTTGTTGCCGTTGACGGTGGCCAGGGTGCGGGCGATGTCGGACGAATTGGTCACCACGGTCAGCCGCCGGTGGCCGAGCAGTTCGCGGGCTAGGAAGCTGGTCGTGGTGCCGGTGTCGAGCATAACGGATTCGCCGTCGCGGATGGTGGCGGCGATATGCTTGGCGATGGCGCGCTTGGCGTCAGCGTTCTCGCGCATGCGCCGCTCGAACGGCGCTTCGCCGGCAAGCGAGGGCAGGCCGATCGCGCCGTGCATCTTCAGCACCGAGCCGTCATTGGTGAGCGGCTTGACGTCGCGGCGCACCGTCTCCAGCGAGACGTCGAGCCTGGCGGCGAGATCGGCGATGCTGATCGTGCCTTCCTCGCGCACGAGCCGCAGGATTTCGCCATGCCGTTTCGAATGGTTCATTGCTTCGGGATCCCGCCGGAATATCGCAATCGATGACCGGTTCTAGGGAAGCCGGGCGTTCAATGCAAACAAGGGCTGGACAAAGCGGTCAAAAAGACAGGAATAACCACAGCATTGCGTTGACAAGGGGCAACCGGGTGCAGAAATTGCCGCGCGTGACCGGTCTTGCACACAGACTTTGCCCCACCCCTAACCTTTCCCTTCAAGGGCAGGGCTATCCCATATGGATGAAGTACGGCGCTGGCGACCCCTCCCCCTTGAGGGGCGGGATAGAGGGTGGGGGTAGAAACCACACCGATCGCCTCCGAACCACCCGCATTTTTGCAGCAAATCGGATAGGAAAGCTGTCTTCATACCCCCACCCTCTATCCCTCCCCTCAAGGGGGAGGGGGTCGCCAGCGCCTCATTCCAATTACATGCGATTGCCCTGTAGGGGTGGGGGTAACCCGCATCAGCGAGCCGGGCGGAGCTTCGCGTGACAACCTCCGAACACCGTATCCGCGCCCTGCCCCTGTGGAAAGGCGGCGTCGCGATCGAGCCGCTGCGCGGCGGCATCAGCAATGAGAGCTATCTGGTGACTGACGGCGCCGGCCGGCATGTCGTGCGTTTCGGCAGGGATTTTCCGTTCCACCACGTTTCGCGCGAGCGCGAAATCATGACCGCGCGCGCCGCGCACGCCGCCGGCTTCGCGCCCGAGGTGCAATATGCCGAGCCGGGCGTAATGGTGACCGCCTTCATCGGCGCGAAAACCTACGGGGCGGAGGACGTGCGGGCGAACCGCGAGCGCATCGCACTGCTGCTCCGGCGCTTCCACACCGAGATGCCGCGGCATATCTCGGGCGCGGGCTTCATGTTCTGGGTCTTCCACGTCATCCGCGACTACGCCCGCACGCTGGAGGCCGGCGGCAGCCGTATGGCGGCGGAACTTCCCGGCTACCTGGCGCTCGCCGAGGAACTGGAGCAGGCCCAGACGGCGCTGCCGGTGATCTTCGGCCACAACGATCTGCTGCCCGCCAACATACTCGACGACGGCTCGCGGCTCTGGCTGATCGACTTCGAATATGCCGGCTTCTCCACCGCCATGTTCGACCTCGCCGGAGCGGCCTCGAACGCCGGCATGACGGGACAGGAATCGGAAGAGTTCCTTGCCGCGTATTTCGGCAGCCAGCCCTCGACCGAACTGCTTCGCTCGCATGCGGCGATGCAATGCGCGTCGCTGCTGCGCGAGGCGATGTGGAGCATGGTCTCGGAACTGCACCTCGCCGCGCCCGGCGTCGACTATGTCGCCTATACGGCTGAAAACCTGACGCGCCTCGCTGAGGCGCTCGAACGCTACCGCCTCGCATACGGAAAATCCTGATCATGACCCTGCCAAGCCACGCCCGGATCGTCGTCATCGGCGGCGGCATCATCGGCTGCTCGACGGCCTACCACCTGGCGCGCGACCACAGGGCAGACGTGGTGCTTCTGGAGCAGGGCAAGCTTACCTCCGGCTCGACATGGCACGCGGCGGGCCTAGTCGGGCAATTGCGTTCGTCGGCCTCGATCACGCGGGTGCTGAAATATTCGGTCGAGCTCTACAAGGGGCTGGAAGCCGAAACCGGGCTCGCCACCGGCTGGAAGATGACCGGATGCCTCAGGCTCGCCACCAACCAGGACCGCTGGACCGAATACAAGCGGCTGGCGACGACGGCGAAAAGCTTCGGCATGGACATGCAGCTTCTGTCGCCGGCGGAGGTGAAGGCGATGTGGCCGCTGATGGAGGTAGGCGATCTCGTCGGCGCAAGCTGGCTGCCCACCGACGGCCAGGCGAGCCCGTCCGACATCACGCAGTCGCTGGCCAAAGGCGCTCGCATGCATGGCGCGAAGCTCTTCGAGGACGTCCGCGTGACCGGCTTCGAGATGAAGGACGGCCGCATCCTGAAGGTCAACACGGACCAAGGCGACATTGCCTGCGAGAAGGTGGTGAATTGCGCCGGGCAATGGGCTCGGCAGGTGGGAGCGATGGCCGGCATCAACGTGCCGCTGCAGCCGCTCAAGCACCAGTATATCATCACCGAAAAGATCGCCGGACTGGCGGCCGACGCGCCGACGATCCGCGACCCGGACCGGCGCACCTATTTCAAGGAAGAGGTGGGCGGGCTGGTGATGGGCGGCTATGAGCCCAACCCGCAGGCGTGGTCGACCGGGCTTCCCGGCGGGGACGTTCCCGGCGACTGGCAGTTCCGTCTGTTCGACGACGACTGGGACCATTTCGAACAGCATATGACCCAGGCGATCGCACGCATCCCGGCACTGGAGACGGCCGGCGTCAAGCAGATGATCAACGGCCCGGAGAGCTTTACGCCGGACGGCAACTTCATCCTCGGCGTCGCCCCGGAATGCGAGAACATGTTCGTAGGCGCCGGCTTCAACGCCTTCGGCATCGCGTCCGGTGGCGGCGCCGGCTGGGTGCTGGCGCAGTGGGCGATGGACGGCGAAGCGCCGCTCGACCTGTGGGTGGTCGACATCCGCCGTTTTTCCGGCCTGCATCGCGATCGCCAATGGGTCTCGGACCGCACGCTGGAAGCCTATGGCAAGCACTACACGATCGGCTTCCCGCATGAGGAATATGAGAGCGGCCGGCCGCGCATCGTCTCGCCGCTCTATGAGCGCCTGAAGGCGCATCGCGCGGTGTTCGGCTCGAAGCTCGGATGGGAGCGGCCGAACTGGTTCGCGCCGGAGGGAGCGGACTCGCGTGATGTCTATTCGATGGGCCGCCAGAACTGGTTCGAGCCCGTCGGCGAGGAGCACCGGCATGTACGCGAGGCGGTCGGCATCTTCGACCAGTCCTCCTTCGCCAAATACGAGATGAAGGGAGCCGATGCGGCGCAGGCGCTGGACTGGATCTGCGCCAACGATGTGGCCAAGCCGGCGGGGCGGCTCACTTATACGCAGTTGCTGAACAGCCGCGCGGGCATCGAGGCGGATCTGACCGTAGCGCGGCTCGCCGAGGACAAATTCTACATCGTCACCGGCACCGGTTTCCGCATGCACGATCTCGCGTGGACTCGCGACCACATTCCGGCCGGGCTCGATGTAAAGCTTGCAGACGTGACCGAGGAATTCGGGACGCTGTCGCTAATGGGGCCGCGCGCGCGGGACGTGCTGGCTGCGGTCACCGATGCCGACGTCTCCAACGCCGCGTTCCCGTTCGGCCATGTCCGCGAGATCGTCATCGCCGGGCATAGGGTGCGAGCGCTTCGTGTCACCTATGTCGGTGAACTCGGCTGGGAACTGCATGTGCCGATTGCCGCTACAGGCGAGATTTTCGACGCTCTGATGGCGGCGGGCAAGCGACACGGCATCCGCCCCGTAGGCTACCGCGCGCTGGAATCGCTGCGGCTGGAAAAAGGCTATCGCGCCTGGGGCTCCGACATCACGCCCAACGACACGCCCTTCGAGGCCGGGCTGGGCTGGGCTGTGAAACTGCGCAAAAATACGGATTTCGTCGGCCGAAAGGCGCTCCAGGCGTTGCAGGGCGAGACGCCGAAAAAGCGCCTGGCATGCTTCACGGTCGACGACCCCGAAATCGTGCTTCTCGGGCGCGAAACGATCCTGCGGAACGGCGAAGCCGTGGGATATCTGACCAGCGGCGGCTACGGCTACACGGTCGGCAGGAACATCGGCTACGGCTATGTCCGCAACGCCGACGGCGTCAGCGACGAGTTCCTGACGGCGGGTGAATACGAGCTGGTGGTGGCAATGGAGCGGACGAAAGCGACGCTGTACATGCAGCCGCTTTACGACCCGGAGGGAGCGAAGGTGCGGGCGTAAGCAAAGCGAGCATCGACGCCAGCACTGGCACGTAGATTCGACGCGGCCCGAAAAACCCTTTATGAACCGTAAATTACGGGCTTAGCAACGCCACAATTGTGCGTGATGATAACGTCCGGCGTGCTTGCGGCGATGCTAGCCGGTCTATTTTTTGAATTTTTTGCGTTGAGGGAAAGGGACCAACCAGACACTTCAAGGTGCATTGGCACTGGCCTGGTTCAGCGTGGAGTAGAAGAGTGATAAAGCCTGTCCGCATCGCCGCGACAGAACAGGTGCGCGGCTCAAATTCAAATCGGGGGCGCCGCCCGGCGGTCGCCTTCGCCGGCGCAGTCGCGCTGCTTGCCGCTGGAGGCGCAGCCGCGACCTTCCTGATAGGCGGGGACCAGACCCGGGCCGCGGCAACCGATGCGCCGCAAGTCGCCCTTGCCGCCGCCGCGCAGCAATTGCCGGTCAGGACGGTGAAGACGATACCGATCAAGGCCGATCCGACGCCGAACACGACGAAGACCGCGCCAAGACCAACAGTTTCCCAGAAACCTGCCAGCGCCGCGGTCGACGCCTCCGACGCCGAGGCGCTGCCGCCGGAAGATCCACGCTGGGCGCGCCAGAGCCCAGAGGCCCGGCCAGGTGCAAACGCGCTGGCCGATCTCGAAACGCCTGCCGGTGCAATCGTGGCGCGCGCGCTTGCCGGGCAGGAAGAACCTTCCGATCCGATGGAGACGGCGGCGATCTTCCGCAACGAGGAACGGGCGCTCGAACAAGCGCCTCCGGCCGCGCCCGAACTCGCGATTCCCGCGCCGGAAATGCCCCTCACCGAAGAAAAGCCCGCGGCCGAGAAACGGCCGGCGCCGCAGCGAACCGTGCGCGTCAACGACGGCGTCAATTTGCGCGCAAGGCCGGCAAGCGGATCGAAGGTGCTCAGGGTCATTCCGGAGAGAGCGTCCGTCGGCCTGGTCGGATGCGAGACCTGGTGCGAGGTGGTCTACGACGGCACGCGCGGCTTCGTCTACAAGAGCTTCGTCGGTGGAAAGCGCGCCGCTTCGCGGAAAAAACCCGCCGAGGAAAAGGCGACAGCGAATGCCGGCGAACTGCCGGGCGTGAGCATCGGGGCTACCGAAAAGGCTGCGCCCGCTGCAACAGCCGCGACCCCGGCCGCAGCCGCAGCCG
>NZ_AHAM01000332.1 GCF_000236565.1 Mesorhizobium alhagi CCNWXJ12-2 | reverse complement strand
GTGCTTGGCCACGGCGGCGGCGCCCAGCGCCTGCTCGATCCACTTCCGCGCGGTCGCCGCGTTGGTCATGGTCTCGATGGTGGTGAAGGTCTTGGAAGCGATGATGAACAGCGTCGTTTCGGGATCGAGCCCCTTCAGCGTGTCGTGGATGTGCGCGCCGTCGACATTGGAGACGTAGTGCGCGCGCGGTCCGTCATGATAGGGCGCGAGCGCCAGCGTCGCCATGGCCGGCCCGAGGTCGGAGCCGCCAATGCCGATATTGACGATGTCGGTTATCTTGCGGCCCGTAGCGCCCGAGGCAGCGCCGGAACGCACGGCATCCGAAAACGTCTCCATGGCGTCGAGAACGGCACGCACGCCGCCCAAGATTTCCGCTCCGTCGAGCACGATCTTCGCATCGGGCCCGGCGCGCAGCGCCGTGTGCAGGACAGCCCGGTCTTCCGTGATGTTGATCCTGTCGCCGGAAAACATCGCCTGCCGCCGCTCGGCCAGGCCCGCCGCCTCGGCAAGCCTTTGGAGCAGGGCCATGGTCGCGGGTGTGACCGCGCATTTCGACCAGTCGAGCAACAAGTCGCCCTCGGCCACAGAGAACTTTTCGAAACGCTGCGGGTCGGAGGCAAAGGCCTCGCGCATGCTCTTGGGTGCTGCCGCACGATCGTCGCGAAGCGCCGCCAGTTCCGCCTTCAGAAAATCTCTCAATGCCCTACTCCAGAAAGTCGATATCGGGCGGCACCCTACCAGACCTTGCCGCCATTTGAGAACGTTCAGCACGGCGCCGGCGACAAACTAACCCGGCAGCAATTCTTCGGCGCGCCAGCCTGCACCACTCGCCCATGCATCACTGGCATAAATCCTAGCAATCAGAAATTTTGATTGGCGCAACTGGTTGGACCAACAGTAGCATCCGCTGGTCCAGATTCCGATGAATCCGCCCGATGAGGAAAACGCCCATGCCACAGAGAAACGACACCGCGATCTGGTCCGGGCTGTTCCGCATCTCCGCTGAGTCGGGCCAGACCTTGCAGGCGCAAATCCGCCAGGCGATCGTAGCCGCCATTCTCGACCGGCAGATCGCCGCCTCGATGCCGCTGCCGTCCTGCCGCATCCTCGCCGAGAAACTCGGCGTCGCGCGCGGCACCGTGGTGCTGGCTTTCCAGCAGCTGGTCGACCAGGGCTTTCTGGTGGCGCGCGAGCGGCGCGGCCATTTCGTCAATCCGGAAGTCCTGGCCACTCCCGCCAAGCCGCACCAGAAGATGCCGGACAACGCCAACGAGATCGACTGGAAGGCGCGCCGCAAGGTCGCGGCCAGCGACATGCCGCGCCCGGCCAAGTTGGATAACTGGATCAAGTCGTCCTACCCGTTCGTCTACGGCCAGTTCGACCCGGCGCTGTTTCCGACCGCGGAATGGCGCGAGTGCAACCGCATGGCGCTGGCGGTGCTGGAAATCCGCAACTGGGCGGCCGACATGGTCGACCGCGACGATCCGCTGCTGATCGAGCAGATACAGGCCCGGCTGCTGCCGCGCCGCGGCATCTTCGCCAATCCGGACGAGATCATCATCACGCTCGGCGCGCAGAACGCGCTCTACATGCTCGCCAACCTATTGATGAGCAAGGGTTCCAAGGTGGCGATGGAAGATCCGGGCTATCCGGACGCGCGCAGCATCTTCAGGCTCGCTGGCGCCGAAATAGCCCCGACGCCGGTGGATGCATCTGGCATCGTCACCTCGGCAATCCCCTCCGACGCCGGCTTCGTGTTCGTGACGCCGAGCCATCATTGCCCGACCATGGTGCCGCTTTCGGCGGAGCGGCGGCAGGACCTGCTCGCCCGCGCCAGCCGGCACAACCAGATCATCCTCGAGGACGGCTATGACAGCCAGTTGCTCGACGAGGCGCCGCAGCAGGCGCTGAAGAGCCTCGATCGCTCGGGCCGCGTCATCTATGTCGGCTCGATGTCGAAGACCTTGGCGCCCGGTCTGAGACTCGGCTATATCGTCGCCTCAGCCGGCCTGATCTCCGAACTCAGGGCGCTGCGCCGATTCATGCTGCGCCATCCGCCGGCCAACAATCAGCGCGCCGTCGCGCTGTTCCTGTCGCTTGGCCATCACGAAGCCCTGGTGCGGCGCCTTTCGGCGGCTTTCGACGAGCGCCGCAAGCGTCTGGTACAGGCGATTTCCGCTTTCCTGCCGGAGTGGCGTTCGACGGATTCGGCCGGCGGCGCCTCGCTCTGGCTGGAAGGTCCGCGCGGCACGGATTCGCGCAGCCTTGCCGAAGCGGCCGCGTCGCGCAGCGTAATCATCGAGCCGGGCGACCGCTTCTTCGATCAGGCCGACAAGCCGTCGCGCTTCATGCGGCTCGGCATCTCGTCGATCTCGCTGCAGCACATCGAGCCGGGCATACGCGAGCTTGCCACAGCCGCTGGAAGGCGTCCCGCCGCAGCCTGATCTGTGGGCTCCAAAGCCTGCGAAGCTTGTTGGGCCACACCATTCCCGCTGGTATATCCGGCGGAATGGCGTGGCCCATACACGCTGGCACAGGCCGCTGCATAGTCTCTCGAAAGTGGGGAACCGAAGCGGTCAAATCGGCGGGATTGAACCAGCCGTACCTGCTTCGCAAATGTGGAGCATCGGCATGTCGAGCGCCGTGGAAAAGCAGGATATCGCACAGGATGCAGGCGGCCAGGACAGCCGTTCTCGGCGCTCCGGCGGGCGCGAGGCGCGCCGCGCCATGCGCGCGGCTCCGCTGGCCGATGACGTGCGGCCGATCCGGCCAGGGCTGGAGGGCGGCAGGTACAAGCCTTTGGGCCAGAATGATCTCGAGCGAATCCACGAGGCAGTGCTGACGCTGCTTGAAACCGTCGGTTTCGCCAACGCAATCCCAAGCTGCATCGAAGCCTGCACCCGCGTCGGCGTTATCCTCGGCGAAGACGGCCGCCTGCGCTTTCCGCGCGAACTCGTAATGTCGACGATCCGGAACGCGGCGCGCAACTTCACGCTGTGCGGGCAGGACCCGAAGCACGACATGGTGATCCAGGGCAAGCGCGTGCATTACGGCACGGCAGGCGCCGCCGTGCATCTCGTCGACGTCGAAAAGCGCGAATACCGCGAATCGCTGCTGCAGGACATCTACGACGCCGCGCGGATCGTCGACGGGCTCGACAACATCCATTTTTTCCAGCGGCCGATGGTGCCGCGCGACGTTCCCGACCCACTCGAGATGGATTTCAACACGCTCTACGCCTGCGTGATGGGCACGTCGAAACATGTCGGCACGTCCTTCACGGTGCGCGAGAACGTCGCGCCAGCGTTGGAAATGCTTTATGCCATCGCCGGCGGCGAGGAGAATTTCCGCGCCCGGCCGTTCGTTTCCAATTCGAACTGTTTCGTCGTGCCGCCGATGAAATTCGCCGAGGACGCCTGCGGCGTTCTTGAAGCCTGCGTCGAAGGCGGCATCCCGATCCTGCTGCTTTCGGCCGGCCAGGCAGGCGCCACCGCGCCGGCGGCGATCGCGGGGGCCGTGGTGCAGGCGGTGGCTGAAGTGCTGGCGGGTCTGGTTTACGTCAACGCCTTGAAGCCTGGCCACCCGGCGATTTTCGGAACCTGGCCGTTCGTCTCGGATCTGCGCACCGGCGCGATGTCCGGCGGCTCGGCCGAGCAGGCGCTCTTAACCGCCGCCTGCGCGCAGATGGCGCAGTTCTACGATCTGCCCGGCGGCTCGGCTGCGGGTATGTCGGACTCGAAGATGCCCGACATCCAGTCGGGCTATGAGAAGGGCATCACCAATGTCATGGCCGGGTTGTCCGGCGTGAACCTCGTCTATGAATCGGCCGGCATGCATGCCTCGCTGCTGGGCTTCTGCCTGGAGAGCCTGATCATCGACAACGACATGCTCGGCCACTGCCAGCGCTGTGTGCGCGGGATCGAGGTGACCGACGCCGCGCTTTCGATCGATACGATCGCCGAAGTCTGCCTCAACGGCCCGGGCCACTACCTTGGCAACGAGCAAACGCTGCGGCTGATGCAGACCGAATATTTCTATCCCGCCGTCGGCGACCGGCTTTCGCCGAAGGAATGGAACGAGAGGGGCAAACCGGACATCCTCGGCAGAGCCATTGCCGAGAAGAAGCGCATTCTCGCCGAGCGTTTTCCGCGCCATGTGCCGAAGGCGACCGACGATCGCCTGCGTGCCAAGTTCGGTGAATTGATTAAACTGCCACGAAGCGGCATGGCTGCTGAACTCCGCGATCCTTAGCTCGCAGCATCGATGTCGACTGCCTGTGATCCACCGGCCTTGCGCTTGACGACTTCCTCATAAGCGGCTTGCAGTTTCGCTCGGACTGGCTCTGCACCGGCATAGGCGGCGGCGGTTGGGTGCCCGAGATGCTCTTCGCGCAGTTCGGACATGAACTGCTCCCACAGGGCCGGCCCACCCTCGTCCATCAGTTTGGCGCGAATGCTCAATTCGTCGCTGACGGGCAGCCATCTGCTGCCCCACGCGCCGAGATGCGCCATGATCGGCACCAGCGAGATCGACATCTCGGTCAGGCTGTAGATCGCCTTCTGCTTATGGGTAGGATCGTCGGCCTTGGTCAGCATGCCTTGCTCGACGAGCATCCTCAGACGGTCGGCGAGGATGTTGGAGGAGATCGCCTCCTCTGACCGCAGCAACTCGCGAAAGTGCCTTTTCCCGCCGAAGATCATGTCACGGAGGATGAGCAGGGACCATTTGTCGCCAAACACTTCGACCGAGAGATTGATCGGGCACCCCGACCGGTGATTCGCATCCATTTCACATCCTCAAAAAACCAGTTGCATTGCCGCATCAGTTTTCCTATAGTGCAAATGCTTGCAAAACGCAAGCATTCCGAAACGCAAGATACACTCAAGCCGCAGCTTGACCATTGACACGAAAGGGCCGCCAAATTAGTTAAGCAACCGCTTCACTTTCTTGGGACAACCCATGCTCCACCAACCCGGCCAGATCGATCTGATGTTCCACGCTCTCGCCGATCCCGGTCGGCGGCTGATGGTGGATCGGCTGTCCAAAGGGCCGGCATCGGTAAGCCAGCTTGCCGAGCCGCTGGACATGTCGCTCTCGGCCGTCGTCCAGCATCTGCAAGTCCTAGAGGCTAGCGGGCTGGTTCGCACCGAAAAAGTAGGGCGAGTTCGAACCTGCACAATCGAGCCGAAAGCGCTGAGCCTCGCCGAAAAGTGGATTTCAGACCGGCGGACGCTATGGGAGCGCCGCCTCGACAGGCTCGGCGAATATCTCGCAGAGCAAACCAACGAACCCGGCATCTGAAGGAGAAAGCCATGACCGAACGTTCCGTGACCCATGCCACCTTCGTTATTGAACGCACTTACGACGCCGCGCCGGAAAAGGTGTTCGCCGCCTGCGCGGATCCGGCAAAGAAGCGGCGGTGGTTCGTGGAAGGCGAAGGCTGGCACATCGACAAATTCGAAATGGATTTCAGGCCGGGCGGCGTCGAAACCAGCGTTTTTCGCTTCGGCGACGGGCCGGAGGGCCGCAATGACACGGTTCACCTCGACATCGTCGAGAACCGCCGCATTGTCAGCGCCTACACGATGACGATCGGCGGCAACCGCATCTCGGCTTCCCTCGCGACCATAGAGTTCGAGCCGTCCGGCGACGGCACGCGGCTGAAGTACACCGAACAGGGCGCTTTCCTGGACGGTCACGACAATGCCGCGCAGCGCGAATCCGGCTGCCGCGAACTTCTGGAAGCGCTTGCGGCCGAACTGGGCCGGCAGGCCGCCTGAGGGAGAATAGACATGCGGAAACTCGAAGGTATGAAACTCCACCAGGGCGACGGCCCGAACTCGTATCGCGTGCGCATCTTCCTGGCCGAAAAGGACATCGAAGTTCCGATGGTCTGGGTCGATTTCGGCAAGATGGAGCACCGCGCTCCGGAATTCCTCGAGCTGAACTCGCTCGGCCAGATCCCGGTGCTCGAGTTCGACGACGGCACGGTCATCACCGAAAGCGTCGCCATCTGCCGTTATTTCGAGGCGCTCCATCCAACCCCGCCGCTGTTCGGCGCGAACGCCGTCGAACAGGGTAAGGTGGAGATGTGGAACCGGCGCGTCGAGTTCGAGATATTCGGCACGATCGGCAATGTGGCGCTGCATACGCAGGAGTTTTTCAAGCACCGGCTGACACAGTTTCCGGCCTTTGCCGAGACCCAGCGCGAACTGGTCCCGCAGAAATGGGCGTGGCTCGACCGCGAAATGGCCGACGGCCGACCGTTCATAGCCGGCGACAGTTTTTCCGTGGCCGACATCACCGGCATGACCGTCTCGTGGCTGGGTGAGGTTTTCGGCATGCCTGTTCCGGAGGGCCTGCCCAATGTCGGACCTTGGCACGAGCGTGTCCGCGCGCGGCCGAGCTGGAACGCGTAGCCGAAGCCGGCGCAGTGGCGCCGGCACACGGCTGTTCGACCAACTCGACGATCAAGCCGGCGGCAGCTTCTCCCCCTTGAGGAGAGGGAACCGCCTGGCTCAGTGATTATCCCTGGGCACGCCGCTGGTCTGGGCGACGCGCTGGTATTTTACGGCGGGTTTCAGCACCATGCCCTCCGAGAATTGATCGACCATGCTGCGCTGGATCTCCTGCCAAGGCGTCTGGTGACCGGGGAAGGCATAGCCGCCATCGCCGGCAAGCGCCTTGCGGCGGGCGGCCAGTTCCTCTTCGTCTATGAGAATGTCGGCCGAGCCCTTGTTCAGATCGATGCGAACACGGTCGCCGGATTTAAGAAGTGCTAGCCCGCCACCGACCGCCGCCTCCGGCGAGGCGTTGAGGATGGAAGGGGTGCCCGAGGTGCCGGACTGGCGACCGTCGCCTATGCAGGGCAGCGAATGGATGCCACGCTTGATGAGGTAGGCCGGCGGCTGCATGTTGACCACTTCGGCGCCGCCGGGATAGCCGACCGGCCCCGCGCCGCGCATGAACAGCACGCAATACTCGTCGATGTTCTCGGCGGGGTCGTCGATGCGGGCGTGGTAATCCTCCGGCCCGTCGAAAACGACGGCCCGGCCCTCGAAGGCTTCCGGGTCCTTGGGATTGGACAGATAGCGGTCGCGGAATTCCTTCGAGATGACGCTGGTCTTCATGATGGCGGAATCGAATAGATTTCCCTTCAGATTGATGAAACCGGCATCGCGCATCAGCGGATCGGCGGCCGGCCGAATGACCTTGTGGTCCAGGTTTTCAACGCCCCGGCAATTGTCGCCGATCGAGGCGCCGTTGACCGTGAGTGCGGCGGGGTGCGGCAGCAGGCCGGCCTTCATCAGTTCCATCACCACGGCCGGCACGCCGCCGGCATGGTGATAATCCTCGCCGAGATATTCGCCGGCCGGTTGGAGATTGACCAGCAGTGGAATGCGGTGGCCGATCGCCTGCCAGTCGTCATTGTCGAGCTTGACGCCGAGATGGCGAGCGATGGCGTTCAGATGGATCGGTGCGTTGGTGGAGCCGCCGATCGCCGAATTGACGACGATGGCATTTTCGAATGCCTGGCGGGTCATGATGTCGGAGGGCTTCAGATCCTCATGCACCATGCCGACGATGCGCTTGCCCGTCTCGTAGGCGATCTGGCCGCGCTCGCGGTAGGGCGCGGGGATGGCGGCGGAGCCGGGAAGCTGCATGCCGAGCGCCTCGGCCAGCGAGTTCATGGTGGTGGCGGTGCCCATCGTGTTGCAGTAGCCGACCGAGGGGGCGGAGGAGGCGACGATGTCCATGAATTCGTCATAGCCGATCTCGCCGGCGGATAGCCGCTGACGCGATTCCCAGACGATGGTGCCGGAGCCGGTGCGCTTGCCCTTGTGCCAGCCATTGAGCATGGGCCCCACGGATAGCGCGATGGCCGGAATGTTGACGGTGGCGGCGGCCATCAGCATGGCCGGCGTTGTCTTGTCGCAGCCGACGGTGAGCACGACGCCGTCGAGCGGATAGCCGTAGAGCACCTCGACCAGGCTGAGATAGGCGAGATTGCGGTCGAGCGAAGCGGTCGGGCGCTTGCCGGTTTCCTGGATCGGATGACACGGAAACTCGAACGGAATGCCGCCCGCCGCCTCGATGCCGGCGCGCACGCGCTTGGCGAGATCGAGGTGATGGCGGTTGCAAGGGGACAGGTCCGAGCCGGTCTGGGCGATGCCGATCAGCGGTTTGCCGGATTGAAGTTCGGCGCGGGTCAGACCGTAATTCAGGTAGCGCTCGAGATAGAGCGCGGTCATGCCGGGATTGTCGGGATTGTCGAACCACTCCTGCGAGCGGAATTTCTTTTTCGTCGTCGGGCCAGCCATGACATTCTCCGGAAATCAGTTCCGCAATCGATATGACAACGCTTTCACAGCAGCAAGAGCCATCGGCAGGGCCAGTGGGTATTTGTCTTTTTTGTCGGACAAATAGCCGCACCGTGATGCACACGCCGCTGCGGCGGCGATGGACAGAAGCCGGGCTCTGCGCTACGCCTTTCGGCAACTAGGTCAGGAGGGATTCATGTCTTTGGTGATCGACGGCGAGGAGAGGATTTCGGCGCCCATCCACAAGGTCTGGGAAGCGCTGAACGATGCGGAGGTGCTGAGAGCCAGCATTCCGGGATGCCAGAGCCTGGAAAAGAAATCCGACCGCGAAATGGCGGCGACCGTGGTGCTGAAGATCGGGCCTATCAAGGCGACGTTTGCGGGCGAGGTGACGCTGGCAAATCTCAACCCGCCGCACTCCTATACGATTTCCGGCGAGGGCAAGGGCGGCATCGCCGGCTTCGCCAAGGGCGGCGCGGACGTGAAGCTTGCCGAGGACGGCCCGGGCACGACGGTGCTGACCTACGAGGCCAAGGCCGATGTCGGCGGCAAGATCGCGCAGCTCGGCAGCAGGCTGATCCAGTCGACATCGAAGAAGCTGGCGGGGCAGTTTTTCGCGACGTTCAACGAGAAGGTGAGCGGGAGTTGAGGGCGCGGGCCTAGCCCCCGGCTCCTCTATGCTCGGCCGACCTCTCCCCGAGAGGAGGAGAACGCCAATGTCGGCTGGAGAAGACAGCGCAAAAGATGAAGGGATAGAGCACTTCGTCTCCATCCCCACCCGGCCTTTCGGGCCACCCTCCCCGCAAGGGAGAGGATAAGGCATTTCACTCGAACACGATGTTCGGCGCCGAAGCCTCGGCGGCGGTGCGTTCCTCGGTCACCCGCTCCCATACCTTGCCGGCGATGCCGCGGTAGATTTTGGCTTCCGGGCCTTCCGGATTTGACACCACGACTGGCGATCCGGAATCCGATGTTTCGCGGATCTCCATCTGCAGCGGCACTTCGCCGAGGAAGGTGACGCCGAGCCGCTCGGCTTCCTTGCGCGCGCCGCCATGGCCGAAGATGTCGTAGCGCTTGCCGGTGTCGGGAGCGATGAAATAGCTCATATTCTCGACGATGCCGAGCAGCGGCACGTCGACCTTCTTGAACATATTCAGGCCCTTGCGCGCGTCGATCAGGGCAAGGTCCTGCGGCGTCGAGACGATGACGGCGCCGGCCAGCGGCACCTGCTGCGCCATGGTGAGCTGGGCGTCGCCGGTTCCGGGAGGCATGTCGACCACCAGAATGTCGAGTTCGCCCCATTCGACCTCGCGCAGCATCTGGGTCAGCGCCGACATGACCATTGGCCCACGCCAGATCATCGGGGTTTCCTCGTCGACGAGGAAACCCATCGACATGATTTTCAGGCCGTATTTTTCCATCGGCTTCAAAACCTTGCCGTCGACCGTTTGCGGCCGGCCATGGAGATTGAGAAGCCGCGGCATGGAAGGGCCGTAAATGTCGGCATCGAGGACGCCGACCTTGAGACCGTTGGCCTGAAGCCCGAGCGCGATGTTGATGGCCGTGGTCGACTTGCCGACGCCGCCCTTGCCGGAAGCGACCGCGATGATCGCGCCGACGCCCGGCACGCCGCGCTTACCCTGGCCGTGGGAGGCCGGCGCATGCGGCGCAGGCCTCGGCGCCGTTGCGGCGGAGTGGCGCGGAGCGGGTGCGGCCGGCCTTGGCGGGGCGGGGCGCTGCGGCACCGGCGCCTCCATGCCGCCGCCCTTCTTTTCGGCGGTCAGCGCGACCATGGCCCCGGCGACGCCCGGCATCGCCTTGACCGCACGCTCGGCGGCGGCTCGCAGCGGCTCCATCTCGCGGGCGCGCTCGGCCGGCACCGTGATCGAGAAGAACACCTTGGAATCTGCAATGAAGATGTCGGAGACCAGGCCCAGATCGACGATGTTGCCGGTGAAATCCGGCCCGTTGACGGTCCTGAGGCGCTCGATGACGGCTTCCTTGGTGACGGGCATTTGTTCGGCTCTTTCTGTTCTCGGTTGGGGTTCAGATAATGCAGTTCGGCATGAGAACCAAGCGGCATGGCCGCATCGGCCCGGCGGGAACATTTCGCGGGCGGCGTCCGTTGGGCCATGACAGGCGCGAACAATCGGAATTCGCGCCGCAGACCCATTCCGGAACAGGAGAAAGTCATGACCGGCAGGAAGACGCATGAGCAGCAGGTGCGCGTCATCGAGGAACGGGAAAACACGAAGAATGCCGGCAAGGATTTCGATGCCGAAGCCGAACTGAAGAAGTCGAAGCAGGAGCGGGAGGCATATCGCAAGGGTTCGGATTTGCGGACCGACGCGCAGAACCTCGCCGATCCCGACGACCGCAACATGCTGCGCGGCGAAAATCAGGAAAGCGAACATCACAAGAGGCGCGCGGACGATTGAGCCGCCTGGCTGCGCAGCGTCAGCAGGGAAAATTTCAGCGCGGATGTCGGAACGGGCGGCCGCCGAACGTCCTTGGCATAGCGATGATGCTCACAGGAGGCGACCATGCTTGGAAACAGGAATGCGACGGCCAATATCGCGGTGAAGGACCTGGCGAAGGCCGGCGACTTCTATGAAAACACGCTCGGACTGAAACCGGTCCACCGGGAAGGCGAAGAGGTGATCGTGTTCGCCAGCGGCGACACGCTGATCAACGTCTACCGCTCCGAATTCGCCGGCACCAACAAGGCGACGGCCGTGACCTGGGCGGTCGGCGAGGACATCGGGAAGATCGCCAAGGCGCTGGAGGACAAGGGCGTGCCGTTCGAGCATTATGAATGGCCGGGCGTCACCATGGACGGCCACATCCATGTCCATGGCGACATGAAGGTCGCTTGGTTCAAGGATCCCGAAGGCAATATACTGAACCTTATCAACCAGTAAGCCGGTTCGGCCGGGATGGGCGACTGCCGCGCAAACCGCGGTGATCGCCTCTCGGGAGGGAGGGTAGTTGTCAGCCCGCCTGCTTCCAGCCCTTCTTGATGTGCGCGTAGCCGTCGCGGTAGACCGCCTCGGGGCTTTCGGCGAAATCGCGCCAGACTTTGGTTGCGGCGGCGAGGTCTTTCAGGCCGCGGCCGAAGGATTCGATGGTCAGCCAGCCGTCATAACCGCTGCCGCGAATCGCCGAAAAAGTCTTTTTCCACGGTATGTTACCGCGGCCGGGGACGCCGCGGTCGTTCTCGGAAATATGGACGTGGACGATGTGGTTCGTGTGTTTCGTGAACGCGGCGATCGGGTCGGTTTCCTCGATGTTGCAATGGAAGGTGTCGTACATCGCGCGGATGTTTTCATGAGCAATTTCATCGAGATGGGCGCAGAGATCGTCCATCGTGTTGACGAGGTAGCACTCGAAACGGTTGAGCGCTTCGAGCCCGATGATGACTCCCTTCTTCCCGGCGTGGTCGCCGATGGCGCGTTGGGAGGAGACGGAACGCCTTTTCTCGGCTGTGGTCGGACCAGTGCCGGAAAATTGACCAAGCGTCGAGTGGAGCGGACCCGACAGTTTGTCGGCGCCGAGCGCGGAAGCGCAGTCGATAGCCCATTTCATGTAGTTTATGCCGGCCTTGCGGGCGGCGGCGTCGCCGATCGGGTTCATGGCCGGATCGCCCATCGCCGAAACGGCAGTGCGCTCCAGCCCGATGCGGTCGAGCATCTCGCCAAGGCGCTTGTAGTCGTCGGGCGTTCCCTCGAAAATCGGAATCTCGACGCCGTCATAGCCGGTGGCCTTGATGTCCTTCAGCAGTTTCTCGTGCTTCCCGGTGACGTTGGTCGTCCACAGGAACATGCAGAAGCCGATTTTCATTGAGCCCTCGCCGCGTGATCTGGTCCGACCAGATACGCAAGTTTTCCACAACCGTGCAAGGGGCCAAAAGGGAACCTTTACGCGCTTTCGCGAAGGATCGGGGGATAAAAAGCTCCCGCTGCGCCATGCGCGCACCAGGAACAGCGAGCAAGAACAACGGCTTACCCAAAAAAGCCGGGGCGAAATGGCCGGAATTTGTTCACAAACCGGCCTGGCGCCGCCAAACAGCGCTATCTCACATCGAAACAGAGCCGATTGCCGCGTGCCGGCCGGGTCCCCGCTGCCTGCGGCAGCGTCCCGGCGTTCGCTGGCCCTGTCATGATGCCACCGGCATCATGACTTTCTCGCTACGCTAGAAACCGGCTGCTCACCCATGCGCAATCATCACATGGCGGACGGCGGTGTAGTCCTCCAGCGCGTAGAGCGACATGTCCTTGCCGTAGCCGGACTGCTTCAGCCCGCCATGCGGCATCTCATTGGTCAGCATGAAATGGGTGTTGATCCAGGTGCAGCCATATTGCAGGCGGGCGGCCGTCGCCATGGCGCGCGACACGTCCTTCGTCCAGACCGATGAGGCCAGGCCGTAGTCGCTGTCATTGGCCCAGTCGACCGCCTGGTCGACATCGGAAAAGCGCGTCACCGAAACCACCGGCCCGAACACTTCGCGGCGCACGATCTCGTCCTCCTGCAGCGCGCCGGCGACGACCGTCGGCTGATAGAAGAAGCCGCCGCCCTCGCCTGGCCGGCCGCCGGTGGTGATCTCGATGTGCTTCAGCTCGGAAGCGCGCTCGACGAAGCTCGCGACGCGGTCGCGCTGGCGCTGCGAGATCAGCGGCCCGATCTCGTTTTCGGTGTCGTCGGGCTGGTTGTACTTGATCGTCGAGACGGCGGAGGAGAGGTCGGCGACCAGCCGGTCGTAGATCTTCGCGCCGGCATAGATGCGGCAGGCGGCGGTGCAGTCCTGCCCGGCATTGTAGTAGCCGAAGGCGCGCAGGCCGTTGACGACCGCGTCGAGGTCGGCGTCGTCGAAGACGATGACCGGCGCCTTGCCGCCGAGTTCGAGATGGGTGCGCTTGACCGATTTAGCGGCGGCCTGGAGCACCTTCTTGCCGGTGGCGACGTCGCCGGTGATCGAGATCATGTTGACCTTCGGATGGTTGATCAGCGCATTGCCGACGGTTTCGCCGCGCCCGAGCACGACATTGACCACGCCTTCGGGCAGGATCTCGGCGAGGATTCTCGCCAGCTTCAGCGCCGTCAGCGGCGTCTGCTCGGACGGCTTGAAGATGACCGTGTTGCCGCCGCCGATCGCCGGTGCGAGCTTCCAGGCCATCATCATCAGCGGATAATTCCACGGCGCAATGGACGCGACGACGCCGATCGGGTCGCGGCGGATCATCGAGGTATGGCCGGTCAGATATTCGCCGGCGACCACGCCCGGCATGGAGCGAACCGCGCCCGCGAAGAAGCGCCAGCAATCGACGATGGCCGGTATCTCGTCATTGAGCACGGCATTTATGGGCTTGCCGCAGTTCAGCGCTTCGAGGGCCAAGAATTCCTGCGCCTCGGCCTCGATCTTGTCGGCGATCTTGAGGAGATAGCCGGAGCGCTGCGCGGGCGTGGTGCGCGACCATGTCGCGAACGCCTTTTCGGCAGCAAGCACCGCCGCTTCGATCTGCGCCTGCGACGCCTCTGGCAGGCCGAGCACGGTCTCGCCGGTCTTCGGGTTCAGGATCGGCTCTTCGGTCTCGGTGCCTTTTTCGAAGCGCGACCCGATCAGCATCTCGGTGTACATTGTTCTTCTCCCTTTGTTTCAGAGAGGCAATAGGCAATAGGCAGTAGGCAGTCGGAACACCGACCGTCTGTTCCCTACTGCCGATTGCCGACTGGCTGTTGCCCTGTTCATTTCCCACCTCCGGCTATCTGGTCGCCGTCGCGAGTGAGGTAATAGGCGGCGAGGATGGGCAGCAGCGTCACCAGGACGACGACCATGGCGACGACGTTGGTGACCGGGCGCTGGCGCGGCCGCACCAGTTCCTCGAGCATCCAGATCGGCAGCGTCTGCTGCTGGCCGGCGGTGAAGGTGGTGACGATGACCTCGTCGAAGGACAGCGCGAAGGCCAGCATGCCGCCGGCGAGCAGCGCCGTGCCGATGTTGGGAAGGATGACATGGCGGAAGGTCTGGAAACCGTCGGCGCCGAGATCCATCGACGCCTCGATCAGCGAACCGGACATGCGGCGGAAGCGCGCGACGGCATTGTTGTAGACCACGACCACGCAGAAGGTGGCGTGGCCGAGAATGATCGTCCAGAACGAGAACGGGATTTCGGCGAGGTTGAAGGCCGAGCGCAGCGCGATGCCGGTGATGATGCCGGGCAGCGCGATCGGCAGGATGACGAGCAGCGAGATCGTTTCGCGGCCGAAGAATTTTGTCTGGCTGACGGCGGCGGCGCAGAGCGTGCCGAGCACCAGGGCGATGGCCGTGGATATGGCCGCGACCTGTACGGAAAGCGTCAGCGCCTGCCACACGTCCGGACGGTTCCAGGCGACGGCGAACCATTGCGTGGTGAAGCCCGGCGGGGGCCATTGATAGGACTTTTCCTCGGTGGTGAAGGCGTAGACGAAGATCAGTAGCAGCGGCAGATGCAGGAACAGGAGGCCGGCCGCGGCTGCGATCTTCAGGGCAAGCGGAGCGGATTGCTGGCGGTCAGAGCGCATGGGCGGCTCCTGGCGAGCGGACAGCCGGATGTGCCCCCTCCACCACGCTGCGCGTGGTCCCCCTCCCCCGTAAACGGGGGAGGATCAACGCCGAAGCCGTCCGCAACCTCGGATCCTCCCCTGCGCAGCGGGGGAGGGGGACCGCCGAAGGCGGTGGAGGGGGCGAATGCAGCTGCCCTGCCGTCCCCTGAGCCAGCCCTTCACAGCGCATCGAACGCTCCCATGCGCTTTGCGCCCCAGAGATAAAAACCCATGACCACGATTGGAACGACCGTGAAAGCGGCGGCGAGCGGGATATTGCCGGCCGTGCCCTGGTGCGCGTAGACCGCCTGGCCGATGAACAGGCGCGACGTGCCGATGATCTGCGGAATGATGTAGTCGCCGAGCGTCAGCGAGAAGGTGAAGATCGAGCCGGCGACGACGCCCGGCAGCGCCAGCGGGAACAGCACGTTGCGGAACGTCTGCGCCGGAGAGGCGCCGAGATCGGAGGAGGCCTCGATGAGGCTTCCCGGCACGCGCTCCAGCGCGGCCTGGATCGGCAGAACCATAAAGGGCAGCCAGACATAGACGAAGACGATGAAGGTGCCGGTGGCTGAAACCGAAAGCGAGTTGCCGCCGACGACCGGAATGGAAAGCCAGGCGTCGATCAGCCACATCAGGTGCAGTTTTTCGAACAGCCAGGTGAGGATGCCTTCCTTGGCGAGGATCAGCTTCCAGGCGTAGATTTTTACCAGATAGCTCGACCACAGCGGCAGCATGATGCCGAGATAGAACAGCGCCTTCCATTTGCCGCGCGCATAGCGGGCCGCGTAATAGGCGATCGGGAAGGCGATGATGGCCGACGCGATCGTAACGATGGCGGCCATGGTGACGGTGCGGATGATGATGTCGAGATTTGCGGGCAGGAACAGCTCGCCATAGGTCTTCAACGTTAGCTCGCGGTTGATCAGGCCGGAGAATTCGTCGATCGAGAAGAAGCTCTGGAGAAGCAGCGCCAACAGCGAGCCGAGATAGACGATGCCGAGCCACAGCACCGGCGGCGCCAGCATCAGGAAAAGCAGCAGCCCCGGCTTGCGCCAGAACAGGTCGGACAGCGCGCCGACGATGCCGCCGCGGCTGGGCAGGATGGCCACAGCGGGCGCGGGCCGCAGCATCGCCTCGGCGCTCATTGCGGGCCTTCCATCAGGTGCAGGTCGGATGGGAGCCAGTGCAGCGAGACGGTGGCGCCGTCATCGGGCAGAGGCTGGCCGGCTGGGGTGACGATCTGGAGGCGCAGCCCGTCTGCCTCGACGGTGACGCGGTTGGTGGCGCCGAGAAAGCTGCGCGACAGGACGGAGCCGGCGACCCCCTGCCCGGCTTCGCCGTTGCCGATGCGGATCTTTTCCGGCCGAAGGCTCGCCCAGCGCGGCTGGCCGCCATGCAGCTTGACGAAATCGGGCGGCAGCACGTTGGAGGAGCCGACGAAATCGGCGACGAAGCGCGATCGCGGCCGCTCATAAATCTCCTGCGGCGTGCCGATCTGCCTGATGCGGCCTTCGTGGAAGACCGCGACGCGGTCGGCCATGGACAGCGCCTCGCCCTGGTCGTGGGTGACGAAAACGAAGGTGATGCCGAGCGCCTTCTGCAGCGATTTCAGCTCTTCCTGCATGTTTTCGCGCAGCTTCAGGTCGAGCGCGCCGAGCGGTTCGTCCAGCAGCAGCACCTTGGGCTTGTTGACCAGCGCAC
Organism: Mesorhizobium alhagi CCNWXJ12-2; assembly: GCF_000236565.1. Lineage (GTDB taxonomy): Bacteria > Pseudomonadota > Alphaproteobacteria > Rhizobiales > Rhizobiaceae > Allomesorhizobium > Allomesorhizobium alhagi. The sequence goes on along the minus strand of NZ_AHAM01000332.1, from coordinate 4,724 downwards.
GGGCGAGCGCGACGCGCTGGCGCTGGCCGCCCGAAAGCTGGCCCGGACGGCGGCCGCCATAGCCGGGAAGCTGCACCAGGCGCAGCGCCTCCTCGGCGGCGGATGCCCGCTCGGCCCTGCCGACGCCACGGACCATCGGCCCATAGGCGACATTGTCCAGCACGTTCAGGTGCGGAAACAGCGCGTAATCCTGGAACACGGTGTTGACGTTGCGGCGGTAGGGCGGGACGCCGTCGGCCTGGCTGCCGAATATCTCGATGCTGCCGGCGGTCGGCTGCTCGAAGCCGGCGATGAGACGAAGGCAGGTGGTCTTGCCCGAACCGGAAGGGCCAAGCATTGCGAAGAACTCGCCGGGCCTGATGTCGAGATCGACCGCATCGACGGCCTTCACGGAACCGAAGTGGCGGGAGACTTGTCGGAAGGAGACGGCGATGGTCATTTGGTTGCTTGCCGTTGAAAGTCGGGCTTCTGTCATCACCCCTCATCCGTCTCGACGCTTCGCGTCGATCCACCTTCTTCCACAAGGGGAGAAGGGAGGGGCGCTTCTCCTTCTCCCCTTGTGGGAGAAGGTGGCTGAGCGAAGCGAAGTCGGATGAGGGGTGCTGGAAGGATTGCGGCCGGAACGTTTTCTGGCCGAAACCTTCGCAGTTCACCGCCCCCCGATGACGCCGATGTAGTCCGATACCCAGCGGTAGTAGGGCACGCACTGGTCGTTCTGGCTGGCGCATTTCGAGGTCGGCGTCGTCCAGAACTTGACCTTCTCGAAATTGTCGAGGCCGTTGGTGGTGCAGCCTTCGGCCGTCTGCATGCCGCGCCCGTCGGTGCAGGCGGCCGGGACCGACGGGTTGGCGCCGAACCAGACCGAGAGGTCGCTCTGCAGGTTGGAGGACAGCGAATGTTCCATCCACATGTAGGAGCAGTTGGGATTGGCGGCGTCGACATGCATCATGGTTGTATCGGCCCAGCCCGTGACCCCTTCCTCCGGGAATACGGAGGCGACCGGCTGCTTTTCGCCCTTGAGCAGATTGACCTGGAACGGCCACGAGCCGGAGGCGACGACGCCCTCGTTCTTGAAATCGTCGATCTGGATGAAGGCGTCATGCCAGTAGCGGCCGACCAGCGTGCGCTGGGTGCGAAGCAGGTCGAGGGCGGCCTTGTATTGTTCCTCGTTCAGCTCGTAGGGGCTCTTGATGCCAAGCTCCGGCTTGCGCTTCATCAGATAGAGCGCCGCATCGGCGACGTGGATCGGTCCGTCATAGGCCTGGACGCGGCCCTTATTGGATTTGCCGTCGGGAAGGTTCGTCTCCTCGAACACCACGCTCCAGCTCTTGGGCGCTTCCTTGAAGACGTTGGTGTTGTACATCAGAACGTTCGGGCCCCACATATAGGGCACGCCGTAGTGGACGCCGTCGACCGTGTGCCAGGGCGCGTCCTTCAGGCGATCGTCGACAGTTCCCCAGCTCTTGATGAGGTCGATGTTGATCGGCTGAACGCGTTTTCCCGCGATCAGCCGCAGCGAGGCATCGCCGGAGGCGGTAACGAGGTCGAAGCCGCCCTCGTTCATCAGCGCGACCATTTCGTCAGAGGTGTTGGCGGTCTTGACGTTGACCTTGCAGCCGGTCGCCTCCTCGAATTTCGTCACCCAGTCGAAGTTCTTGTCGGTTTCGCCGCGCTCGATATAGCCGGCCCAGGCGACGATGTTTACCTGGCCCTCGCCTTCGCCGATCTCCTTGACCTGGGCCAGTGCCTGGCCGGAGAAGCTCAATGCGACAGTCAGCGCCGTGCAGGATTTCAGGAACGATTTCATGACGATTCTCCCATTGGCGGGGCCGCTCTCAAGGGGCGGCGTTATCCCGGCAAATGCAAGGTGACCGGAATATCGCGCATTCGCAAATTCATTTGTCAGAACGTCGATATCGGTTTTTCCGATAGGCTTGCCATGGAAGACGGTTTGCCGTGGAAGCGCGCATGGCCGACGGATCGGCGCATTCGGCGCCGTCATCCTCGGGCTTGTCCCGAGGATCTGCCGAGGTTCGCCCATTCGGCGGTGTCCGCCTGATCCGAACTTCGGTTATATCCCAACACGTCAATGGAAGCAGATCCTCGGGACAAGCCCGAGGATGACGACGGGACTAAGGCCGCTGGCGGACGGAGCGCTGGCCCTGTGCCATGCCGACGAAGTCGCGGGCCGCTTGCGGCAGGCTGGAGCCGCGCCGCCAGACCATGCCGACCTGCACGACCGGCAGCGCGCCGGAGATGTCGCGCGATTCGATACGGTCGCCTTCCAGCGACCATGGCCGGTAGACAAGGTCGGGCAGCAGCGCCACGCCTGCGCCGGTGGCGACCAGGCTGCGCACCGCCTCCACCGAGCGGGTGCGGAAGGCGACATGCGGGCGGGCGCCGAGCGCCACCAGGAGCTTGCCGGTGTTCTCCTCGATCTCGTCGACGGTCAGCATGATCAGCGGCTCGGCGGCGATGTCGTTGATGCCGATGATGTCTGCGCCGGCGAGATGATGGCCGAGAGGCAGCCACAGCCGGTAGGGCGAGACTTCGAGGATTTCGGCCTGCAGCGCCATGCGGTCGCGCAGGTTGGAGATGACCATGACGGCGACGTCGAGCTCGCCGCCGACGAGCAGGTGCTCGAGATAGTCGCCATTGTCCTCGATCGCCGTGACTTCGACGCCGGGAAAGGCGCGGCGGTAACGGGCGAGCAGGTCCGACAGAACGTAGCCGGCGACCAGCGAGGTGACGCCGAGATGCAGCCGGCCGTTCGTCCGCTCCTGCTCGTGCGAGAAGGTGCGGCGCGCATCCGACACGTCGGCGAGGATCTTTGTCGCATGGCGGAGGAACTGGTGGCCCTTGTGGGTGATGTTGAGGCCGCGCGGATGGCGCTCGAAGAGTTCGACGCCGAGATCGCTTTCGAGCTCCTTGATCGCTTCGGTGACCGAGGATTGCGAGATCGACAGGTTCTGCGCGGCGCGCGAGATCGTGCCCTGCTCGGCCACGGCGACGAAGAACTGCAGCTGCCTGATGGTGAACGCCATGGCGCGAATAGACACGCTGGCGCGGGCGTTGGGAAGTGGCGGCTTGACGGGCGGAAGATTCGTAACTAATTTAGTTACATGAAACGAAACAGCCGATTTTCATCCGCCTTGCACATGCTCGTCCACATGGCCGAAGCGGGCGGGCGGGCGCTGACCTCCGAGGAGCTCTCGTCCTTCATCCACACCAATCCGGTCGTCGTCAGGCGCAGCATAGCGGGCCTGCGCGAAGCGGGCATCGTCGCCTCTTCGCGCGGACATGGGGGCGGCTGGCAGCTCGGCCGCGCGCCGGACCAGATTTCGCTGGCAGAGATCAGCTCGGCACTCGGCGAGACGCTGCTGCCGTTCAGCACCGAGCCGGAAAGCCCCGGCTGCCTGGTCGAGCAGGCGGTGATCGCGGCGCTGGAGGATTTTCGCACGGAAGCGGAGCGGCTGCTCGCCGAGAAGCTCGGCCGCATCACGCTTGCCGACCTGGCGGCCGATTTTCGGCGCCGCTACGACGAAATTGGAGTGACCAGCCATGCAGTATGATTTGATCGTGGTGGGCGGCAGCTTTGCCGGCCTCTCAGCCGCAACGCAGGTGGCGAGGGCGCGGCGGCGGGTGCTGGTGATCGACGGCGGAAAGCCGCGCAACCGCTTCGCGGCGCACTCGCACGGCTTCCTGGGGCAGGACGGCCGCACGCCGGAGGGCATTCTCGGCGATGCGAGGAGGCAGTTGCTCGCCTATCCGACCGCGACGATCGTCGATGCGTATGCCGAAAGGGCCGAGGCGGCGGGCGACGGTTTCGCCGTCGCGCTGGAAGACGGCAAGACGTTCGAGGGAGCGCGGCTGCTGCTCGCGACCGGCGTACGCGACACGCTGCCGGACATTCCCGGCCTTAAGGAGCAATGGGGCAAGACGGTGCTGCACTGCCCTTACTGCCATGGCTACGAGGCGGCGGGCGGCCCGCTCGGCGTGCTGGCCGTCGGCGCCATATCGATGCACCATGCGCTGCTCATCCCCGATTGGGGCGACGTCACGCTGTTCACCAATGCGACATTCGAACCGGATGCGGAGCAGATGCGAGCGCTCGATGGGCGGGGCGTGAGACTGGAGCAGGCGCGCATTGAGGCTTGCGAGGGCGATGGTGCGGACGGATTGGTGGTGCACCTCGAGGATGGGCGCCACGCGCGGGTCAAGGCGCTGTTCACTGCGCCGCGGACTAGCATGGGGAGCCCGCTTGCCGAACAACTGGGCTGCGCCTTCGCCGAAGGCGGGCTTGGCTCGATCATCAAGGTCGACGAGTTGCAGCAGACGAGCGTTGCCGGCGTCTATGCTGCGGGCGACGCAGCGCGCTCCATGACCAATATTGCTTTTGCGGTGGCGGACGGCGCGTTTGCCGGCGTGTCGGCGCACCGATCGCTGATTTTCTGATAGCCGTTCAGTTACCCACAGCTTGCTGGCTGCCGGCGATGGTGAGCCTGGCGCCGGCTTCGCCAATGGCGGCGGTTATGTCGCGCGGCGGCATTCGGTCGGTGACCAGCTCGTGGAAGCCCGAGAAGCTGCAAACCTTGACCAGCCCCTGGCGGCCGAACTTGCTGTGGTCGGTCGCCACCAAAGCGCGCATGCCGCGCGAGACGACCATGCGCGCAAACTCCGCCTCGTCGAGATCGTAGTCCATGATGCCGGTGGAGGCGTCGACG
>NZ_AHAM01000333.1 GCF_000236565.1 Mesorhizobium alhagi CCNWXJ12-2 | reverse complement strand
CGGAGCGGAAGGGCGGCGCGGCCGCCTTCCTGCCAGAATGGCGGCAACAGCGTCGCGTCGCGATACTGCGCATAGGGCAGATGCGGCGCGATCAGCGGCGCCAGGATGGCGATGATGACCAGGCCTACGAAGATCCACAGCCCGATCACCGCGCCGCGATTTTCGGAAAAATAGTACCAGAATTCCGCGAGCCGGGCCCGGCGGGATGGGTCGAGCGAGATGTCCTCGATGGCCGTGGTGTCTGCCATGGTCCGCTCCTCCTCAGTGCCGGATGCGCGGGTTGATCAGGCCGTAGAGCAGATCAACGATGAGATTGACGATCATGATGATGCCCGCGATCATCAGCAGGCCGGCCTGGATGACCGGGTAGTCGCGCCGGAACACCGAATCCACCATCCATTTGCCGATGCCCGGCCAGGAGAAGATGGTTTCCGTCAGGATCGCGCCGGCAAGCAGCACGCCGACCTGCAGGCCGATCGTGGTGATGACCGGGATCATTGCGTTGCGCAGCGCATGCACGCCGATGACGCGGAACGGCGGCAGCCCCTTGGCGCGGGCCGTGCGCACATAGTCCTCGCCGAGAACTTCGAGCATCGCCGAACGGGTCTGGCGGGCAATGACGGCGAGCGGAATGGTAGCCAGCACGATCGTGGGCAGGATCAGGTGGCTGAGCGCCGACTTGAACGCGCCTTCCTGTCCGGAAAGCAACGAGTCGATCAGCATGAAGCCGGTGACAGACGGAAAATAATAGAGCAGCGAGATACGGCCGGACACCGGTGTCCACTGCAATATGCCGGAAAACAGAATGATCAGCAGCAGGCCCCACCAGAAGATCGGCATGGAATAGCCGACAAGTGCGGTCCCCATGATGCTCTGGTCGAAGAACGTGCCACGCTTGAGCGCGGCGAATATGCCCGCCGGAATGCCGAGCACAACGGCCACGATTATCGCGCAGATGGAAAGTTCCAGCGTCGCCGGAAACAGCGTCAGGAACTGCTCGAGCACCGGTTGTTTGGTGACGATCGAGGTGCCCATGTCGCCGGTCAGCACGCCCCACAAATAGTCGAGATATTGGATGACGATAGGCCTGTCGTAGCCGAGTTCGTGCGTGATCTGCGCGTGGCGCTCGGGCGACATGACCCGTTCGCCCGACAGCAGCGCCACCGGATCGCCGGGCAGCAGCCTGATGAAGGAAAATGCGATGATGGAGACCCCGATGAATGTCGGGATCAGGACGGCGAGCCGCCCCAGAAGAAACCGGAGCATATCAGACCTTCGGTGGGTTTTCCGAGACCATGGGAAAGATAGCACAAAATGTGCTTGGGGGCGCTTGCATGACAAGCGCCCCCAATTCCGGGTCTTCTAGTTGGTCTTATTCGGCGAGGTCAACACCGTCGAATGCGAAGTCGCCAAGCGGGCTCTGTACGAAGCCCTGGACTTCCTTGCGCATCGGCACGACCGACAACGAATGGTCCAGCGTCGCCCACGGAGCTTCACGCTTGAAGACGACCTGCGCCTCTTCGTAGAGCTTGGTGCGCTCGGCCTGGTCCGACGTGGTCTTGGCCTGGACGACCAGCTTGTCGAACTCTTCGTTGCACCACTGCGCGCGGTTGTTGCCGCCGACGGCATCGCAGCCGAGCAGCGTGTGCAGGAAGTTGTCCGGGTCGCCATTGTCGCCGGTCCAGCCGAGGATCACCGCGCCGTCGCGGTCCTTGGCCTTGGAGCGATCGAGATATTCGGCCCATTCATAGGAGACGATCTCTACCTTGACGCCGATCTTGTCGAAATCCGACTGGATGAGCTCGGCGGCGCGGCGTGCGTTCAGCATGTATGGACGGGCGACGGGCATCGCCCAGACCTTCATCGACAGCCCCGAAACGCCTGCGTCCTCGAGCATCTTCTTGGCGGCTTCCGGATCGTACTTGTCGTCCTCGATCGCGTCGTTGTAGGACCACATCGTCGGCGGGATCGGGTTCTTGGCCGGCGTCGCCTGCCCCTGGAACACCGAATCGACGATCGCCTGCTTGTTGATCGCCATGTTCAGCGCCTTGCGCACCTCGACCTTGTCGAACGGGGCCTGGGTGGTGTTGTAGGCGAGGTAGGCGACGTTCAGGCCTTCCTGCTCCATCACCGTCAACGCCGGGTCTGCCTTCATGGCCTCGACGTCCGCCGCGTTCGGATAAGGCATCAGGTGGCATTCGCCGGCCTTCAGCTTCTGGTAGCGCACGGCCGCGTCGGTGGTGATGGCGAACACCAGGTCGTCGATCTTCTGCTTGCCGTTCCAGTAGTCCGGATGGGCCTTGTAGCGGATCGCCGCGTCCTGCTGGTAGGCGACGAAGGCGAACGGACCGGTGCCGAGCGGCATCTGGTTCAGCTGGTTCATCTTGCCGTCGGCTTCCAGCTTGTCGGCATATTCCTTCGACATGATCGAGGCGAAGGGCATCGCCACATTGGCGAGGAACGGCGCTTCCTTCTGCTTCAGCGTGAACTTCACGGTCAGATCGTCGACCTTCTCAACCGAGGCGATCAGGTCGGGGAAGCCCATGCCGTTGAAGTATTCCCAGGCAGTGCCGGGGACATATTTGTTCCAGGGATGGTCGGCCTTGAGCTGGCGCTCATAGGAGAACACCACGTCGTCGGCGTTCAGGTCGCGGGTCGGCGTGAAGAACTCGGTGGTCTGGAACTTGACGCCCGGACGCAGCTTGAAGGTGTACTGCAGGCCGTCGTCGGAAATCTCCCAGCTTTCCGCCAGGCCGGGAATGGCTTCGGTGGTCCCGGGCTTGAATTCGAGCAGGCGATTGTAAACGGTGTGCGCGGCGGCGTCGAAAGTGGTGCCGGCCGTGTAGAGCCCGGGATCGAAGCCTTCCGGCGATCCCTCCGAGCAATAGACGAACGTCTTTGCGCTCGCCGCGCCGCTCAGCACGGTCGCAGCCATAAGCGCGGCCGCGAAGATCAGTTTTCTTTTCATGATTACTCCCCTGAGATTGTTCCAAGCCCTTAAGGCGGGCTCGTGAGGGCGCATATAAGCACCGTTTACCGGGCTTTGGAACTCCCCGTTTGCGTTCCGCTTGGTAACGAGATTTTTTTGCTGCCAGATAGCAAATTTTTGGATTTTCGTTCTGGACAGTCCCTTGCAAGCGGGTCGGCGACGCCAAGGCTTTGCGCAGGCGCTTGTTTCGCTTGGCGGTCGGCGATACTTTGGCAGCGGCTGTTCACACGCCGCTCCACAAGAAAATCATTCCCGAAGCTGACGCAGAGGCAAGGCTTGCGCGTCGCCGCTTTGTCACAATACATAGTCGGCACAATCGTTTTTGGCTCGGTTTCGCAGCAAATGCTCGGCGGGCGAAACAGCTGCGAGGGGGCGGCTGCAAACGATAAAATCCGGCGACGGAAACGCGAGGGAGGCAAAATTGGCCAAGACAACGAACAAGACGGCAGCGCCGAAAGCAAAGCCGGCAGAAGCGGCATCCAGCCCGGCCGAACCGGCAAAAAAAGCCGGCGCGGCGAAACCTGCGGCTCCTGCGAAGCAGGCAAAAGCAGCTGCCAAACCAGCTACGGCCGGAGCGAAAAGCGCAGCCGCAAAACCGTCGGCTGCCAAGGCCTCGAAGCCCGCCGCATCGAAGCCGGCAACGAAGACTACGGCCAAGCCCGGAGTAAAATCTGCAACAGCCAAGCCGGCCGTGAAGGCCGCGTCCACGAAATCAGCCGCGAAGCCCGCCGCATCCAAGCAGCCGGCCGCCAAAGCCGCGGCGTCCAAGCCGGCTGGCAAAACTTCCGCGAAGCCTGCATCGACCAAGTCAACATCGGCCAAGCCGGCTGCAAAGGCTGCCGCAAAACCCACGGCAAAGGCAGCGACCTCCAAGGGTTCTGGGAAGGCGGCGGCAAAGCCGGCCGCCAAGGCCAAATCGAAGCCCGCAATGCCGAAGGCGACGTCCGGCCTGCCTACCGGCGCCGGCAAGCCCTGGCTTAAAAGCTACCCGAAGGGCATCTCGCCGGAGATCGCGCCGCTCGCCGTCGCCTCGATCGGCGATCTGATGACTGACGCCGCGAAGAAATATGCCGGCCGGCCGGCCTTCACCTGCATGGGCAAGACCATCACCTATGCCGAGCTCGAGCGCCTGTCGAAGGATTTCGGCGCCTGGCTGCAGTCGAAGGGCCTCCCCAAGGGCGCGCGCGTCGCCATCATGATGCCGAACGTGCTGCAGTATCCGGTGGCGATGATGGGCATCCTGCGCGCCGGCTATACGGTGGTCAACATCAACCCGCTCTATACGCCGCGCGAGCTCGAGCACCAGCTCAAGGATTCGGGCGCGGAGGCGATCGTCATCCTGGAAAACTTCGCCTGCACCCTGCAGGCAGTGATCGCCAAAACACCGGTCAAGCATGTGGTGGTGGCGACGATGGGCGACCTGCTTGGCGGCCTGAAGGGCATGATCGTCAACCTGGTCGTGCGCCATGTAAAAAAGATGGTGCCGGCCTGGTCACTGCCCGGCCACACAGGCTTCAACGCCGCACTGAAAGCCGGCGCGGCGATGACCTTCAAGCCGGCCAAGGTCGAGGCAAATGACATCGCCTTCCTGCAATATACCGGCGGCACCACCGGCGTTTCCAAGGGCGCGACGCTGTCACACGGCAACGTCTTGGCCAATGTCGCGCAGCTCGCGCTTTGGGTGGAGGACGCCTATACGGTGAAGCCGCGACCGGCCAACATCAATTATGTCTGCGCGCTGCCGCTCTACCACATCTTCGCGCTCACCGTGAACGCGCTGATGGGCATCCAGCAAGGCAGCCATAACCTCCTGATTCCCAATCCCCGCGACATTCCGGCCTTCGTCAAGGAACTGCAGAAGCAGCCGTTCCACATTTTCCCGGGCCTCAACACGCTTTTCAACGCGCTCTTGAACAATGAGGATTTCCGCAAGCTCGACTTCAAGCCGCTGATCCTGTCGCTGGGCGGCGGCATGGCGATCCAGAAGGGCGTCGCCGAGCGTTGGAAAAAGCTAACCGGCAACAACATCACCGAAGGCTACGGCCTGTCGGAGACGTCGCCGGTGGCGACCGCCAACAAGCCGAGCGGCACCGAATTCACCGGCACGATCGGCCTGCCACTGCCCTCGACCGACATCTCGATTCGCGACGACGACGGCAACGAGTTGCCTACAGGCGAAGTCGGCGAGATCTGCATCCGCGGCCCGCAGGTGATGGCAGGCTACTGGAACAGGCCGGACGAGACCGCCAAAGTGATGACAGCCGACGGCTTTTTCAAATCCGGCGATATGGGCTTCATGGATGAGAGGGGCTACGTCAAGGTCGTCGACCGCAAGAAGGACATGATCCTGGTTTCCGGCTTCAACGTCTATCCGAACGAATTGGAAGAGGTCGTGGCTGCGCATCCGGGCGTGCTGGAAGTCGCGGCGATCGGCGTGCCCGACGAGCATTCGGGCGAGGTGCCGAAGCTCTTCGTCGTCAAGAAGGATGCCGGCCTGACCGAAGAAGCCCTGCTCGCCTACTGCAAGCAGAACCTGACCGGCTACAAGCGGCCGAAATTCATCGAGTTCCGCACCGAACTGCCCAAGACGCCAGTCGGCAAGATCCTGCGCCGGGAGTTGAGGAGTTAGCGGAACGCATCATCGCTCCGATCCGTCCAGCCGCTGGATCGCGGTGCTCCTGTCGGGCGGATCGCCCGACAGCGAACCCAGGCCCGCCAATTAGGAGGACATGAAAATGCTGCGAACCATTGCGCTTCACTCGCTCTGGCTGTTGCTGTCGCTTACCACATTGGCGGCCTTGGCCGACCAACCCGACACGCCGGGCATGCCGGCCGAAAACGTGATCACGGCAACCTACCGGTGCGAGAGTGGCCAGACCATCGTCGCCCGCTATGACAACAACAACCCGGACGCGCCGACCGCACTACTCGAATACAAGGGCCGGACCTTCGACATGTACAATGTCCGGGCGGCCTCCGGCGCGCGTTACGCCACCGAGCAGGGTCTGTCGCCCGACAAGGGCCTGCAATGGTGGACCAAGGGAGACGATGCGACGCTCAGCGAAATGCTGATGGACCACACCGCGCCCGAGCCCGTCGAGATCGAAGCGTGCACGGCCAGGCCCGCGGGTTAGCCGGCCGGCGCAACCGATCGCATTGATGCCGTACTGACGGCATTGCGCGTAGCGGAGACACGAGGACCCATGCCGCTCCCTCGCGGGAGTGTTCCGCGGTGAAGACGGCAATCTTCCCGAAAGCGGTAACAACACCTCCCACGAAGTGGGGATAAAACCAGTCCGATCCTGGCCGGCTTTTGCCGTTATCGAAGATTCCTTGCAGCGATTTCAAACACTTGGCGATTCGGCAAAAGAATCTTTTGTTCACACATGCTGCCC
>NZ_AHAM01000334.1 GCF_000236565.1 Mesorhizobium alhagi CCNWXJ12-2 | reverse complement strand
CTCGCTGCCGGCCCCGGCGGCTGCCACAGGTTCCGGGGCGGCGCTCGCCGCACGCTCCCGACCGTCGCCAATCGTCGGCTCCGGCGCGACATCGCCGGCCGTCGCGGGTTCCGCTCCACTGCGGGCCACGGGCTCGGGCGCCGCACTTGGCTCGGGCGCGACGCTTGCCGCGGGCGCCGCCGGCTGGAATTCGGATTCGATCTCGGTGATCTTGGCCTGCATGGCCTTGCGGCGATTGATCGCCGCCTCCACCGTCAGGCTCGGATTTGCCTGCAGGGCGCGGTCGAGCGCGGCGAATGCCGACCGATAGACTTTCTCGCGGAACGCCCGGTCCTCGGCGTTCCCTTTCTCGAAGGCGTTACGGATCGCCTTTTCAATCGCGTCCAATCCGTTATCCCCTTGATGCGGCCAGCATTTCATGATCGTTAGCCGCAGCAGCGGCATCAATCAACCGCTAGCATCCGACATTCGGCGCGAGCCGCCCGCATTGCGCGCTCAGCGCTCGCGGAAACCATGCCTGCGATTTGCGCGCGACGCGGCTTGAATTCGCCGCACAATGAAGCTATCAGGCGCACATTCGGCCGCGCCGCCAAGTCGCGACCACGGCTGCCGCTTTAGCTCAGTTGGTAGAGCACATCATTCGTAATGATGGGGTCGCGTGTTCGAGTCACGCAAGCGGCACCAAACTGTCCCGTAAAAAAAGCTGCCTCGGGCTGAGGCCCGCCACTCTCGCACGCGGGGTCGCAGCGATTAGCATTTTGGTGTAGTCGTGCTTCGGCCGTGAAACACATCCTGTGCTACCGCTTTGAGAATTAAGCTCCGTGACTGAACGCATCTCGCCATTGGCCCCGTTCCGGCACGACATCTTCCGCTACGTCTGGGTCGCGAGCCTCGCGTCGAATTTCGGCTCGCTGATCCAGGGCGTAGGCGCCGCGTGGATGATGACCGCTATCTCGGACTCGGCCAATATGGTGGCGCTGGTCCAGGCGTCGACGGCGCTGCCCATCATGCTTCTGTCCCTGCCGTCGGGCGCGATCGCCGACAATTTCAATCGGCGAAGGGTGATGCTGGTCGCGCAGAGCTTCATGCTCGTTACATCCGTCGCGCTTTCCGTCGCAGCCTATCTCGGGCTGCTCACACCCTGGAGGCTGCTCACCTTCACATTCCTGATCGGCTGCGGAACGGCGCTCAACAATCCGTCCTGGCAGGCCTCGGTGGGCGACATGGTGCCGCGCACCGACCTGCCGTCGGCCGTCGCCCTCAACAGCATGGGCTTCAACCTGACGCGCAGCGTCGGCCCGGCGATCGGCGGCGCGATCGTGGCTGCGGCCGGCGCGGCCGCGGCATTCGCCGTCAATGCATTAAGCTATCTGGCGCTGCTGTTCGTTCTTGGCCGCTGGAAGCCGGCGATCCCGCCGAATGCGCTGCCGCGCGAGGCGATAGGGCCGGCAATGGCGGCGGGCCTGCGCTACATCGCCATGTCGCCCAACATCGAGAAAGTGCTGCTGCGCGGCTTCGTCTTCGGCTTCACCGCCATCTCCGTCCTCGCCCTGCTGCCGCTGGTCGCGCGCGATCTGGTCGGCGGCGGCCCGCTGCTCTACGGCATATTGCTCGGCGCATTCGGCGCCGGCGCTGTCGGCGGCGCGCTGGTCAGTTCGCGGCTGAGGCAGATGCTTTCGACGGAATGGTGCGTGCGCGTCGCATTCATCGGCTTTGCCGTCTGCGCGGCAACCGCGGGCCTCAGCACCTATCCCTGGCTGACGGCGGCGGCGCTGGCGATCGGCGGGGCAAACTGGGTGATCGCGCTGTCGCTCTTCAACGTCACGGTGCAATTGTCGACGCCGCGTTGGGTGGTGGGGCGCGCTCTGTCGCTCTACCAGACGGCCACTTTCGGCGGCATGGCGCTGGGCAGTTGGACCTGGGGCGTGGCGGCGGACGAGTATGGATCCGGCAATGCGCTGCTCGCTTCGGCCGTTCTGATGATAGTGGGCGCGGCGCTCGGGCTCTGGCGGTTCACCCTGCCCGACCAGACATCGCTCAACCTCGACCCGCTCAACCGCTTCAAGGAGCCGCCCCTTGCCCTCGACGTGCAGCCACGTTCAGGCCCGATCGTGGTTATGATCGAATATATCATCAAGGACGAGGACACCGCCGAATTCCTCGAAGTGATGACGGAGCGCAGGCGCATTCGCCGCCGCGACGGAGCGCGGCAATGGACGCTGGCGCGCGATCTGGAAAACCCGGAAAGCTGGATGGAGACCTACCACACGCCGACCTGGCTCGAATATGTCCGCCACAACCGCCGGATGACCCATGCCGACGCCATCGTCAGCGACCGCATCAGGCGGCTGCACAGCGGCGCCGAGCCGCCTCGGGTGCACCGGATGATCGAGCGCCCGACGATCCGGTCAGCGGTCCTGCCGCAACCGAAACACATGATTGACCTGCATCATTAGCAACACCCGGCCGGCGTCAGGCTGCCTTCTTCGCCAGCCTCGCCTTGATGCTCGCCACGTCGGCGCGCGGCGTCGCGGCGAACAGCGTCTTGGTGTAGTCGTGCTGCGGGTTGGAAAACACCGCGTCGCGGCTGCCATATTCGACCGCCTCGCCGTAATACATCACCATCACCTCGTCGGCGATGTACTTCACCACCGAGAGGTCGTGGCTGATGAACACGTAGGTCAGCTTGAACTCGTCCTGCAAATCGGCCAGCAGGTTCAGCACCTGCGCCTGCACTGAAAGGTCGAGCGCCGACACAGGCTCGTCCAGCACCAGTAGGCTCGGGTTGAGCATCAGCGCGCGGGCGATGGCGATGCGCTGGCGCTGGCCGCCCGAAAACATGTGCGGATATCGGTTGAAGTGCTTTGCCTCCAGCCCGACCTTGAGCAGCATGTTCATGGCGAGGTCGCGCCGCTCGGCGGCGGATTTGTTGGTGTTTATCAGAAGCGGTTCGCCGAGCACGTCGCCGATCTTCTGGCGTGGGTTGAGCGAACCGTAGGGGTTCTGGAAGATGATCTGCACCTTCTGGCGCATTTCCGGCGTCAGGCGTTCCCTGGCGATGTCGACCTTCTTGCCCTCGATGAAGAGCTCGCCCTCGGTCGGCGCGTCGATCAGCGTGATGATGCGCGCCAGCGTGGACTTGCCGCAGCCGCTCTCGCCGACGATGGCCAGCGTCTTTCCCTTCTCCACCGAGAAGCTGACGCCCTTGACCGCGCGAAGGTTCCGCGATTTGCCGAAGATCCCGCCGCCGACATGGTAATCGCGAACGATGTTTCTGGCTTCCAGGACTTTCTCGGTCATTGGACGGCTCCTGCGGGCGCTTCTTCGGCGACATAATCGGCAATGGTCGGCAGCCGGTCGCCGGTGGCGTTTTCCGGCAGCGCCGAAAGCAGCGCCTTGGTGTAGTTGCTCTTCGGCCGCTCGAAGAGGGACAGCACGTCGGCCTCCTCCATCTTGCGGCCCTTGTACTGGACGATGACGCGGTCGGCGGTCTCGGCCACCACGCCCATATTGTGCGTGATCATTATCAGCCCCATGCCGTGCTCGGCCTGCAGCCGCATCAGAAGGTCGAGTATCTGCTTCTGGATGGTCACGTCGAGCGCGGTAGTTGGTTCGTCGGCGATCAGGAGCTTCGGATTGCAGGCGATCGCGATCGCGATCATCACGCGCTGGCACTGGCCGCCCGACATCTGGTGCGGAAAGGACGACAGCCGCTGCTCCGGGTCGGGAATGCCGACCTGCTTGAGCAGTTCCAGGGCGCGGGCGCGGCGCTGGGCGCGGTCCATACCCATGTGGACGCGCAGCACCTCCTCGATCTGGAAGCCCACGGTGAAGCACGGGTTCAGGCTCGCCATCGGCTCCTGGAAGATCATCGCCATATCCTTGCCGACCATCTTTCTGCGGTCGGCATCGCTGAGCTTCAGGAGATCGGTCCCGGCGAAGACCATGCGGTCGGCCGTCACCTTTGCCGTCCACGGCAAAAGGCCCATGACGGCCAGCATGGACACGGATTTACCGGAACCGCTCTCGCCGACGATCGCCAGCACCTCGCGCTGCTCGACCGACAGCGAGACGCCGTCGACGGCCCGGAACGGCCCGGCCGCGGTGGCGAATTCGACGACGAGGTTTTCTATTTCGAGAAGTGCCATCGCCTCACGACCTCTTCAGTTTCGGATCGAGCGCGTCGCGCAGGCCGTCGCCCACGAGGTTGATCGCCAGCACCGTGATCAGGATCGCCAGGCCCGGGAAGGTGACGACCCACCAGGCGCGCAGGATGAACTCGCGCGCTTCGGCAAGCATCGTGCCCCATTCCGGCGTCGGCGGCTGGGCGCCCATGCCGAGGAAGCCGAGGGCAGCGGCATCGAGGATGGCGTTCGAGAACGACAGCGTCGCCTGCACGATCAGCGGCGCCATGCAATTGGGCAGGATGGTCCTGAACATCAGCCGCAGCGGACCGGCGCCGGCGACTCTGGCTGCGGTGACGTATTCTCGGCCCTTCTCCGACATGACGG
Source organism: Mesorhizobium alhagi CCNWXJ12-2 (assembly GCF_000236565.1). Taxonomy (GTDB): domain Bacteria; phylum Pseudomonadota; class Alphaproteobacteria; order Rhizobiales; family Rhizobiaceae; genus Allomesorhizobium; species Allomesorhizobium alhagi. The sequence goes on along the minus strand of NZ_AHAM01000334.1, from coordinate 220 downwards.
CAGCGCGCGTCAGGCGCACGAAGTGCGGCTGCAGCACCAGCGCGATGGCGATCATGGCGTTGGTCAGGCCGGGCCCGAGCACCGCGACCAGCACCAGCGCCAGCAGCAGCGACGGGAACGCCAGGATCACATCCATGATGCGCATGATCACGGTGTCGATCCAGCCGCCGAAATAGCCGGCGATGACGCCGATTATGATGCCGCCCACCAGCGCGATCGT
>NZ_AHAM01000335.1 GCF_000236565.1 Mesorhizobium alhagi CCNWXJ12-2 | reverse complement strand
GGTCGCGGCGGTATCATAGGGCGGCACCAGCATGCCACGCCTGGCGAAGGACGAGCCCTTCTCCAGATGCAGGTCCGACACGCAAAGCAAGCCGAGGTCGGGGAAATAGAGCGCACCGCGCCGGTCGCAGAGCGCCGTCTCGCCGGCCACGTTGATCTCCGGGGCGTGCGCTGCACCCGGCAGGAATATCGGTTCAACCCCTCTCACTGTCTGCCCTGATCCCGTTCGATCTTCCGATTGCCTCCGCTATCAACTCTTCCGCTTCCGAGAGCAGCGAATCGCCCGCCTCGCCGTCAACCCTTTCGCGCCCCACTTCCAACATGATCGGCACTGCGAGCGGCGAGATACGATCGAGATCCTTATGCACGATTCGACCCTTGATGCGCGACAGCATGTCGGCAAGTCTCCTGACATCGAGCAGGCCCGCAGCCGCATCCGCCCGCGTCGCCTGAAGCAGGATGTGGTCGGGCTCATGCGTGCGCAAGACGTCGTAAATGAGGTCGGCTGAGACCGTCACCTGCCGTCCGCTCTTTTCCTGCCCCGGATAGCGCTTCTCGATCAGGCCGGAAATCTGCGCGCAGGCGCGGAAGGTGCGCTTCAGCATCCAGGAATCCGCCAGCCAGGCGTCGAGGTCGTCGCCCAGCATGTCCTCGTCGAAGAGCGCCCCAAGCGACGGTTTTTGCCGCTTGAACATATGGCCCATGTCGCCGAGCGCCCAGACGCCCAGCACATAGTCGGTGGCTACGAAGCCCAGCGGCCTTGCGCCTGCCCGTTCCAGCCGCCGCGTGAGCAGCATGCCGAGTGTCTGGTGTGCCAGCCGGCCTTCGAAGGGATAGGCGACCATGTAGAAGCGATTGCCGTTGGGAAATGTCTCGACAAGCAAGTCGCCGCGCTCGGGCAATATCGAGAACTCGACCTGCAGCCGCAGCCAATCCGCCACCTGCTCGGGCAGCGCCTTCCAGCGCTTCGGGTCGGCCAGCATGCCGCGCACCTGATCGGCGAGATAGGTCGAGAGCGGGAACTTGCCGCCGCCGTAATACGGCACCTTGGCGTCCTTGCCGGGCGCGTTGGAGACGAAACACTCGTTCTCGCGGATGCCCTCGAAGCGCAACACCTTTCCCGCGAAAAGGAAGGTGTCGCCATAGACCAGCGTTTCGAGAAACGCCTCCTCGATCTTGCCGAGCACCGGACCGCCGCGCGCAACAGGTCCCTTGCCGTGGCGCACGTAGCGCACGTTGAGTGCAGGCACCTCGATGATCGTGCCGACGTTGAGGCGATATTGCTGCGCGATGCGCGGATGCGTGACGCGCCACAGACCCTCCTTGGTCTTGCGGATGCGCGCGTAGCGCTCATAGCTCCTCAGCGCATAGCCGCCAGTGGCGACGAAATCGACGACGCGATCGAACGTCTCGCGGGCGAGCCCGGCATAGGGTGCAGCCGTGAGCGCTTCGCGGTAGAGATCGCCCGCGTCGAAAGGTGCGCCGCAGGCGACCCCCAGCACATGCTGCGCCAACACGTCGAGTGCGCCCTCGAGAAGCGGCGGCGTGTCCTGCGCACCGACGGTCGAGGCCTCGAGTGCGGCGCGGCATTCCAGCACTTCGAAGCGGTTCGACGGCACGAGGATCGCCTTGGATGGCTCGTCCATGCGGTGGTTGGAGCGGCCGATACGCTGCGCAAGCCGGCTGGCGCCCTTCGGCGCACCGACATGGATGACGAGGTCGACATCGCCCCAGTCGATGCCGAGGTCGAGTGTCGAGGTAGCGACGATGGCGCGCAGGCTGTTCGTCTCCATCGCCTTCTCGACGCGCCGACGCTGGCTTACGTCGAGCGAACCGTGATGCAGCGCGATCGGCAGCGAATCCTCGTTGATGCGCCAGAGCTCGGCGAACAGAAGCTCGGCCTGGCTCCTCGTGTTGACAAAGAGCAGCGAGGTCTTGTGCTGTTTAACCAGCTCGTAGATCTCGGGGATCGCATAACGGGACGAATGTCCCTGCCACGGCACACGCTCACGCGAATCCAGCACCGATACGTCGGGCTTCGCGCCGCCGGCGACGGTGATCAGCTCGGCCATCTCGCCGGGCGGGTCTTGCGCCACCAGCCAGCGGCGCAGCTCGTCCGGATCGGCCACCGTGGCCGACAGGCCGATTGCCTGCAGGCCAGGCACGATGGCGCGCAGCCGCGCGAGCCCCAGCGCCAGCAGATGCCCGCGCTTCGAGGTCACCAGCGAATGCAGCTCGTCGAAGACGACATAGCGCAGATCCTCGAAGAAGCGCTTCGCGTCCGATGTCGCGATCAGCAGGGCGAGCTGCTCGGGCGTGGTGAGCAATATGTCCGGCGGAACCAGCTTCTGGCGCTGGCGCTTGTGCGAAGGCGTGTCGCCGGTGCGCGTCTCCATCGTCACCGGCAGGCCGATCTCGCCGACCGGCTTGGTCAGGTTGCGCTCGATGTCGACGGCCAGCGCCTTCAGCGGAGAGATATATAGCGTATGGATGCCGCGGCGCGCCTCACCCGGCCTGCGCTTCGGTCGGTGCTCCAGGTCCGTCAGGGTCGGGAGGAAGCCGGCCAGCGTCTTGCCGGCGCCGGTCGGCGCGATCAGCAGCACCGACGCGCCGGCCTGAGCCCGGGAAAGCAGTTGGAGCTGATGCGGGCGGGGCGCCCAGCCGCGCTCGGAAAACCATCTTGCGAACCGCTCCGGCAGCAGGGCGGCCGCTTCATGCTGCATATGGGAGCGGGTCAGCGTGTTCACGCGCCAGAATTAGCGCGGACGGCTCACGCCGCCAAGCGAATTTGTGAACAAACCGTGATCGTGATTGAGATGCATCAGCGGTGCGCCACCACAATCAATCCCTCCACCGGCTCGCCGCGGTCGCGTCGGATAATGTGCATCTCCAGCGAGACGACCGTGAATCCATTTCGCGCCAGCACGCCCCGCATATACGCCTCGGAATGCGCATAGCGGCGCGACGGGCGCAGGACAAGATCTTCCGGGCCGGCGTGGCGCTCGACCGAGAAGGCGAATACCCCGCCACCGCGCAGCGCCGACGCCACCTTGGCGGCGATTCCGTCGAGCGCGCCGATATACATGAACACGTCGGCCGCCGTAACGAGATCGGCGCTCTCCGGCGCAAACTGGATGGTCTGCAGGTCGGACTTCACCAGCCTCTCATAGACGCCCTTGCCGCGCGCCTTACGCAGCATCTCGGCGGAGATGTCGTGGCCTTCCAGAATTTCGGCGATCGGCCGCAGCCGCTCGCCCATCAGGCCGGTGCCGCAGCCGAGATCGATCGCCAGACCGAAACGTCCGCGGCCATGGCTGCGGATCGCTTCGGCGAGAAGGTCCGGTACGCGGTATTCGAGAGTGCGAACCAGCGCATCATCGAATTTCGCCGCATATTGATCGAACAGCGCCTCGACAAAGGCGCTCGGCGGCGCGTCGATGACCGGCAACGCGCCGATCAGCGCGAGCTTCAGCGCAACGCCCGGCCGGTCCGACGGCTCCAGCTTCAGCACCATGCGCCAGGCTTCCGCCGCCTGATCGAGCGCGCCCGCCGCCTCGTGGAATTCGCCGAGGCGGAACCAGCCCATCGCCCAGGCGGGTGCGAGTTCCAGCGCGCCGAGCATCAGTTCGGCCGCGGCGGCATAATCGCTTGAAGCGAACAGCATCTCGGCATAGTCGGCGCGGCGGTCGACCAAGAGGTCGCCGGAAGAAGTTTCTAGCGGTTTCAAGTTGGGGTGGTCCTCGGAGTAATGACAGGGCGCTCTATCGGCCTGTCAGCAGCGAATTTCAACAGGCTTTCCACAGCGGAACAAATGCCTATCTTGGAGCCATGCGCGCCCGCGACCTGCTTTGCCCGAAACCCGGCGGCCTCTATTGCGCCCCCGGCGATTTCTTCATCGATCCGGTCCGGCCGGTCGAGCGCGCGCTGATCACCCATGGCCATTCCGACCATGCCCGTCCCGGCCACGGCTCGGTGCTGGCGACGCGCGAAACGCTCGACATCATGGCGATCCGCTGCGGCGAGGATTTCGCCGGGTCGACGCAAGCAGCAAGGTTCGGCGAAACCATCGCGGTGAACGGCGTTTCGGTGACCTTCCATCCCGCCGGCCACGTTCTCGGCTCGGCACAGATCGCGGTCGAATATGGCGGCATCCGCATTGTTGCCTCGGGCGACTACAAGCGCCAGCCGGACGCCACCTGCGCAGCCTTCGTCCCGATCCCCTGCGACGTGTTCATCACCGAGGCGACCTTCGGCCTGCCGGTGTTCAAACATCCGCCGGACACCGAGGAGGTCGCCCGCATCCTCACCTCGGCCAGACAGTTTCCGGAGCGCTCGCATCTGATCGGCGCCTATGCGCTCGGCAAGGCGCAGCGCGTCATCCGGCTTTTGCGCGACGCCGGCTACCACGAAACCATCTACATCCACGGCGCGCTGGCGAAACTCTGCGAGTATTATGAGAGCCGCGGCGTCGCGCTCGGCGATCTGCAGCCGGCGACAGTCGAGGCCGGCACGAAAGCCGACTTCGCCGGCGCGATCGTGGTCGGCACGCCGTCGGCCTTTGTCGACCGCTGGGCGCGGCGCTTTCCCGACCCGATCGCCTGCTACGCGTCGGGCTGGATGCGCATCCGCCAGCGCGCCAAACAGCTCGGCGTCGAGCTGCCGCTGATCATTTCCGACCATGCCGACTGGGACGAGCTCACCGACACGATCACCGAAACCGGCGCGAGGGAAGTCTGGGTCACGCACGGCCGCGAGGAGGCGCTGGTGCGCTGGTGCGAATTGTCCGGCATTTCCGCGCGCCCGCTGCATCTGGTGGGCTATGAGGACGAGGGGGATTAGGGTGATGGCTGGCCCCATTTCTCAAGCGACCCCCCTCTGGCCTGCCGGCCATCTCCCCCTCAAGGGGGGAGATTGGCAGCTTCAATCTCGTCGCTCCTTCTGCAACGCCGGCGATTGGCAAAACCGTCAACGAGGGCTGATCTCCCCCCTTGAGGGGGAGATGGCCGGCAGGCCAGAGGGGGGTCGGCTCGGCCGCCTGCTGCCGCATCCACGCAGGCTCTCCACCCCATGAACCGCTTCGCCGAGCTACTCGACCGCCTGGTGATGATGCCCTCGCGCAACGGCAAGCTGACGCTGCTGACCGACTATTTCCGCAGCGTCGAGGATCCCGACCGCGGGCTGGGGCTGGCCGCCATCACCGGCGACCTGAACATCGCCGCGGTCAAGCCGGCCATGCTGCGCACGCTGGTCATGGAGCGGATGGATCCGGTGCTGTTCGGCTACTCCTACGACTATGTCGGCGATCTCGCCGAGACGGTGTCGCTGGTCTGGCCCGACGCGCCGGCGCATCTGAAGCCCAACCGTCACCTCACGCTCGGCGAAACGGTGGCGGCGCTGCAGGCGGCCAGCCGCTCCGATGGGCCGAAGGTGCTGGCGCGGCTTCTCGACAATGCCGGCATCTCGGCGCGATACGCCATCATCAAGCTGGTCACCGGCGGGTTGCGCATCGGCGTCTCGGCGCGGCTCGCCAAGCAGGCTCTGGCCGATTTCGGCAAGGTCGATGTCAGCGAGATCGAGGAACTGTGGCACGGGCTTTCGCCGCCCTATGCCGAGCTCTTCGCCTGGCTGGAGGGCAAGGCCGACAAGCCGGTAAAGTCGGCCAAGGCGCTGTTTCGCCCGGTCATGCTGTCCAACCCCGTGGGCGACGGCGACCTCGAAAAGCTCGACCCGGCCGACTATGCCGCCGAGTGGAAGTGGGACGGCATCCGCGTGCAGGCGGTGTCGGAGGGCGGCGTCCGGCGGCTCTATTCGCGCACCGGCGACGATATTTCCGGCGCCTTTCCCGATCTGGTCGACGCCATGAATTTCGACGGCGTGCTCGACGGCGAATTGCTGGTCGGCGACCCCCTGAAGGCGACCGGCACCTTCTCCGAACTGCAGCAGCGGCTTAACCGCAAGGCGGTCTCGGCCAAGATCCGCGAGCAATATCCGGTGTTCGTGCGCTGCTACGACATTCTGCAGGAAGGCGCGGAGGACCGGCGCGCGCTGCCCTTCATCGAGCGTCGCGGTCACCTGGAAGCCTTCGTCGCGGCGCTGGACCCGTCGCGCTTCGACCTGTCGCCGCTGGCGCCGTTCGCCAACTGGGCGGCACTCGAGGAGATGCGCAGGCATCCGCCGCATCCGGTAATCGAGGGGGTGATGCTAAAGCGCCGGGATTCGCCCTATCTTGCCGGGCGGCCAAAAGGGCCATGGTTCAAGTGGAAGCGGGACCCGCACACGGTCGACGCGGTGCTGATGTATGCGCAGCGCGGCCACGGCAAGCGCTCGAGCTTCTATTCCGACTACACGTTCGGCGTCTGGACCGGGCCCGAAGGCGCGGAGGAGCTGGTGCCGGTCGGCAAGGCCTATTTCGGCTTCACCGACGAGGAATTGCGCCAGATCGACAAGTTCGTGCGCGACAACACGATCGAGCGTTTTGGGCCGGTGCGCTCGGTGCGCGCCGACCGCAGCCACGGCCTGGTGCTCGAAATCGCCTTCGAGGGGCTGAACCGCTCGACGCGCCACAAATCCGGCGTGGCGATGCGCTTTCCGCGCATTTCGCGGCTGCGCTGGGACAAGCCCACGCATGAGGCCGACAGGATCGAGACGCTGCAGGCGTTATTGGATTGAGCGCTGCCGATAGCTGGTGCGCCCTTCGACAAGCCTACTCCGCCACCGACACCCTGATCTCATAAATGTCGACCGCCTTGCCCTGATTGGAAAAATCCGAGTTGATGGCGATGGTGCCGCCCGAGCCCGGATCGGCGTTCGGGAAATCGAGCTCGAACAGATAGTCGCCGCGCTGGTAGCCGACCGCGTAACGTTTGCGGCCGCAATCGCCCAGCTCACCGAAATTGCAGTCGACCGACATTTCCGTCTCCTGCCCCTCCTCGGCGCGGGCGACGATGTCGAAGGTGGCCTTCCTGCCGGCGACCTGCTCCAGAACGCCCTGGCCGACGTCGAACACGATCGCCGAACCCGACGTGCCGGAGCGGATGCGCAGGAAACTGCCGGAAACATCCTCCATCACCTCGGCGCTGGTATCGGCCGGGGCGGCGACTTGCGAGGCGTTTTCCGGCGAGAACACGGTGATCCAGTTGCGCTCAGCGTCGGCCTGGCCGGGCAGCAGCGCTGGCGCTTCCGCCTCCGGGATAAAATCCTCGCTCTCGACCGTCGCCGGCGGGTTGGGCACTGTCGTGTCGCGCTCGGCCGGCGTTTTCAAAAGGCCTGTCTGGAACGCCCACCAGCCGCCTATCCCAACCGCAGCGAGCACAGTCGCGGCGAGAAAAATCTGCGCGAAGGGCAGCCGGCGGCGGGCGCGCCGCTCGTCGCGGTCGGGCGCGACCTCTGCAGTCGTATCGCCGGCGAGCGTCGGAGTGCGCGCGCCGCTGATGTCGGGCGTCGGCGAGGCATCGCGTGGCTCCATGCGCCAATCGAGCGACACTTCGGGCGCTCCAGTCGAGGGCTCAGCCGTCCCGCGACGCT
>NZ_AHAM01000336.1 GCF_000236565.1 Mesorhizobium alhagi CCNWXJ12-2 | reverse complement strand
CGGCGCGACCGGGCGATGGAGGATGGTTCCCTTCCAATCGTCGGGCATGACCGGCTTAGGCGGCAGCGCGAGGCCAATTTCGCCGAGCGGCGCGCGTGGAGACACGCGTTCGAACTCTTCGGGCACCGCCTTCCCGTCAGCGGTGCGCGACCGGATGGATGGGCGCGGCGGATCAATTTTTGGAACCGCCGCGGTCTCCGGTCCATCTGGCGGTACGGTGGCCTCAGGCGACGTTTCGTCCGGGATCAGCGTTTGCCCGCCGGCCATGATGGCAAAACCCAAGCCGATGAGTGCAAGGAATGCGCCCGCTGCAATGCCGGCACGCATCGGCGCGGCTACTGGCTCGCCCAGACGATGCGGGCCAGCCATTCGACATCTTTTGCCGCGACGACGCGATCTGGATGATCGGGATTGATCGACTGAAGCTCGATCTCCTTCGCGCTCTGGCGCGCCAGGACCTTGGCCATCACCTCGCCGCTGCCGGTCTTGACCACGACGCGGTCGCCCTTGGCGACCCTCGCTCCCGGCTCGACGATCAGCACGTCGCCATCGCGGTAGAGCGGCAGCATGGAATCGCCCTGCACTTTCAGCGCGTAGGAATTGTCGCCGGCCCTGGAAGGCAGTTCGATCAGATCGAAACCCTGCCCGACCGGAAAGCCGGCATCGTCGAAAAAGCCGCCGGCGCCGGCCTGGGCGAAGCCGAGCAACGGCACGGACGACGCCTGCACCGGCAGGGGCTTGTCCTTGGGGCCAGGCTTGCCGTCGATCAAAGCGAGAAACTCGTCGAGCGAGGAGTTCGTCGCCTCGATTATCTTGGCAAGTGATTCCGTCGACGGCCAGCGCGGCCGGCCGTCGGCCGAAAGCCGCTTCGATTTGTTGAAAGCCGTCGAATCGAGCCCTGCCCGCTTTGCAAGCCCGGAAGCCGATAGCGAATAGCGCGCGGCAAGTGCGTCGATCGCGGCCCAAACGCGCTCATGCGAGAGCATGGCGTTCTCCGTGCCAGACAGGAAAAAATACCTTTTGGTTTTAACGCGGGTGGGAAGGGTTGTCCAGCCGAGTTGGGTCGACACTAGTTCAATCGACCGGCAATTCCTCATCAAGATCGCGGGACGAATGAAGTAACCGAACGACCTGCAATTGGTCATCCGCCAATCGGTAGAAACAATGTAAGGCGAAACGGTCATTTTGCGGAGGCCGATCCGCTTGGGCCTGACGACCGCCGGGCCGAGAAAAGGGCGCTCCAGCAACCGGCCGATCGCCCACTCAATTCGTAGAACAGTCTTGCGGGCAGCCGAAACATTGTCTTGCGATATGAATTCCAGAATATCCGCGAGGTCACGCTCCGCGGCCGGAGCGATAACGAGTCTAAGCGTCATATCTCGACTTCAGGGCCGCAAAGACATCCTTTCCGTCGCGCCCTTCGCCTGCGTCGAGTTCGCGAAGCCCGACATCCAAGTCGTCCCGCAATGCGAGATATTTGTGGATGTAGTGAAGAAGCTTTTCGCCAAGCTGCTCCCGCATTTCGCTCGGGAGTTGCTCGGCCTCCTGGATGGCGCGCTCAAGCTTGGTCATCATATCACCTCGGACCGCAACATAGCGCGGTCAGGCCTCCCCCGAAAGAGCTTTGCTGTCACCCGCCCTTGGCCAGCGCCCGGAGCCCGGCATGGGAGGCCATGAATATCCGTTCGGCTTCGCTCGGCTGGCGCGGCTTCGTCTCGAAGCCCAGCGCTCCGATGACCTCATCGATCTCTACGAAGCGGCGGTTCGCAACGTCATAAACGCCCGCCGTGGTCATAACCAGCGCGGCGGTCTCGCCATTGTCGAGAATGAACTGGTGACGGCCGATAACCTGCGTGCCGTCCCAAGTCTCGATCGAGGAGACCACGTCGAAGCGCCGCCACAGCCTGATCTCGCGGACGAACACCGACTGGACGCCACCCATCATCGGCGCCCATTTTCTCTCCCGCATCAGCTTCAATAGGCCTGAGCGCAGAAAGATGTCCATGCGGCCGAGATCTGCCAGCATGAGGTAGCGGGCATTGTTCAGATGGATGTTGAAGTCGATGTCGGTCGGCAGGCAGCGGAAAGCCAGGCGGCTTGTCCCGCCGGGCTTATAGGGGCCGCGGCTTTTCACGGTCGCGGCCATTCGAGCAAAGCGTGCCCAGACGTACATGCGGGAGCGTCCGGTCAGGCCGCTTTCCGCACCTCGTCCTTCTTGTAGGGATCGAAGCGTTCGTAGAACGTCTCGCCCTTGTCGGCCATGTCGAGAAGCAGCTTCGGCGCCTTGAACTGCACGCCGAATTTCTTCTGCAGGCCTTTCGCCAGTTTGACGAAGTTCTTAGCGCCAATGCCGTCGATGTAGGACAGCGCGCCCCCGGTATAGGGCGCAAAACCGAAGGCCAGGATCGACCCGACATCGGCCTCGCGCGGGTCGGTGACGATGCCCTCCTCCATGACGCGTGCCGCCTCCAGCGCGATGGTGACGAGGAAGCGCTGCTTCAGTTCCTCGACATCGACTTTTTCCGGAGCGAGCTGCGGATAGAGGTCCTTCAGGCCCGGCCACAGCTTCTTCTTGGCGGGTTTGGCCGGATAATCGTAAAAACCCTTGCCGTTCTTGCGGCCGTGGCGGCCATGTGTGTCGACCATGGTGTCGATGAGCTTCATCTGCTCGGGATCGACCGCCTTCTCGCCGAGGTCGCGGATGGTCTGCTTCATGATCTTCTGTGCGAGGTCGATCGCCGTCTCATCGGTCAGCGCCAGCGGGCCGACCGGCATGCCAGCCATCTTCGCCGCATTCTCGATCATCGGCGCGGGCACGCCCTCGATCAGCATCCGGTAGGATTCCGACATGTAGCGCAGCACGCAGCGATTGACGTAGAAGCCGCGCGTGTCGTTGACGACGATCGGCGTCTTCTTGATGGCGCGCACATAGTCGATGGCGGTAGCCAGCGCCTTGTCTCCCGTCTTCTTGCCCAGAATGATCTCAACCAGCATCATCCTGTCGACCGGTGAGAAGAAGTGGATGCCGATGAAATTCTTCGGCCGGGCAGAATTCTTCGCCAGCCCGGTTATCGGGATGGTCGAGGTGTTGGAAGCGAAGATCGCCGATGATTTGAGCACTGCCTCGGCCTTCTCGGTCGCGGCTTTCTTCACCTCGGAATCCTCGAACACCGCCTCGATGACCAGATCGCAGCCTTCAAGCGCGGCGTAGTCCGCAGTCGGCGTGATCAGCGACAGCAGCTTGTCCTTGTCTTCCGGTGTGGCGCGGCCTTTCTTGACCTGCTCGGAAATCAGAGTGTCCGAATGCGCCTTGCCCTTCTCGGCGGATTCCATGTCGCGGTCGAGCAGCACGACCGGAATGCCGGCCCTGGCGGTCACATAGGCAACGCCTGCGCCCATAAAGCCCGCGCCGAGCACGCCGATCTTCTTGAATTTGGTGGCGGGAACGCCTTCCGGGCGGCGCGCGCCCTTGTTCAGTTCCTGCAGCGAAACGAACAGCGAGCGGATCATCATCGCCGCTTCGGTGGTCTGCATGATCTCGGTAAAGTAGCGCTGCTCGATCCTCAACCCCGTGTCGAACGGCACCAGCAGGCCTTCATAGACGCATTTCAGGATGGCGGTCGCGGCGGGATAGTTGCCGTAGGTCTCGCGGCGCAGGATGGCGATCGCCGGCGGCCAGAGATTGGCGCCCGCGGCCGAATAGACCGGGCCGCCCGGCAGCTTGAAGCCCTTTTCGTCCCAGGGCTGGATCGGCTTCAGGCCGTTTTTGATCATCGCCTTGGCGGTTTCGACCAGCTTCGCTGGCTCGGCGATCTCGTGGATCAGGCCCATCGCCTTGGCCTTTTTCGGCGTCAGCGTCTGGCCCGAGGTCAGCATCTGCAGCGCTTCCTGCGGCTGCGCCAGGCGGGGGACGCGCTGGGTGCCGCCGGCGCCCGGAAAGATGCCGACCTTCACTTCGGGCAGCGCCATCGTCACCTTGTCCGAATCCGCAGCGACCCGGCCGTGGCAGGCGAGCGACAGTTCGAACGCGCCGCCCATGCAGGTGCCGTTGATCGCCGACACCCATGGTTTTCCGGAGGTTTCGAGTTTGCGGAACAGTCCGCTCATGCGGCCGGCCCCGTCGAACAGCATTTTCACCGCCCGGTCGTGGTCCTTCGCCTCTTCCTCGTGGAACAGCGCCAGCATGCGCTTCAGCATGGTCAGGTCCGCGCCGCCCGAAAAACTTTCCTTGCCGGAGGTGATCACAGCACCCTTGATGGCGGCGTCGGAGGCGACCTGGTCGATGATCTTGTTGAGTTCGTCCATCACCTCCTCGGTGAAGACATTCATCGACTTGTCCGGCATGTTCCAGGTGGCCAGCGCGATGCCGTCGGCGTCCGTCTCGACCGTGAAATTCTTGTAAGCCATTTCTTTTCTCCCGGTCAGACGCGTTCGATGATGGTCGCGGTGCCCATGCCGGCGCCGATGCAGAGCGTCACCAGCGCGGTGTTCAGGTCGCGGCGCTCCAGTTCGTCGAGCACCGTGCCGAAGATCATCGCGCCGGTCGCGCCGAGCGGATGGCCCATGGCGATGGCGCCGCCGTTGACGTTGATCTTGTCGTGCGGAATATCGAACGCCTGCATGTAGCGCAGCACCACCGAGGCGAAGGCTTCGTTGAGTTCGAACAGGTCGATGTCCGACAGCTTCATCTTGGCGCGCTTCAGGAGCTTTTCGGTCACGTCGACCGGGCCGGTCAGCATGATCGCCGGCTCCGAGCCGATATTGGCCAGCGCGCGGATGCGGGCGCGCGGCTTCATGCCCATGGTCTTTCCGGCCTTCTTCGAGCCGAGCAGGACGGCCGCCGCGCCATCGACGATGCCGGAGGAATTGCCGGCGTGATGGACGTAGTTGACCTCCTCGATCTCGGGATAGCGCTGCACGGCGACCGCGCCGAAGCCGCCCATCTCGCCCGGCATGGTGAAGGACGGGTTAAGAGAGGCCAGCGATTGCATGTCGGTCGTAGGCCGCATGTGCTCGTCGCGGTCGAGGATGGTCAGGCCGTTCTGGTCCTTCACCGGCACGACTGAATTCTTGAAATACCCCTTCTCCCAAGCCTTCGCCGCGCGCTTCTGGCTCTCGACGGCGTAAGCGTCGACATCGTCGCGCGAAAAGCCGTATTTGGTGGCGATCAGGTCGGCCGACACGCCCTGCGGCACGAAATAACTCGGCAAGCCGATTGAGGGATCCATGAACCAGGCACCACCGGACATGCCCATACCGACGCGCGACATCGACTCCACGCCGCCGGCGATGACGATGTCGTCCGACCCGCCCGCGATCTTGGAAGCGCCGAAATTGATGGCGTCCAGCCCGGAAGCGCAGAAGCGCGAAATCTGCATGCCGGGCGCCTTGATGTCGTAACCAGCTTCGAAGGCCGATGCCCGCGGGATCACTGAGCCGGCCTCGCCGACCGGGTCGACGCAGCCGAAAATGATGTCGTCGACATTGCCGGTGTCGAGCCCGTTGCGGTCACGCAGCGCCTCTAGGACCTTTGCGCCCAAGCGCACGGCCGGAACCTCGTGCAGCGAACCGTCTTTCTTGCCGCGGCCGCGCGGCGTGCGCACGGCATCATAGACATAGGCTTCGGCCATCTTTCTTCTCCTCGAATGCGGACCGCTGCTAAAGCGAGCGCGCGATCAGCAGTTTCATGATCTCGTTGGTGCCGCCATAGATGCGCTGGACGCGCGCGTCGCGGAACATGCGGGCGATCGGGTATTCATTCATGTAGCCATAGCCGCCGAAGAGTTGAAGGCATTCGTCCATGACTTTGCCCTGCAGGTCGGTGAGCCAGTATTTGGCCATCGAAGCCGTTACAGGATCGAGCCCGCCATCGATGTGACGTTCGACGCAATTGTTGTAGAAGACGCGGCCGATGGTGGCCTCGGTCTTCAGCTCGGCAAGCTTGAACTGGGTGTTCTGGAAATCGAGGATCGCCTTGCCGAAAGCCTTGCGTTCCTTGACGTAGTCGATGGTCAAGGCCAGCGCGCGCTCGACGGCCGCGATCGCAGTGGTGCCGATCTGCAGCCGCTCCTGCGGTAATTGCTGCATCAACTGGACGAAGCCCTGCCCTTCCTCGTGGCCGAGCAGGTTGGAGGTCGGCACACGCACATCGTTGAAGAACAGCTCCGACGTGTCGTTGGACTTCAGGCCGATCTTGTCGAGGTTGCGGCCGCGCTCGAAACCCTCCACCTCATCGGTTTCGACAACGATAAGAGAGGTGCCCTTGGCGCCCTTGGACGGGTCAGTCTTGGTGACGACGATGATGAGGTTGGCGAGCTGGCCGTTGGTGATGAAGGTTTTTGACCCATTGATCGAATACTGGTTGCCGTCGCGCTTGGCCGAAGTTTTCACCCCCTGCAGGTCGGAGCCCGCTCCTGGCTCGGTCATGGCGATGGCGCCTATCAGCTCGCCGGTCGCCATTTTCGGCAGCCACTTCTTTTTCTGCTCCTCCGAGCCGTAGTGGAGGATGTACGGCGCGACGATCGAATTGTGCAGGCCGATGCCGAAACCGTCGACGCCGACATGGCTGATCGCCTCGATGATCGCGCTCTCATGCGCGAAGGTGCCGCCCGAGCCGCCATATTCCTCGGGCATCGAGGCACAGAGCAGGCCCGCTCCGCCGGCCTTGGTCCAGCTTTCGCGGTCGAAGGTTTCGGCTTTCTCGAATTCCTCGTAGCGCGGCGCGATTTCTTCCGACAGGAAGCGCGTCGCCATGTCGTAGAGCATGGCGACATCGTCGCGGGCCCAGGCGGGTTTTGGCAAAGCCAGGATCTCGGCGGGGTTGGTCATCGCTGTTGCTTCTCCCGTCGCGCAGCCGGATCAGAACGCTTCCGCCGGCAGCGCCATCATCGATCCCGCGCCGCTCGAAATGCGGGCGAGATGCGCCGACGTTTCCGGCATCACACGTTCCATGAAATAGCGGCCGGTGACCAGCTTGTTTTCGTAGAATGATGCATTGCCGTCGGCGCCGCCGGCGAGCTTGCCCTGCGCGACCTTGACCATCTGCGCCCACATATAGCCGAGAGAGACCAGGCCGAAGAGATGCAGGTAGTCGGTAGAGGCGGCGCCCGCATTGTCGGGGTTCTGCATGCCGTTCTGCATCAGCCACATGGTCGCGGCCTGCAGGTCGTTCAGACCCTTCTTGAGCTGCTTGGTGAACGGCGCCATCTTTTCGTCGGCGCGGTTTTCCTCGCAGAACTCGCCGACTTCCTTGAAGAAGGCCTGCACCGCGCGGCCGCCATTCTGCGCCAGCTTGCGGCCGACCAAATCGAGCGCCTGGATGCCGTTGGCGCCCTCGTAGATCATGGCGATACGGGCATCGCGCACGAACTGGCTCATGCCGTGCTCTTCGATGTAGCCATGCCCGCCGAAGACTTGCTGCGCCATCACGGCATGGTCGAAACCCTTGTCGGTCAGTACGCCTTTTATGATCGGCGTCATCAGACCCATATGGTCGTCGGCCGCCTGGCGCTCCTTCTCGTCGCCGGAACGGTGCGCGACATCCGACTTGATCGCGGTCCACAGGATCAGCGCGCGGCCGGCCTCATTGAATGCCTTCATCGTCATCAGATTGCGGCGGATGTCGGGGTGCACGATGATCGGATCGGCCTTCTTGTCCGGCGCCTTGGGGCCGGTCAGGGAGCGGCCCTGGATGCGGTCGCGGGCATAGGCGACAGCGTTCTGGTAGGCGATCTCCGAGATGCACAATCCCTGCATGCCGACCGACAGGCGTGCCTCGTTCATCATCGTGAACATCGCCTTCAGGCCGCCATTCGGCTCGCCGAGCAGATGGCCCTCGGCCTCGTCATAATTCAGGACGCAGGTCGAATTGCCGTGGATGCCCATCTTCTCTTCGATCGAACCGCAGGACACGCCGTTGCGATCGCCCAACCCGCCGTCCTTCAACCTGAACTTGGGTACGATGAACAGCGAGATGCCCTTGACGCCTTCCGGCGCGCCCTCGATACGGGCCAGCACCAGATGGACGATGTTCTCGGCCATGTCGTGCTCGCCGGCGGAGATGAATATCTTCTGGCCGGAAATCCTGTAGCTGCCGTCGCCATTGGGGACTGCCTTGGTGCGCAGCAGACCCAGATCGGTGCCGCAATGCGGCTCCGTCAGGTTCATAGTGCCGGTCCAGAGACCTTCGACCATCTTCGGCAGGAATGCCTGCTTCTGCTCGTCCGAGCCGTGGACGAGGATCGCCGCTATCGCGCCCTGGGTGAGGCCGGGATACATCATCAGCGCCATGTTGGCGGAAGAGAGATATTCGCCGACCGCCGAATGGACGGTGTAAGGCAGGCCCTGGCCGCCATATTCCGTCGGCGCCGCCAAACCCATCCAGCCGCCTTCGCGATACTGGTCGAAAGCTTCCTTGAAGCCCTTGGGCGTGGTGACGGAGCCGTCCTCGTGGCGGACGCAGCCTTCGATATCGCCCACGCGGTTTGTCGGCAGGATGACGTTTTCGGCAAGCTTGGCGCCCTCGGCGAGAATTGCTTCGAGCACATCGGGGGTGGCGTCGGAAAAACCGGGGAGATTGCTGTAGCGCTCGTAGCCCAGCACTTCGTTCAGCACGAACAGCGTTTCCTGAACCGGCGCTTTATATGTCGGCATCTCTTTTCCTCCAGCACGCGATTTCTGACGGCCATGAAAAGCGCCTGCCGGGCGCTGGCGGCCTCGATCGAACGGTCATAGCAATAGTTGACGTTTGCGTAAACGTCAATTGTTGTCGTGCACGGAATCGTACTTGCAGCCGCGCTGAATGCGAAGCGGATTGTGCGGTTCGATGCCTGCACGAGACGAGAAGGCGCGGGAATTCCCGCGCCTTCTCGTCTGCAAAAACTGTTGAGTGCTCGCCCGGAAGCTCAGGCGGCGCTGTTCGTCTGCGTGGATCGCTCCGCGAGCATCTTGCGCACCAGAGTCATCGAGTTGCTCAGCTCGTTGATAGCGTCCTCGATTACGTCCCTCTGCTTCTGCAGGCGGGCGAGCTGCTTCTCGGATTTGTCGAGCGCCAGGCGAAGCTGCTTCGTGTTTGTGCCGGACGGATCGTAGAGGTCCATCATCTGCTTCACATCGCGCAGCGAAAAGCCGACCTTGCGGCCGAGAAGGATCAGCTTCAGCCGAGCCTTGTCGCGGCGGGTATAAAGACGCGTGCTGCCGTCGCGATGGGGATGCAGCAGCCCCTTGTCTTCGTAGAAGCGAAGCGTGCGCAGCGTCACGCCGAATTTCTTGGCCATCTCGCCGATCCTGAGAAAGCCGTCCCCGGCTTCGCCAGAATCGACGAACATGTTATCTGTGGCGCCAGCATTGTCGCCGGCTTTCATTGGCTTCATCGTCATTTTGCTTTCCCCGTTCGTGGGCGCTGCGGTCGGGCCGCTTTACGCCGGTCGGAAGCATTCGGGGCGTTGGCTTCCAGCTATGGTTTCAACTAATGGGTGCGTAAGCTGAGCGGGTTCCCGCACTTTTACGTTTACGTAAATGATATAATCGGGTGGTCTAGGCGACGCAAGCCTTGTCTTCGCTGATAGAGTGTCGCACCGCCGCGACGAATGCGTCATTCATTTAAGTAATCCTTGCCCGATCTTAAGCTTGGTTAACGGCTTGTTTACCACGTTGGGCGAATTGTGCGCGTGTCGGTCTTCCGTGGCTATTTTGTATCTGGTTCTTCACGGTTTCCGGAGCGCGGCCCAGGGCCACGTTTCGTCTTCCGCGGCTTCGCCGCGGTCGCACCCGGCACGGATTTCGAACCCGGCCGGGGCGGCCGGAGAAACTGGCAGATGGGCGTTCGATGAACAGCAAGCGGTCATATCTCGACACACTGAATGCCGGAAGACAGCGCAGGCCGCACACCACGCTCGAGCAGCTCAACCGCTCGCTGGAAACGCTTGAGCAGCGGCTGGGCCGCTCGCCCGAACGCTCCGAGGATTATGGCCTCGGCCGCGAACTGGATCGCACGAGCCGTCAGACGCGCGACGATACCGATCTCCCCTACTCGCCACGCATGCGCGGCGAGCAGCCCTATCAGTCGATCGCGCGCGACATGGACCGCCTGCGTGGGCAGGAGGATGGGATCGCCGCGGCCGGCAAGATCGCCGGCGAGTTGAAGGCGCTGCGCGAGGATCTGCGCCTGCAGGTGACCTCCGGCATTCGCCGTGAATTCGAGATCCTGCGAAAGGACATCGAGCGGGCCTATTCGTCCGGTGCCGCAACGCGAGTGGGCGACGAACTCGGCCGCGAGTTCGAGCGCATCTCGACTGCGATCCAGACGCTGTCGGAACGCAGCGACGACAAGAGCATCAACATGCTGCGGCTGGAACTGGAGCAGGTGAAGGCCGCGCTCGACACGCTGGCGCGCGAGGAGACCGTGCTTTCGGTCGACCGCCGCTGGGACGAATTCGACCGCCGCTGGAGCGACTTCGAGGACCGCGCCGACGCGCGCCACAGGGCCGGGGAACCGGGTCTGGCGGCGCTGACCGCGCGGCTCGAGCAGATCAGCGACGCCGTCAACAACCTCCCCGAATCGCTGTCGCTGCGCTCGCTCGAGGAGAAAGTGCGCACGCTGGCAGGCGCCGTCGACCATTTCGCCCGCCAGCAGGAACATGGTGGGTCCGAGACGTCCGCCCTGATCGAGGAACGGCTCGACGAGATCTCGCGCGCCATCGTGGCTTCGACCGCGGCCGCGCAGATGCCCAACTTTGATCCCGAGCCCTTCGAGCGTATCGAAGCACGGATCTCCGCGCTGGCGCGGCAGATCGATGAAGTCGCCGAGGACCGCCCGGCAGGCGAAGTCATCGAGCGCATCAACTTCCTGTCGCAGCGCGTCGACGAACTCGCCGCTCACGCCAACGTGCCCGCACAAGGGGTGGAGCGGCTGGCCAAGCAGATCGCGATAATCGCAGACAAGATCGACCGCGTCCCGCCGGACGCCGACCATATTTTCCAAGGCATTGAGCAGCGCTTCGACCTGTTGTCCAGCATGATCGAGCGCCGCCAGGGCGACGCGCTGGAACAGGGCAACATGCTGTTTCGCGACCTCGAACGCCGCCTCGACGAAGTTGCCGACCGGCTCGACCAGAGGGCGCCGGACGCAACCTTCGACAATGCTGCGATCATGAACGCGATCGATACGCGTTTTGCCGCGCTGGCCGACAAGATTGCCTCGGGCGGAGCCGGCGAGCCCGGCAGCGACGCCATACGCGGGCTGGAGGCACGGCTGGAGAGCATTTCGAGCCGGCTCGATTCCTCATCGGCGCAGTTCGCCGGCATCGATCCGGAACTTATCCGCAGTCTGGAAGCGCAGGTGGCTGGGCTTTCAAACCACCTCACCCGGCCTGGAACGCCCCTACCGGAATTCGAGGACATCGGGCCGCGCCTCGACGATATCGAGAAGTCGATCGCCGGCAGCCGCGAATCGATCCTCGAAGCTGCGCGCCAAGCCGCCGAGAATGCAGTGCGCTCGCTCGACGGCTCGCAGACGCACACGGCCGCCGTCACCGGTCTCGCCCAGGACCTGAAAGCGCTGGAGGCGCTGACGCGCCGCTCCGACGAACGCAACACCAAGACTTTCGAAGCCATCCACGACACGCTGATCAAGATCGTCGACCGCCTCGGCTCACTTGAAAGCTCTGACGACGCACCGGCCGCTCCCAAGCCGGCGCCGCAGCGCCAGTTGTCGCTGCAGGATGCGCCGTCTCTCGATTTCGAAGACGCGATGCCACTTCATTTGACGGAGGACGTTGCTCCCGCAGGACGCGGCCAGCGCACGCCCGCCGAAGCTGCCGCGGCGGCTGCGGAGGCCGCCCTCGGTTCCGATACCATCGCGGAAAGCGAGCCTTCCGGCAGGCGTTCCATGCTTGGCGGCATTGCGCGCGCGCTGACCGGCCGCAAGGACAGGGAAACGCAACCGCTAGCGAGTTCGGCCCCGGCCGCTGCCACGAGCGAAGCCCCCAGCGTCGATCTCGACGAACCGCTCGACCCCAAATTCGCCAACCGCCCGCTGGAGCCCGGCTCCGGCGCCCCTGACCTCAACGCGATCATGAAGCGCGTGCGCGACGAGCGCGGCCAGCCGGCCAAGCCGGGCGAGCCAGACGCGGCCAAATCCGATTTCATCGCAGCCGCACGCCGCGCGGCCCAAGCAGCGGCGGCGAAAGCCGAGGTGCTGAAGCGCAATGCCAATGTCGGCGGGCCGGTGCGGGCGCTCAGGATCGGCGACCTCTTGAAGAAGCGGCGCAAGACCATCCTGATGGCCAGTGCCGGCATCATCATCGCGCTGGCCGGCCTTCAACTCGGCAAGGCGTTCCTGGCCGACGGCAGCGAAGTGGCGGAAATTTCGACTGTCCCGCTCGTCGCCAAACAGCAGGCCGAGACAGCCTCCACCTCGGAGTCAGCGCAGGACGACGCCGAGCCGCAGGCAGGGCTGGAAGAAACCGCACCGGAGGCCGAACTGGAAGGCGTCGCGCCGGACGAACAGGACACGGTAGGCGAGGTCGACGAGGAAATGCCGTCCGACACCCGCCAGGCCTGGGAAGACACCCAGGTTGCCGAGACTTTGCCGGACGAACCGGCTACGCACGCCGAAGCGACGCCACCTGCCGAGCCGGCGCCAGCGGACGAAATTTCCGCGACTGCTTCCACTACCCAACCGCAGCCGCAGATGAACCTTGTGTCGACGGCAAGCGCCTCCCCCTCAGCCACAACGCCTGCGATCACCGTGCCGGTCGAGGCCGGGCCAGTGGCGCTTCGCGAGGCAGCGGATGCCGGCGACGCCAAGGCGCTGTTCGAAATTGCTTCGCGCTATGCCGACGGCCGCGGCGTGACCGCCGACATGAAAGAGGCGGCGAAATGGTACGAGAAATCCGCCGAACTCGGCTTCGCCCCGGGGCAGTACCGCATCGGCAACCTTTATGAGAAAGGCGTCGGCGTCGAACGCGACGTGCAGAAGTCGAAGACCTGGTACCAGCTCGCGGCGGCACAGGGCAACGCCAGCGCCATGCACAATCTGGCGGTGCTGTTCGCCATGGGCGCGGACGGCACGGCCGACAATGAATCGGCGGCGCGCTGGTTCACCGACGCCGCCGAACTCGGCGTCAAGGACAGCCAGTTCAACCTCGGCATCCTCGCGGCCAAGGGCGTCGGCACGACGCAGAACCTGGAGGAATCCTACAAATGGTTCGCGCTGGTCGCCAAGGCGGGCGACCGCGACGCCGCCGCCAAGCGCGACGAGATCGCCAACGCGCTGCGCCCGGAGCAGCTTGAACGCGCCCGCGCCGCGGCCGAACTGTGGAAGGCCAAGCCGCTCGATCCGCAGGCCAACCTGGTCGACATACCCGAATCCTGGCAGGAAAGCACCGATACCACCGCCGGTATCGACATGAAGAAGGCCGTGCAGAACATCCAGTCCATCCTGAACAAGAACGGATATGACGCCGGCGGCGCCGACGGCGTTATGGGAGAGAAGACCAAGAACGCCATCATCGCTTTCCAGAAAGACAACGAAATGGTGCAAACCGGCGAGATCGACGAAAAGCTGGTTCGCGCGTTGATTGCGCGCAAATGATCACACCGGGCGTCGCTGCCGGAACGCTTTGGTTACGGATTCGATGATAACCCGTTGACATGGTTTTATTTCGACGATGCGGTGAAGTTTGATTTCGCCGCATTGTCGGCGCAAGGGCCATGTAACCCGAGGACAAGGGACGGTCTTCGCCGACAGGCACATACAATCGAGTTTGACGGGTGGGCATCTATCTCCCGATCGCTGAAATGTCTGTTAACGCGTTGGTACTGCTTGCGATGGGCGCGGCGGTGGGCTTCCTGTCGGGCATGTTCGGAGTTGGCGGCGGCTTCCTGATCACTCCGCTCCTGATCTTCTACAACATTCCTCCGGCCATCGCGGTCGCCACCGGCGCTAACCAGGTCATCGCTTCGTCCTTCTCCGGCGCGCTGGCGCACTTCAAGCGCGGAACACTAGATTTCAAGCTTGGCACGGTGCTTCTGGCCGGCGGCATCGTCGGGTCCACGATCGGAATCTATGCGTTCACGCTGCTGCGCGTCCTCGGCCAGCTCGACCTGTTCATTTCCCTGCTCTACGTCGTCTTCCTCGGCCTGGTCGGCGGGCTGATGCTGGTCGAGAGCATCAACGCCATCCGGCGCGCCAAAGGGGGTGCGGCTCCGACGCTGAAGAAGCCTGGCCAGCACAACTGGATCCACCGGCTGCCGCTCAAGATGCGGTTTCGCGCCTCGAAGCTCTTCGTCAGCGTCATCCCGGTTCTGGCGCTGGGCGCCGGCATCGGCTTCCTTTCGGCGATCATGGGCGTGGGCGGCGGCTTCATCATGGTGCCGGCTTTGATCTATCTCCTCAAGGTGCCGACAAACGTCGTGGTCGGCACTTCGCTGTTCCAGATCATTTTCGTCGCCGCTTTCAGCACCATCATCCATGCAACAACCAACCAGACAGTCGACATCGTCCTGGCGTTCGTGCTCATGCTGGGCGGCGTCGCCGGCGCGCAATATGGCGCGAAGGCCGGGCAGAAGCTGCGCGGCGAGCAGTTGCGCGCGCTTCTGGGATTGCTGGTGCTGGTGGTAGCAGTCCGCCTCGCCTTCGGCCTGTTCCTGACGCCGCCCAGCCTCTATTCGCTCACCGGGCTGACCGTGCCATGACGGGCAGGAAGAAAGCCCTCGCCGCGACGCTGGCGGCACTCTGCAGCCTGCCGGTGGCCGCGCTGGCGCAGGTTCGGAGCCCGGAAAGCATCCAGATCGGCCTGTCGACCGACCGCATCGAGATCACCGCGGACTTTTCAGGCGCCGACCTGACCATTTTCGGCTCCGTCGAGAATGCCGATCCGCTGATCAACCGGCAGGGCCGCTACGACGTCATCGTCGTCTTGGAGGGGCCGGCGCGGCCCATCGTGGTCAGGCGCAAGGACCGCGTGCTCGGCGTCTGGGTCAACCTTCAGTCGGAAACGTTCCTCAACGTGCCGCAGTCGTATTCGGTGGCAACGACCCGCCCGCTGCAGGACATCACTGGCCCGACCAACTATCGGCAGCTGGCTCTCGGCGCCGAATATCTTCACATCCAGCCTGCGGATCCCGATGGAAATCCGGTGACAATCCAGCAATTCGAGGCGGCGCTGCGCGAACGCAAGAAAGCGACCGGCCTGTTCAACGAACGCGTCGGCGGCGTGCAGTTCCTGTCGGCGAACCTGTTCCGCGCCACGGTGTCGCTCGCACCCAACGTTCCCGTCGGCACGCACAAGGCGCGCGGCTTCCTGTTCCGCAACGGCGTGTTCGTGAAGGAGACCTCGGCACAGCTCGCGATCCAGAAGTCGGGCTTCGAGCAGATGCTCTTCCGCCTGTCCGTCAATCACGGCACCTTCTACGGCTTCGTCGCCGTTGGCCTCGCAATGCTGACCGGCTGGCTCGGCCGCCTCATCTTCCGCAGGGATTGACGGGGGGCGCTGGCGCCCTCCCTCGGCCGCTACGCCAAGATCGCCGAAGGCAAATGGCATAACGCTCGCCATTCCGGGGCCGCGCAGCGGAACCCGGAATCCAGAGTGTGAATATGTAAGAAAAACGGGTTGCCCAGGGTGTCGGATAACTGGATCGCAGCGATGTTCTGGATTCCGGGTTCCGCTCCGCGGCCCCGGAATGACGAGAACTGCGCCAACTGTCGGTCGCCTCAGATGTTCCGAAGTCAAAAAGGAAGCTATGGCAGTTCTCACCCCGGCCTGAGCATCGCGCCCGAAATGGCGAACACCTTGCTGGCGCCGATCATGTAGGCGATCAGCCCGTCGGCGCGGAACAGCCCGGCATAAGCGCGGTCTAGTACATTGAGCGACCCGGTGTACTCGCCGAAGGCCGGCATGACGATGCGCTCGCCATCGGTTGCGAAGCAGCGGCGGCGCACGGATCGGCCGCGCTGGACGATGCGCGCGCAGGGATGCAGATGGCCGGCGATCTCGCCCGGGGGAGATTTTGCCGAAGGCTCGTGGCGGAAGGTGAGCGCACCGACCGCCAGCGCCTCGACCGTATCACCAGGCAAGCCGGCCGGCGGACACGGATCGTGGTTGCCGGCGACCCAGAACCAGTCACGACCGATCATCAACGCGGAAAGGTCGAGCCGCATCCGGTCGGGCATGCGCGACGAGCCTTCGCCGTCATGGAAACTATCGCCGAGGCTGACGAGCACCT
>NZ_AHAM01000337.1 GCF_000236565.1 Mesorhizobium alhagi CCNWXJ12-2 | reverse complement strand
CACCATCGTCCTGGAAGACGAGGTCGAAGTCTCGCGCGGCAATCTTCTCGTCGCGCCCGAAGCACGACCGCAGGTGGCCGACCAGTTCGCTGCCAATCTGGTCTGGTTCGACGAGCAGGCGCTTCTACCCGGCCGCTCATACATCTTGCGCACCGAAACCGACCAGGCGAGCGCGACCGTTTCGGATTTGAAATACAGCGTCAATGTCAACGACTTCGCGCAGGAAGCTGCGAAATCGCTGGCGATGAACGAGGTCGGCGTCGTCAATATCTCGGCGCAGTCGCCGATCGCTTTCGACAGCTTCGCCGAAAACCGCACCACCGGCGCCTTCATCCTGATCGACCGCATAACCAATGCGACGGTCGGGGCCGGCATGATCCTACATCCCCTGCGCCGCGCAGCGAATGTGCGTTGGCAGGTGCTCGACGTCGACAAATCGGCCCGTGCAGATATGAAGCACCAGAAGCCGGCGGTGCTGTGGTTCACGGGCCTTTCCGGTTCGGGCAAGTCGACCATCGCCAATCTGCTCGAAAAGAGGCTGCATGCGAGCGGCCGCCACACCTACATTCTCGACGGCGACAACGTCCGCCACGGGCTTAACCGCGATCTCGGCTTCACCGACGAGGACCGTGTCGAAAACATCCGCCGCGTCGCCGAAGTGGCTCGGCTGATGGTGGACGCCGGCCTGATCGTGCTCGTCTCTTTCATCTCGCCGTTCCGCGCCGAGCGCCGCATGGCGCGCGAAATGATGGGCGAGGGCGAGTTCATCGAAGTGTTCGTTGACACCCCGTTCGAGGAATGCGCCGCGCGCGATCCGAAAGGGCTTTATGCGAAGGCGCTCGGCGGCGAGATCAAGAACTTCACCGGCGTCGATTCGCCTTACGAGACGCCTGAGAATCCGGACATAAGGCTGACGACAACCGGCAAATCACCGGAAGAGATGGTAGATGCTCTCGAAAGATGGCTGTATGAACGCAATATTGCCCAACGACCTCTTGCCGACGAAGGTGGATTCATCTGACGACAAGGCCGTCCTCGCCCTGTTCGAAGGGTTGGCGCTGTCGGCGGGTAGCGCCATTATGGCTGTTTTCGAGGCCGGATTTATCTATGAGACGAAGGCGGATGCCTCGCCGGTGACCGAGGCAGACCGGGCGGCTGAGCGCGTGATCCTCGAAGGTCTTCGCATCGCGTTGGCCGGCGTAACGTGCGTTGCGGAAGAGGAAATCGCTGCCGGCGCGGTGCCGGTGTTGAAAGGCGATTCGATCCTGCTGATCGATCCGCTCGACGGCACCAAGGAATTCATCAACCGCCGGAAGGATTTCACTGTCAACATCGCGTTGGTGCGCAACGGGACGCCTGAAATAGGCGTCGTCTATGCTCCGGCCAGGGGCCTTTTATATTCGGGGCGTCCAGGCGAAGCGACCGAGGTTTCAATCACACCGGACTTCATGCCGGCGGCCCGCCGCAAGATATCGGTACGAAGCGCGGCTGAGCCGCTCACGATCGTTGCAAGCCGGTCTCACCGCACGCTGGAAACCGACAAATTCATCGCCAGATTCGAGGGCGCGGATATCGTCTCGGTGGGCTCGTCGTTGAAATTCTGCCTGCTGGCGAGTGGAGAGGCCGATCTTTATCCGCGTTTCGGCCGCACCATGGAATGGGACACCGCGGCCGGTGATGCCGTGCTGCGGGCGGCTGGCGGGCGAACCACGCTCATTGATGGCCGGCCGCTTTACTATGGCAAACGTGGTCAAGTTGATGAGTCGGATTTTGCAAATCCCTGGTTCATAGCAGACACGTCACAGGCTGCGGCCGACCAGCGTCTACGCTGACTGAGCATCCGTCCGATTCCAGCGTAACGGGCCGACGCTAGTCTCTCCGGCAGAACGTCCTGCTGTAGCACGATCCATTCCGGTTCAAGGATCGGAGCATTCTTATTCTTAGCGTATGCCGGTCATCCAGCGTATCGCCCCAGTTTTCCTCTATGCACAACAGCTGCCAGTCATTGGCGAAGCGGGCCTTTGCCAGCTCGAACTCGCGCCGGATGGACGCTCTGACAGCCTCATTGAGCGATACGATCATCGCTTCTGCCATGGCAACGACGTAACACATCGCCTATATGTGGCCAACGATCGTTGTGCTCCTCAATCTGCGGGCAAAGTCATGCGGAGTCCAAATGGGTGCTCGGAAAGCCAGAGAAATCAATTCGCTAGAGATCAGTGGGACTTCAAAATATTCAAATCTTTTCCAATGTTTTTCGATGTTGTTGTCCCACCGGACAAAGCCTTCTCCCTCTTCAAGACCGATTTCGCCCCGAGGAACAAATTCGTCGGATAAGTGACGGTCCTTGTGCGGAATCGATCATTCGTTTTCTCCAGCTGCTAGCATCCTGTAGCGCCAGAAGGCGACATTCTTGTTGTGTCCGCTAGGCCCTCACGAACATCATGCGGCTGTGGCAGAATCGAACATGGGCGACCTTCACGGTCACCGTTACGCCGTTGTTCAGGACGATCTCGTGGCTCCAGTCGAACTGGTAGGCCTCGCCCGGCGCGAAGAACAGCGGCACATGGGCATCGGCCATTGCCGATCCCTGCGCCTTCGCCCAACGTCTCGCATAGCGCCAGATCGCTTCGTAGCCACCCTCGTAGCCCAAGCCGCGAAGCTCTTCGTAAATCCGGATCAGCGTCAGCTGCTCGCGCCGCCTTGCTGCGGTTGCAACTCAAAAACCCATCGAGCTGACGAGCTGATCCTGCCACGGGCCGATCTTCGGCTGGGGTTGCCGCGCTCGCGCTCGTAGGAGAACGACGTCTCGTCAGACCTGAGAATCTTCCGGACCGTGTTGCGCGACACGTGCAACTCGCGGCAGATTCGCTTGAGTGATCATCGTTGCACTTGGAATGCGCGCCGAACCCGGGGCAAGCCAACCCAGAATGCACACATGGCGAATTGGATCAATGGCGTTGCTCCTGCACACACGGCCATCTCGCCTGCCGGGATATTGCTTCCGTCCGTGCCGCACCATCCAAGGTGGCTTACCAGACCATCAAGAGATTTTGAGCAACAGGGGCTATGCTTCACAAGCGCCGGACTTGCGATCACCGGCGTGAAGCCGGGACCAGATCAACGCTGCGCGTGCGTGTCTATGTGCTGTGCTGCAAGCATCGTGAGCCGCTATTGCCCTCCGCGTCGACTCGCCTCGCTTGACGTCGGTGCGCGTTTGCCGACCTCCTTCGCATACAGCTCGATCGGATAAGGCCTTCCGATCAGATACCCCTGCAGAGCACTGCAGCCTTCCTCGGTAAGAAAGCTCAGCTGATCGAAGGTTTCGACGCCTTCGGCGACGATGGGCATAGAGAGATCTCGGCCCAGCCCGACAATGGCGCGGATGATGGCCGCCGATTGCGGATTCTGCTGAAGCATCCAAACGAATGACTTGTCGATCTTGATTTTGTCGAAGGGGAAAGACTGGAGATAGGAAAGCGAGGAATAGCCGGTCCCAAAATCGTCCAGGGCGATCTTTACTCCGATCGATTTGAGGCGCCTGAGGATCGAACTCGCCCGCGAGAAGTCGTCGAACAGCACGCTTTCTGTGATTTCCAACTCGAGCCGCGTCGGATCGAGCGCCGACTGCAACAGAATCGCATGCACCATACCTGGAAGATCGCCTTGGCGAAACTGTACGGGAGAGAGGTTGACGGCGATGTGGATCGTGTTCGGCCATGACGCGGCCTCGCGACAGGCCTCGCGCAGCACCCATTCGCCGATTGGCACGATCAATCCGCTCTCTTCGGCCAGCGGAATAAACTCCGCAGGTGGGATCATTCCTCGCTCTTTGTGGGACCACCGGACCAGGGCTTCGAACCCAATGATCTGACCTGATACGTTCGCCTGCGGCTGGTAGTGCAAGAACAACTCGTCGTTTGCTAGAGCCGAACGCAAGTCCTTCTCAAGTGCGCGGCGTTCACGCACCTTGCGATCCATATCCGCCTCGAACATGCGGAAAACGCCGTGCCCGTCGGCCCTGGCGCGATCGAGCGCTGCGTCAGCGTTGCTCAATAGGGACGTGACATCAACGGCGTCATCGGGAAAGAAGGCGATGCCGATGCTCAGACCGACGTGCAATTGGTGGCCATCGACATCAAAAACGTCCGCGATCGTCGCCAGCAGGCGGTCAGCGAGCGCTATCGCTGTCTCCGGATGCGGGCCATCAGCAATGATAGCTGTGAACTCATCGCCGCCGGTGCGGGCGAGAAAGCTCTTGTCAGCGGTGACTGACAGCCTCGTCGCGACCTGTCGAAGCAGCGAATCCGCTACCCCTGGGCCGCAAGCATCATTCACTTCCTTGAACCCGTCTACGTTGAGGCGCATGACAGCGAAGGCTTCCCTGCCTGATGTCGCCCGCTCGAGTGTGAATTGGAGACGCTCGACGAGTGCTGTCCGGTTGGGCAAATCCGTCAGCCCGTCGTGGGTGGCCAAATGGGCGATCCGCGCCGCGTCCCGTTTGCGCTCGGTCACATCCTCGGCCACCGCGAGAATATATTTCGACTTTCCGTCATGGCTTTCCACCGCGAGCCGTCGCGTAACGAGATCCCGTGTGCCCTTGTCCCGCGTGTGGATCTGCTCTTCCTCGGCTATCTGGATGGAATCGGAACGCAACGCCTGCTGATCACGAACCGCGAACGCCTCGGCCTCTTCTGGCGGAAAGAGGTCGGAATCGGTCTTGCCGATCAGCTCGTCGCGCGGAATGCCAAGCAGTTCCTCTCCCGCCCGGTTCATCAGCACATAGCGGTTCTCCCGCGCCTCTTTAGCGAAGAGCATGACGGGAATGTTTTCGATTACCGTGTCCAGGAACTCTCTGGTGCGACGCAGGTCGTCCTCAGCTCGCTTGCGCTCCGTCACGTCGACAACCGCAACCATGAAGGCTGGCCGGCCATCATACTCGATCCCCTTGGAGTAGGCGACGATGTCGATCATGCTGCCGTCCGCCTTCATGTGGCGCCAGGTACGCCCGGTGCGGTACGAGCCCTCGCCTGTGCCGACCACTTGGAGAAACGCTTCCCTGTCTTCCGCCAGCCTTATTTCAATAACTGATTTGGAAAGAAACTCTTCGCGGGTGTAGCCGTAATGCTCGACGGCAGCTTGGTTGACGGCCAGAAACCGCAAGCTGGCTCTATCAAACACCCACATGGGGACTGGGTTTTGTTCGAACAGCAGCTGTAGCGTACCTTCGTGCTGCTTCAACTTGGTGATGTCCGAAATACAGCCGACGACGAAGCGAGCGCCATTCGGCAGCGACGCCCGCGCTTTGCGCGTCACCAGGGTGCGGATTTCCCCTTCCGGCCCCAGCATGACCTCCTCATTCTCATTGACTTCTCCGGTTTCCAGCACCAACCGGTCAACCTGCCGGAACACATCCGCCTGTTCCTTCGGGACGAAGTCGTAATCCGTCTTGCCACCCAATTCCTCATAAGAATGACCCATGAAGTCGCACATGCTTCGGTTCACCACGACGAAGCGGGATTGATCATCCTTTAAGAATATCGGGTGCGGCACGGCGTCGAGCACCAAGCGCACGGCGTCAGCATCGTCCTTGGAGAAGGACCCGGTCACCAGTTCCACAGGAAAGTCTGAACACGACATTCCGCATCTCCCGTGTGTGAAGAACCAACGGTTGTATATTAAGAACCCATATCTGTCCGCAACCATCCAAGAATGATATTACCTATGATTAAAATCGGGGCGGAGTAACGGATGATCTGCCAAGCGAATCGCAGAACTGACGAGCCAACGAGGATGCTGCCGGATAGCGAGGCTTCTCCAAGGCCGGCAGGCTGTGCTGCAGCAAGCGCATTCGAGAAAATGATTGAATTTGGCGTTATACCAACATTTTCGGCCCACCGAGCGCTGCTCCTTTACGCCTGAGCTCGTCGGGCACTCTGCCGACGCAGGCACGAATCTCTCCGCTGAAGAGCAGGTGGATAGGTGCGCGGAGTGGCGGCCCACCACGATGCTTCTAGATGCAGCCCGAAGGGGCCAACCCCGGACAGTTTCGCTGTTTCAGAGACTAAGGGGGTGGCGCACATCCAACCGATACTCTGTGTTGCGGATTGCGAGGCCACTCAGGACGCCGCGCCGCAGTCCACATCTCGACGCAGGCACAGGAAAATAAAGAAGGCGACTCCAATCTGCGTTCCGCGGGGGAGTCACCGGATATTATGTTCATGCGTCGACGGCGGCATTGAGGAGCACGGCTTTTGGCCGTGGTTGATAAAGTCCGCAAGTTCTTGATGCTGCGCGCGAGATATAGATGTTTGACATCGCAGGGAGTGTCTCATGGCCGACCTCAAGGAAGCCGAAGTGCCCGTGAAGGAACAGACGCCTGATATCAAGCAAAAGGCGCCGAAGCCGAGGAAGCGAACCGGGCGGCAGGAGGGCGCTGTACGAACCAGAGCGCCAAAGTCGGCCCAACAAGCGTCTTCATCTAAAGCGATCGCTTCGCCTGTCGTCCGGACAGCGCGGAAAATCTACTCTGAGAAAGAGCGGGCCCAATAGCTCGGCGAGATCGAAAAGCAGATCGGACATCAAGGCCGCTGTCCAGAAAGCGATGAGCTCAAGGATCTGGTGAAGCTTGAAGAAGAGAATACCCGTCTGAAGAAGCTCCTCGCCGACCGGCTCCGGAAGGAAAACGCCGACCTCAGGAAAAAGCTTGGGCTTGCTTGAGCCGGTCAGCGGCCAAAGTTGAGGCGTTCGCATCGGGCCCATCTTGAACCGTCATCAGGCTGACAACACACTCTGCGATGGTCGCCGACGATCCCAACGGCGGTCGCTTCACACACCCGAGCCGTTCGACAATTTGGAGGAACGAATGAACCTCACGGCATTCAGCAGCCCCGTCTTCATCAAGCATGGATCTTACCTTGTGCAGGAGATTGTCGATCTCGCAATCGCGATCGAGTTTCTGGAGGAATGGCCGGAGGACCGCCGGAATCTAATCCATGCAACAGCCCTCCGCGCATGCTACCAAGCACATGACGGCCGTAAGCCGATGGGCATCGCCCGCTATGCCTTTGTCGGCTTCGCGAAGCGAGCCGGAATCCTGGAAGACTCGGGGGCGGTAATGCCGTGGATCGCTGCTTCCAATTCGGGCGGTGGACAGGTGCAGGTGTAGGCCCACTCGCCGTCCGTCTCATTTGCCGCCAAGAGTCCCGCTAGGCCAGGCGGCCCGATCGCCTGGGCAGGGACATTGACCTGAGACCCTGAACTTCCTCCAGTTTTGGCTAAATCCCTCGAAGGGGAGACGGGCGATGCGACCATCGCGGTTTACGGAAACAGCTTCGGGATGCTGAAGGAGCAGGAGGTCGGCTCGAAGACGGCGGATTCTAAATCGGCGCTTGATCGCTGATCCCTGATGGTTCCTGGGACGACCCCCATCAGGTGGCCAATGTTACTGTCAGATCCATAACGTTTGGGCATAACCGGCCCCGATGATGACCTGGCCAATCTTTTATGCGGGGTCGAATTTAGTCCGGTTCAGCCTGTCGAGCGGACTCATCAGCCGAAGCGGTTGAAAGCGAGAAATGACGCGCGGCGCCGTCACAACAGCGCCGCGGTCTTCTTTCCGTCGCTCTAGTCGCTCAGGTCGCGACCACGTGTTTCCGGTAGCAGAACCGCTCCGATGATCGCGGTCAAACCGGCAAACGCGACGGTGTACCAGAGGCCACCGAAGATATTGCCGGTCGCGATGACGACAGCCGTCGCAACAAAAGGCGCGAATCCACCAATCCAGCCGTTGCCGAACTGCAGGGCAACGGAGACGCCGCTATAGCGTATTTGAACCGGGAACAACTCTACCAAGAGTGCGCCCAGCGGTCCGTAGACCATGGTCGCAAGAAAGATCAATGCGAACAGAACGGCGACCACCATGGGGCCGTTGGGCTGCACGGGGGTGTTTGCCGGCGGCAGCCCCTTTTCGGTCAATGCCGCAAGGAGTTGGGCATCGTCGAAAGCTCTGGGGGCGTCGTCGTCTATCTGGATGCTGAGGGGTTCAGCGCCCGCGTTGACAGTGTAGGGAACAGCACGAGCCGTCAGCAGCGCCTTCACCCGCTGGCAGTCTGTCGTTGTCTTCGGCCGAAAAAGCTGGCCGACGAACGACTGATCCTGGCGGCAATCATTTCCAGTTAGCACCACTGACGTCTTGGCGCGAAACTCCGCGAGCGCGGGGTTGCCGTAGCTCGCCAAGCCCTGGAACAGCGGCATGATCAGCACCGCGGACAGCGCGCAGCCCGTCACCACTATCCATTTGCGTCCAATCCTGTCGGACAGCCAGCCGAAGACGAGAAAGAACGGCGTGCCGAGAGCGAGTGCCGTCAAAAGGTAGAAGTTTGCCTGATCGTGGCTCATCTTCAGCGTCGTGGTCATGAAATAGAGGCTGTAAAAGTGACCCGTATACCAGATGACCGCCTGCCCGGCGACGATGCCGAAGATGGCAACGAGCACGAGGCGCAGGTTGCGGCCGTTGGCAAAGGTATCGGCGATCGGATTCTTCGATCCTTTGCCCTGCGCCTTCATCTCCTGGAAGACGGGCGATTCATGCAGCTTGAGGCGGATGTAGAGCGACAGGACGAGCAAGACGACCGAGCCGATGAACGGTATGCGCCAGCCCCAGCTTGCGAAATCCTCCGCCGACATGGAAGCGCGGCACAGAACGATCACGATCAGCGACATGAACAGACCGAGCGTCGCGGTGATCTGGATCCAACTCGTCGTCAACCCCCGCTTCTTCACGTCGGCATGCTCCGCGACATAGGTGACGGCGCCGCCGAATTCGCCGCCGACGGCCAGGCCCTGCAACAGACGCAGAGACACCAGCAATATGGGAGCGGCCCAACCGATCGTCTCGAACGTCGGCAGAAAACCGATGGCCACCGTGGCAAGCCCCATGACCAGCATGGTCACGAGGAAGGTCTTCTTGCGACCAACAAGATCGCCAAGCCGTCCGAAAACGATGGCTCCGAACGGGCGAAGGACGAAGCCTGCCCCGAAAGTCGCCAGCGCGGCAAGCAACGCTGCGGTTTCATTGCCCTTCGGGAAAAACAGGGTGCTGAACAATACGGCAAGGGAGCCGTATACGAAGAAATCGTACCACTCGAACACGGTGCCGAGCGCCGCGGCAAAGACGGTTCGCTTGGTGTCCTGGTCAAGCGCTTGTGGTTTCGAAGGGGCATGTGAAGTGATGTCTTGGACGGACATTTGAGCCTCCCATTCAAACAGCTTGTTGCGAGAGGGCTACGCCCCTCTTCTGATCGGATTGGCTGACGTTGGCGACGAGGAACTCGTCGAGCACGCGGTTGAAGACCTCTGGCTGCTCGAGCATCGGGAAATGGCCGGCCTCGGCGACGACCTCGAGCCGGCTGCCGGTAATTCCTTCTGCCAGAACAACCGACTCGCTCGGCGGCGTGATGACATCCTCGTTCCCTACAACGACCAATGCTGGCACCCGGATCTCTCCCAGCCTGTGTCGGCTGTCTGATGCATTGAGGGAGGCGATCGCATTGCGCGCCACAAAGTCCGGCGTCTGCGCGACCTCTTGCTTGGCGAATGCGATGAGCTCCGCGCTTGCAGCTCGGCCGAAGGATCGCTCGATGACATTCTGGCTTGCTGTTACGACACCCAATTCATCGATGGCTTTCAGCACATTGCCGGCATTCACGTCCTCACCAAGCCCGTGCGACGTAGCACCGACAAGCACAAGCGCTCGCACGCGCTCGGGGTTGGATAGCGTAAAGCTCTGGGCCACGGTTCCTCCCATCGAAAGACCGACAAGAACGGCCTCATCAATGTCCAGCGCGCGATAGACGTCGAGCACATCGTTCGCAAAGGCCTGGACCGTGTAGCCGCGCCCCTGGGGGCGCGGGGCTACACCATGTCCCGGCAAATTGATCCTGACGACCTTATATCGCGACGAGAAGGCCTCGACCTGTTCTCGCCAGAATTCGGCCGTTGTCGTGAACCCGTGCACGAACACTAGCGGTGTTCCAGATCCCGAGACGCGAACCACTGTGTCTCCGATTTCCAAGGTGTCGATGCGCGTCATACGTTCCTCCTGCGCGTTTCTACGCAAGGAACCTCGCAAGGCTCGGGCCAGTCCGGACGCGCCGGCCCCAGCGCACCACTATCCAATTGATATACCACCGGAAAATCTATGCCCAGAAAGCTGCTAGACGTGTTTGACACGCAGCAACCACAACAGTATCGTCTCGCGAAGGAGACATAAACGTCTCATTTGCGAGACGCGATCCAATTGCGAAGCATATTGGCCCTAACAAGATAAGGATTTGCATGCCTCTTCCGGGATGGTTTGTGGGTTCATCGGAAGAGGCTGAGTTTCTGAGGCTCATCCTCGATCACGTTTCGGACTGCTTGGTCGCCGTCGATACAGCTGGAACGATTGTGTTGATCAACGAGCCTTATTGTCGCCTGCTGGGAGGCGAGGCAGATGAATTTCTGGGTCGACACATAACAGATGTGGTTGGGCCGCAAACGAAGCTTCACTTCGTTGCGCGAGGCGTGGGGACCCATGTGGGTTATCCTTTGGAAGTTCGCGGGCACAAATTGGTGACGAAGCAGGTCCCGGTACAGCGCGACGGTGTTACCATCGGTGCGGTAGGGCTGGCCCTTTTCTCCGATTTCGATGCGCTGAAGAAGACATACAGCCGTATCTCGAAGGCGGAGCTAGCAATCCCTCAAAGCAACAAGCTGTGGCAATCAAAATTCAGCTTGGACGATATCCTTGGAGAAGGTGAGCAGATGGAATCGTACCGCGGCTCCCTTCAGCTGGTCGCGGCCTATGATCTGCCAGTGCTCATCAGCGGTGAAACCGGTTCCGGCAAGGAATTGGCCGCACATGCTATTCATGCGCTGTCCGACCGATCCGACGAACCTTTCGTCTGGGTCAACTGTGCTTCGATCCCAAGTGAGCTCGTCGAGGCCGAGCTGTTCGGCTATGAAGGCGGCGCCTTCACCGGCGCCCGCGATCGCGGCAAGCCTGGCAAGTTCGAACTTGCCGGTGGCGGCGTGCTGTTCCTGGACGAGATCGGTGATATGCCGCTTTCTCTTCAGGGGAGCCTGTTGCGCGTCCTTCAGATCAACGAGATCGTGCGGGTAGGCGGCACCACTCCAGTGAGCGTCAACGCTCGGGTTGTATGCGCCACCAACCGACCTCTCGCGAATCTTGTCAAGGCCGGCCGCTTTCGCGAGGACCTTTACCACCGGCTGAATGTTCTGCCCATAAATGTGCCTGCTCTACGTGAGCGGAATGACCTCAGCTTTCTTGCGGGGAGATTGCTCTCATGCATCGCTGCACGGTTGGGCAAGCCGATTCCCGCTCTGGCAGAAAAGGACCGTCAGCTGTTGCTGCGGCATGCGTGGCCCGGCAATGTGCGCGAACTGGAAAATGTTCTGACGCGGCTGATCATCACCGGCAAGCTCTCACTGCCCTTTACCGATCCTCCTTCTGAGCCGGCGCGGGATGGATCGATCCCTCCGCTTAAGCGGCGAATTCAAACCCAGACCGGAGCGGAGATCCATGCCGCGTTGGAGCGTACTCAAGGAAACAAGCGTCGAGCCGCCGATCTGCTCGGCATAAGCCGCGCACATCTGTATCGGCTCTTGAAAACGCAGGGCGTCCGTTCGTCCGAAGAGCCCGGCCCCGGGTGAAGCGTTGCCGATGAGCTGCAAACACTTTGCACGAGAAGCCTCGCCGGCGCGGGTAGCACCAATCGCGTCGACAGGGGCCCCAGGAGGTGGCGGCGAGCGCTCGCCAGGGCGGAGCCGGTCAAGGTTGCGTAGCCCGGGCGAGCGCGGCTGAGCTTGCCCAGAGATTGATCACGCGCGGTTCTTGAGCCGCCAGGAGCTCCGTTACCGGTCTTCCGATCTCGCAGCGATGGCATGCCGAGCAGCGTCGGGCGATCGACGAATGCTGCCTTGATCCCGTGGGCCTCGGTGAAACCGTTCACCAACATCTCCAACTGAGATGAGAGAGGTCGACGGAGCGCTCGCTTGCGCCGATAGCACCGCCATAGGCCGGCCGTTTCGCTTGCGGAATTCCGCCTGGGTTCGCTGACAAGTGTCTTGCCACATTCGATTGCCGAGGGTCGTCTGTGACCCGCTTGCGGCGCAAAGATTGGGTGCAGCGCCTAAACATTCATCAGCTCGTGATTAAACACTAGACATTCAGTATAAATAATAGACTCGGCTGTTATTATACTGACGTATGGCAGAATCTTGCAGTGATTTGGCCGAAAATGAAATACTCTAGCCATTGTGCAGCGCAGCTAATTTAGCTGTAATACCCCCATGTCCGTCCGATGTCGACGGTCTGAGCTTTCGCAACAGTCAAAAACTGCGACGATGAACTCGGATTTCGTCCGGGGGCAGCGCTTCGTCCAACAGGGCAAACACGGGCCAATGGGAAAACTGAAGACGAGCATTCTTACCGGATTCCTTGGGGCCGGAAAAACAACACTCCTGAATCACCTGCTCTCCACCTCACAACATGAGCGCATTGCTGTCATCGTCAACGAATACGGTGAGGTCGGCATCGACGGGAAACTGGTCGTCGAAGCAAAGGATGAGATCATCGAGCTGAACAATGGCTGCATCTGCTGCACAGTCAGAAGCGACCTGATCTCAGCAATTCAAGCCTTGCTCGCTTCGGGCCGTCCGATCGATCGCATCATTGTTGAAACATCGGGGCTCGCCGATCCAGCACCGGTCATCCAATCTTTCGTTCTCGACGAGGTTCTTGCGGAGCGCCTGCAACTCGACGCCATTATCACCGTCGTCGACGCCCGGCACGTGGAACGGCACATGGCCCTTGATGAAGCGATGGAGCAGATCAGTTTCGCCGACGTACTGCTGCTCAACAAGACCGATCTTGAGTCAAAGGAGTCTCTCGCTCTTACGGAGAGCAAGCTTCGGCACCTCAATCCGCTGGCAAGGATCGTCAGGACACAGTCGAGTGTGGTCGATCGCTGCGCCGTTCTCGACATCGGCGCCTTCGATCTGAAAAATATCCTCTCGATCGATCCCGACATTCTCGAAGAACACGATCACGAGCATGACCAGAGCATTGGCTGCGTGGCGATCCGCGAACCCGGCGCACTGGATCCGACAATGTTCAACGCTTGGATGAACCGGCTCGTGCAGGCAAGCGGCAAGGATATGTTTCGCATGAAGGGCGTCCTTCAATTTGAAGGGGATCCTCGTCGCTACGTCTTCCATGGCGTCCACATGACGCTCGAAGGCAGACCGGGCAAGGCATGGATGCCATCGGAGCAACGGATAAGCGAAATCGTCTTCATCGGCCGCAATCTCGATGACCGTTCACTTCGGAGCGGATTCGCGAACTGCCTGGCGCACCTCAGAGAGCTCGCTTCCTGAATCCATTCATCAGCCAAAAAGAGGGAACAAAGCATGTCACGACTTATTGCCCCAATGGTCAGCCTTGGCATCCTCGGCGCCATTGATACCTACGTCACGGCAACTATCATTCCGGTCCCTGTCTGGGTCACATTCATTGCTTGGGCATCGTTCTTCGCCTGCGGCGGCGGGAAACAAGGGTTGATCAAGTCGATTGTCTCGAACTGGACCGGCATTCTCATCGCCACAATTACGTTGATCATTATCCAGTTCGGACCCGCGCACCCGATCTTTGCGGCGATCCTGGTCGGCCTCGGCACATCGGCGATGATCCTCGTCTCGGGCATGAAGATTTTGGATTTCCCGCCGGCGATCGTCTTCGGCTTCGCCTCCCTCGTCGGCACGACGGCCGCCATGAATACGAGCATCATTACCGCTGACCTCAACCACCCGACGCTTGTGGCCATGGCGGCCATGCTGCTCGGTGGGATCTTCGGCCTCTTATCCGAGATGGGTACCGCGCTGTTGTCCAGCAAGAAGCCCGTCGCGGCCTGATGCGCTCCCAAGGCATCTTCAAGAAGGATCATTGATATGAAGCTACAGCATTATCTCGGCGGACTGGAGAATCTCGGACCGGTCAGCACGGACGTCCGTGTGTTCGTGGAACCGTGGGAGACCCGGATTTTCGGCATCCACACGGCGATGATGGCCCTCTCCTCGCAGCTGTCCCTGCCGAAGACACCGTCGACGTTTACGACGGTCTGGACCTGGGCCGATCTCCGCAAGGGCGCGGAATCGCTCAACCCGTTCGACTATTTCAAGTATCGCTACTACGAGAAATGGCTGGGGGGCATTTCCGGCTATTTCATCGCCAACGGCTACATCACGGCCGAGGAGCTGGATGCCCTGACGGAGGAATACTACAAGAATCCGTCGAAGCCGCTGCCTGTGGCCGGCGCCGCCGAGATCGACGAGCGAGTGGTGCAGTATCTCGTGGAAGGCGACAGCCCGAAGCGCGACGTCCAGGTCACCTTCGAATTCACGGTCGGCGACACCATCGCGATCAGGAACGTCCCATCGGTCGAGCACACGCGCCTGCCCGGCTTCCTGCGCGACAAGACGGGCACCATCGAGACCGTCTACGACGGCGCCTATACCTACCTCTGCGACACCGGCCCTGACGGCGTCGGCGAAGCAATGCCGGTCTATTGCGTGCGGTTCGAACCGGCCGCGCTTTGGCCCGGCAACGCCGAGCCGAACTTCAGTCTCTATGCCGATCTTTACGCATCCTACCTGGCGCCTCTCGAAGGAGAGATTGCGACCGCCAAGGCAGCTTGAACACCCATTTGAGGAGCACACGGATGGATGACCGCTTCAAATACCGGGATGACCGCGAAGCTTACAGTGCAGCGCGCGTCAGGGCCCTAGAAGCCCTTTTGATCAAAAAGGGCGTCATCACCGACAAGAGCGTCGACACGGTACTCGACTTCTTCGAGACCAGGATGGGGCCGTTCAACGGCGCCAAGATCGTCGCCAAGGCCTGGTCCGATCCGGCGTTCAAGGATCGGCTGGTCGCCGATACGCCAAAAGCGATCGCGGAGTTGAACCTGCCGGAAGGCATGGCGGGCGCGGAGGGCGAGCACATGCGGGCTGTTGCCAATGGCCCGCATGTCCATAACCTCATCATCTGCACCCTGTGCTCGTGCTACCCTTGGCCTGTACTGGGCTTGCCGCCCTATTGGTACAAGGACCCGACCTTCCGCAGTCGCGCTGCCCGCGAACCGCGCGCTGTCCTAAAGGAGTTCGGTCTCGCCGTTCCCGATGCCGTGGAAATCAAGGTCTGGGATTCAAGCGCCCAGATTCGCTGGTTCGTGGTGCCGGAGCGGCCGGCCG
Source organism: Mesorhizobium alhagi CCNWXJ12-2 (assembly GCF_000236565.1). Classification (GTDB taxonomy): domain Bacteria; phylum Pseudomonadota; class Alphaproteobacteria; order Rhizobiales; family Rhizobiaceae; genus Allomesorhizobium; species Allomesorhizobium alhagi. The sequence goes on along the minus strand of NZ_AHAM01000337.1, from coordinate 12,669 downwards.
GGACTGAGCATCTCTCGGAGATGGAATTGGAAGCCCTGATCACGCCCGAGACGATGATGGGCGTCGCCGTCGCCAAAGCCTCCTGACGGAGAAAGCGCCATGCTGACCCACTACGAAGGCTTCGCCATGACGGAAATGATGGGCAAGCCGGACAATCCGCCCCGGGCGAACGGTTCGCTCTGTTTTTCGAGCGAATGGGAACGCACCGCTTTCGGGATGGCGCTGGCGCTGGCCAAGCAGGGCTATTTCGAATGGGACGATTTCCGCGACGAACTGATCGCGGAAATCAAATCATGGGAAGATGCCCATCCCGTGGACCGTTCGTCGTGGAATTACTACGACCGCTGGCTTGCCGCGCTGGAAAAGGCTGCCGTCAAGACCGGCGTACTGGATGCCGACGAAATCAAAGCCGCTTTCGCGACCTAATCTAAGCTCAACTCAAATCGTAAAATTCGGGCGGTTGTTCCGCCTGACCAGATCAAAGGAAACCCGATGTCCGCCTCTCAAGCCATTTCCACTGCCAAGGCCGGGATCGACACGTCGATCGTTAATCTGCTGCAATCGGCGCTCGCTGTCTGTTTCGGCCTGATGATCATCGGGCTCGTGGGCTTCTCGCATATCGATGTGCTCCACAATGCCGCCCATGACAGCCGGCACGCGAACGCGTTCCCTTGCCATTGACGGGAGAGGCACATGTCGCTTTTCCGTTCCATCGTCTTCGCTTCCGTCCTGGTCGGCCTCATAGTCGGCGTGGCGGTCAGCGCTGCCCAGTTTCTCGGCACCAGCCAGCTTATCTTGAAAGCCGAGGTGTATGAGAAGGCCGTCGAGACCTCCGGACAGCACGCGGCAGCCTCCAGCAAAGACCACAGCGCATTGGCGGTTCACGCTCACGAGGCAGAAGCGTGGGAGCCCGCAGACGGCTTTGAGCGGCGCGCCTACACCGTTGTTACGAATGTCCTGACGGCGATCGGCTATGCACTCGTGCTGACCGGCATTATTGCCATACGCGGCAAACCCGTTACCTGGCGCGAAGGCCTCCTTTGGGGTCTGGCGGGTTTTGCCTGCGTAGTGCTCGCCCCGATATTCGGTCTTCCGCCGGAACTGCCCGGGACGCCGTCAGCGCCATTGCCCAACCGTCAAATCTGGTGGATAGGCACGGCCTTTGCGACGGCCGCCAGCATCGGGCTTGCCGTATTCGTCCGAAAGCCTTGGGCCGTAGTCGCCGCCGTTGTTCTGGTCGCCATACCGCATTTGATCGGCGCGCCGGCCGCACCTGACGGTGCACATGCGCTGGCGCCTGAAGCTCTCGAACGTGAGTTCATCGAGCACGCAGTTTTGACCAGCCTAGTGTTCTGGCTTCTGCTTGGTTCGCTGAGCGGCACGCTTCTCAGCCGCTTCGAGACATGACGCGAATGGAGCCGGCGACGGATTGGCGTCCCTCGCCGTGCCTTGCCGGTCGCGCGCCCGCACCCAAACGGTTGCCCCCCTGAAACGGCAGATTCGTGTCAGGCACGAAGCTTGCTTGTAACAGCATACGCGAAAGCAGACGGCGGCTGTGCCGGATGCCTCCGCCAGATGAGGATGCTCCACCCATGCGCATCGTAATTCTCTCACCACCTGGGGTTCAGTCGCTGGACATCGTCGGGCCGGCAGAGGTCTTCTGGGAGGCGGCACGCCGCCTCAACGACATGGGCGCCTATGATATTCAGATCATGTCGACCGGCGCTCCCTCAATAGCCGGCACGGGCCAGCTGCGCTTCCTCGCCGACAGAACGATCTTCGATCCGGACGAGCGGATCGACACGCTGCTCGTTGCAGGCGACCCGTCATTTCAGGACATTGACCCCAGGGTGATCGACTGGCTGCGGCGGCGGATTCCCACAGTTCGTCGTTACGGCTCCATATGCACCGGCGTCTTTCTTCTGGCGGCCGCCGGCCTGCTTGGAAACAAGCGGGTTACAACGCATTGGGAGTGTGCACAGAAATTCAGCAATGATTTTCCCGATGTCGATCTGGATGCCGATGCGATCTTTATCCGCGACGGCTCGTTGATTACCGCCGCCGGTGTGACCGCGGGGATCGATCTGGCGCTCTCCCTTGTTGAGGAGGATCATGGGCGCGAGATAGCCATGATTGTCGCGCGCTACATGGTGATGTTTCTCAAGCGCCCTGGGGGTCAGTCACAATTCAGCGCCCATCTTGTCGGCCAGATGTCCGAAACGACGATGATCCAGAAGGCGCAGGAATATGTCCTCACCAATCTCACCGCGCCCCTCAGCGTTGATCATCTGGCACACAAGATCGGCATGAGCACGCGAAATTTCGCTCGCGTATTCCGTCGCGAACTCGGCGTCACACCGGCCGAGTTCGTAACTGCGGCCCGAACGGATGCCGCCCGCCGCCTGCTTGAGGATACGACACAGCCCTTGCAACGGATAGCAATCTCGAGCGGGTTCGGCGACGTCAATACAATGCGCAGGGCGTTCGCCAAAACAATCGGGGTAAGCCCACACACCTATCGCGGTCGCTTCCAGAAATCCCGGTTCAAGCCCGTGGAGTGGACGGCGTTCGAAGCCGCCGAAGCGCGCGCGAACTGACTTCGGCCAACAGTTTTCTTGAAGGGCCGGCTGTAGCCCGCTTTTGATTAGCCAATCTCGCGGCAGCATATTGCGGCCATCTTCGTGCAGCCGTCGATAAGGCGTGCGGCCGACTGCATGCGCCACTGCGTCAGAAACTGAATGGCAGAATAATCCTACGAGATGGACAAAGCGGCTAATGCCGCCGCGATAGGCAGGCGCGGGATTCCAGCTCGTGCAGCGCCATCCATAGGGAGACTCCGGCAGCATGACCAGGACCTTGCCGAGAAAGCGGTTGCGCAGCCAGGCAGTCAGGCGGTCTGCCGGGCCGGAAGAGACTGAAATGCTGGCGCATCATCTCGAGGAAGAGGAGTTCGTCCAGCCGCGAGCGAATGGATTCGCTGCCAAGCACGAAAGCGCGCCTCGACAAGAGTAACATCAATCAGCTGGCCCGCATCATGTCTATGGCTCCGACGGTGGCACTGAGGAGCACAGCTCTCAGCCTACGGTTGACAAAACCAGCAAGTTCTTGATGCTGCACGCGAGAACAGATGTTGACATCGTTAGGAGCGCCTCATGGCCGACCTCAAGGAAACCGAGGCAAACCAGGTATCAGCCGAGGTGCACGTGAAAGAACAGACACCTGATAGAAAGGAAAAGGCTCCGAAGCCGAAGAAGCGAACCGGGCAGCAGGCAGGTGCCCTACGAACCAGAGCCGCCAAGTCGGTCCCACAGGCGTCTTCATCTAAAGCGGTCGCTTCGCCTAAGGTCCAGACAGCGCGGAAAATATACTCTGAAAAAGAGCGGGCCCAAAAGCTCGGCGAGATCGAAAAGCAGATCGGACGGGGAGAGAGCATCAAGGCCGCTGTCCAGAAAGCCGGAATATCGGAACAGACCTACTATCAGTGGAAGAAGGCTGCCGGGCAGACAACTCAGAGCGACGGGCTCAAGGATCTGGTGAAGCTTGAAGAAGAGAATGCGCGTCTGAAGAAGCTCCTCGCCGACCGGCTCCGGAAAGAAAACGCCGAACTCAGGAAAAAGCTGGGACTTGCTTGAGCTGGTCAGCGGCCAAGGCTGATCCGTTCGCATTGGGCCGAATGCTCTTTTGCTGACTGTGTTTCGGGGCTTTCTAGTAGTAGCCTCGCTCCGAGCTTCCTCGCGAGGCAGCGCGCTTCCGCGAAACCGCTGAAGTCCGCATAGTCGGATGGTATGGGGAACTCTCAGCGTCACCGACCGGAGCTCGGACGCGCCGTTGGGATGGACCTGGATGCGGGTTCCAAAGGCTTCAGGGCAATGCTGTTTGCCTGCGTCCTCCGGCGATCCAGGCCGGCGTGCGCGCGCCACTGATCCTGCAGCCTATTTTAGGCTTCGACGCAACATCGATCGCCTCGGCCTTCCCAGTGTCGCCGACAACGATGGGCCCAGCGCTGATGCGCGCCAAATACCACATCCGCGCATCCGTTCCGCGTGCCGGAACGGACCGGGCTCGACGAATGGTTGAGCGCACCTGATGAGCTTGGCGGCGACAAGCGACTGCCGACTACCAGATTTATTGGCAGAGCGCGCCGGTCTTCTGGCCAGGCTCGGCAAGACTCTGAAAGCGGCCGCAGCGTGATCGGGCGATCGGCCTAGAATGCGACGGCCATAGGCCGGTACCTGCAAGAACGACGGGCGGGGCTCGGCCGCGTGGAAAAACCGTGAACCAGGGCCATTGGTTCAGGCCGGCCACATGGCGTGGGAGGCGTTCAGTTTCCTCATCACCTGATGCTCCCGCAACCCGGCCCACAGGCGTTCGATGCTCGGCCAGGCGCTCGGAACCTTTTCAACTTGAGGATGCCAAGCCACCAGCATGACGAGATAGATGTCGGCCAGCGAGAGCCGGTCGCCGATTAGCCAGTCCTGGCCTTCGAGGGCGGCATCGAGAATGGCAAAGCCGCGTTCCATTTCGGCAATCGCAGCCTCCTTCACCGCTTCCACGCCGCCAGGGTCAGTCGTGTAGCGATGGGCGTAGTAGAACCGCAGGTCGGCCGGATAGATGACCGACGACATGAAGATCATCCAGCGCAGGAAGTCGGCGCGGCCGGGTGAATTCGCCGTCGGCGCCAGGTCCGCCTCCGGGTGGCGCTCGGCGAGCAGGATGCAGATCGCCGCCGACTCGGTCATCGAGCTTCCGTCCGGCAAGATCAGGACCGGGACCTGGTTGAACGGGCTGATGTGGAGAAAGGCCTGGTCGGGTGGGTCCGACTTCGGAACATCGATCTGGTCGAATGGCACGCCCGCCAAAGCGAACGCCGCCTCGACGACGAAGCCGCCGGTGTTGGGGCGCGTATAGAGCTTGTACATGAAATCCTCCGCCAGCCTGCACGCCGTAAGCCAGTGCACAAGTTGCCGAAAAGGGCGGCATCGTCGCATCTGATGGCTATAAACGGATTCGGCGCTTCATGTGATCTTTGGCCCGGAACTTTTGAACGTTTTCGCCTTTCAGGTCCGAGACATGGTCGAGCGTCAGCAGAATTCGGACGCACAGAGCGCCAAGGATGAATCGCAGGCGCTCCCTGTTTTACCCCACATCGGATCGCGTCCGGTACGGCGCACCATCCGGCGGGCGCAGTTGCGAGAGATTGTGCCGTTATCGGCTACGACTATCTATGAGATGGAGCAGCGTGGCGAATTTCCGCGGCGCTTTTATCTGACGCCGCGCTGCGTCGTTTGGGACCTGGCCGAGGTCGAGGCTTGGCTCGAGGAGCGACGGCGCGCCTCCGAAGCCGGAAGGATCGAAACGGCGCCCGCGCCCGATGTACGGCTGCGCAGGACGCGGCCGGTCAAGTTGGATCGAGAGTAATCGATTGGACTGTGGGCGGGTGGAGCGTCGGCGTGTGCTTCTTCCCTACATGCCACGCGTCGATCATGTCAGCCCATTCCTGCAACATGTGCCGTCGCTGCGGTTCGTATTCCGCCTTATTGTAAACGCCGCGCGACGTGCGGTTGTCCTCATGCGCGAGACACTTTTCGATCCAGTCGCGATTGAAGCCGAGCTCATTGAGCAGCGTCGATCCGGTGCGTCGCAAATCGTGCACCGTGAAAGGTTCAAGCAGCAGCCCCTGCGTTTTCGCCCGTTCGACGATGGCCATGGTGACGCGGTTGAAAGTCGCGCGCGACATCGGCTCGTCGGCGTCGTACCGTGACGGCAGCACATACCGCGAATTCGCGGCGCAGGTCTTGAGCGCGACCATAATGTCGAGCGCCTGCCGCGAGAGATAAACATTATGGGGCTTTTTTCTCTTCATCCGCTCTTTCGGGATGCTCCAGACAGCATTCTCGAAATCGACCTCATCCCAAGTGGCGTCGAGCAACTCGCTCTTGCGGACCATGGTGAGCAGGATCAGCTTGAGCCCAAGACGGATGGTGGGCAGGGTCGCCACATGCTCGAGCTCACTCAGCATGGTCCGGATCTCGCCTGGGCTGAGGGCACGATCCTTCGGTGCAAACGTGGCGATGGAGGCCGGCCCGACGTCATCGGCGGGGTTGGCGACCTTCTCGCCGTGGAGAACGGCATAGCCATAGATCTGCTTCACGATGTCCCGCACGTGGATGGCCGTGGCCGGCGCGCCGCGCTCCTTTACCCTCGCGCAGAGTGCCCGCAGGTCGTCAGGCGTGATCTCGGTCAGTAAAACTGCTCTTCCAGACCGGCAGGATGTCACGGTCGAAACTGGCCGTGCGCATCGAGCGCGCGCTGTCCGCCATCTTGGCGTCCCTGAACCAGCGCTTGCCCGCCTCGCCGAAAGTGGAGGCGGCAGAAAGCCTGCGCTTTTCGCGCTGCTTCTCCTGAGCGGGCGATTTGACCTCCGCCACCATCTTCCGGGCCGCGAGGCAGCACTCCCGCGCCTTGGCCGTCCTCTCCATCGCGACCGAGCGTCATGGTCTCATATCGCGCTGAGACCGGAAATCGAAGCGCCGGAGTGCGAGGGTTTTGTCCGATTTGTTGCTATAGCGTTGCTATGCTGTCAGCCTAGTCTCCGAAATTTTCTCAAAACTCATTTATTATGAGATACTTACTGGATTCAACCCAAAGGTGCATCCAGCCCTTGAACCAGCGCGTGCGCTGCGGCCGCCACGTCTTGAAGTCCTCCGGCCCGTCTTCGAGAGTCGGGCACGAAATCGTCTCGGCGCGGTAGCCGAAGCGCGCGAGGCGAAGCCCGAGATCGGCGTCCTCGGTCACGTTGTAGGGATCCCAGCCGCCGACGTCGGCAAGCGCGGCGGCACGGAAATGGTTGGAAGTACCGCCGAGCGGGAACATCACGCCCTTCGCCGCAAGCCATGGCAGCAGCCGGCGGAAAAGCGCTGCATATTCAAAGGCGAACATGCGCGAAACCATGGTTTCGGTGCGGTTCGATATTTCGAGCGAGGCCTGCAGGCAGGCCAGTTCGGGACCGCTGGCGCGAAATCTCTGCCAGGCTTCCATCAATTGCTGCGGGTGCGGACGATCCTCGGCATCGTAGAGCACCACGAACTCGCCTGAGACCAGCGGCAGCGCATAAGCCAGGGCCTTCGGCTTGGTGCGCGGCGTGCCGGGCGGCACCGCCACCACTTCAACGTAGGATCTCAGAGGGTGCGCGTTGATCGCCTCGATCGTTTCCAGATCATCAGCCTCGCAGACCAGCTTTATCTCAAGCTTGCTGCGCGGCCATTGCAACCTGCTCAGGGCCCGGAGCAGGTCAGGCACGACGTTGGCTTCGCGATAGAGCGCGACGAGCACCGAATAGACCGGGCAGTCGGGCGAGGAGCATTCCTGATAGCGGCGCTGCGGCGGCGGGGTCCAGGCCGTTGCGGCGACCCTGAGGCCGACACAGGCCAGAAACAGCGTCGAGAACAAGATGTGCAGAGCTAGCGGGGCGCCGGACGGGAAAAACAAAAACGCGACCGGCAATGCGGCCGAAAGCACGCCGAGCGCGTAACCCTGCCACCCCGTGACGACCGTTCTCGCTGAGCAATCAGCGTGGCGGTCGGATAGTTCGGTCAGGGCGGCTCGGGCTAGAAGCGGCGCGGCGCGCTCGAGCAGAGCTTTGCGCAACACCGATGGCGCAACGATGCGGAGTCGCCGCCTCAGATCGGTATCTCTGCCGCACAGCCGGCGCAGGGTAGAAAAGCTCGCCCTGTCCGGCGCTACCAGAAGCGTGCTCGCGCCGGCTTTTTCTTCCATGCGCGCCAAGAGGAGCTTTGGAATTGGCCGGCGCAGCAAGGTCAGGCAGTCAGCGTCTCGGATGAGCAATTTGTTGGCGTCGACAGCTGACTGAAAAGGCACGTCTAGTTCATGCGCTATGGCGCGGTAGAGCGCCCGCTCTTCGACAAGGCCCGAGGCCAGCAACTCGCCGAGGAACGTGGTTCCATGGGAGCCGGCGTTGGATGCCACGCGCAGCGCCGCCTGGAACGACACCCCGACCCGGTCGAGAACCGGCTGCCAATCGGCAAGTTCGGGAAGGAGAAGAGCGGCAAAGAGACTGATCCCGGTATCGCCCGCGGGGGCATCGGACTCCGGAAGACCGACGACAAAGCTGCCTATCGGTCTGGAATGGTGTCCAGTTAAGTCGGCGTCTAGGATACCCATGACACGCCGCGCAATGGTGGATAGAACTGCGCCCCGAAACACAGCCAGCGCCCCAGCCAACGCCTGCCGACGTTGCCGAAAATCCAGATATCAGGTATCGGAATACCGCCGCATGAAAGCGGCGGCTGCAAGAAACCGCACCCCACCGGCAACCCCCCGTTGCCACCTGCAATTGAACGATGTTATGCGCGCAATCCGATTACCGCCATTAACCTTGGGTTGCAGGGATAAAATTTGTCAGTTCTTGGCAATAGTCCGGTAACCATGCTTCCGGCCGAATGGATGTTTCCGCCGAAGCGGGGCGACTGTGTGCCCTCTGCATCGCCGGAAAGCTGCCGCTCGCCGCAGCGCTGGGAATCGTACTCGACCGGCGCTAGAACAAGCTGACATCCGTTGCCTAGGAACCCAAATGAAGTTTCGCGCCGTCCTTCTGGCCGCATTCTGCGCACTGGCACTTGCCTGCGGCCCCGCACTCGCGGCCGAACCGCAGGTCCCGATGTTTTGGGACGCCAAGGAGCGCCTGCCGAAACCCGACCTGTCGGGGCTGGCCAGGCTGCGGTTCCTGACCACGACGGATTTCCCGCCCTTCAATTTCCTCGATGGCGAAGGCCGCCTGTCGGGATTCCATGTCGACCTGGCGCGCGCCATCTGCGCCGAGCTCGACATCGCCGACAAATGCCAGATCCAGGCTGTCCCATGGGCGGAACTGGACGGCATGCTGCAAAGCGGACAGGGCGAGGCGATCATGGCCGGCGTCGCCGTGACGCCGGAATCGCGGCTGAAATATGCTTTTTCGCGGCCATATCTGCGGTTTCCGGCGCGCTTCGCCATGACGAAGCCGACAGCGGTGTCCGAACCGGTATTCGATAAGCTGGAGGGCAAGCGCGTCGGCGTCATCGCCGGCTCGGCGCACGAGCGCATGCTGCGCGCCAATTTTCCGGGCGTGAAAATCGTCACCTATTCCAGGCAGAACTGGATGCTGCAGGATTTGAAAGCCGCCAAGGTCCCCGCAGTCTTCGGTGACGGCATGCGTCTCGGCTTCTGGCTGGCGGGGAGCGAAGCCGGCGGGTGCTGCCGGTACGCCGGCGGCCCCTATCTGGCGCCGGAATATCTGGGCTCGGGACTGGCTATCGCCACTAGGGCCGACGAGCCGGCCTTGGCTGCCGCGTTCGACGCGGCGCTGCACCAGATCGCGGTGAAAGGCGTCTTCGCCGAACTCTACCTGCGCTATTTTCCGGTCAGCTTCTTCTGACATAGGCGCTCGGCCGCGAAACGAACGGCAAGGCCAAGCACTGGCCGAGCCGCGCCGCTTCGCTCGCGGAATACCCCGAAAGCCCTATCGCAATGCCGTCGTGGCCCTTTTTTGGCTGGCTGACATAGGTTCTGAACAGCCTGTCCCACAACGACAGATTGAATCCGTAATTCGAGTCCGTCTCCGTAAGATCGTTGGAGTGGTGGACGCGGTGCATGTCGGGTGTAACGATGACACGGCGAAGCCACCGATCGACACGCTTGTCGATGCTCAGATTGGAATGGCTGAACATCGAGCCGGCGTTGAGCACGATCTCGAAAATCAACACGGCAAGCACCGGCGCGCCGAGCACTACCACGATCGCAGCCTTCCAGAACATGGACAGGACGATTTCCAGCGGGTGGAACCGCAGCCCGGTGGTGACGTCGAAACCGGTGTCGGCATGATGCATCCGGTGGATGCGCCACAGCAGCGGTATCTTGTGGCTGGCGACGTGTTCGAGCCAGACCGCGAAGTCGAGCATGATAAAGGCGATGACGCCGCCCACTATGCCGTCCAGGCCGGCAAGCCGCAGCACGCCCCAGCCGCGTGACTCCGCCCAAAGCGCCGCGCCGACCGCGGCTGCCGGGAAGATTATCCGCAGGACCAGCGACGACAGGACGACCATTGAGATGTTGGTGAACCAGCGCCGCGTTTTCAGCGCCCCGCGCAACTCGTCGCGTTCGAGGCGCGGCGACCAGAGCTCCAGAACCGCCAGCGAGCCGAATACCGCAAGGAACACGGCCCCTCGGATCCATGCTTCCGGAAAGCCAGCGCCCTCGCCCATCATCCCATCCTCATGTCAGCGTCCGGTGGCGGGCCTTGGTCGTCCGCTCGATCGCGGCGACGGTAGCGTCGTCGACGTTGAGATGCTGGCGCAGAAGTTGCAGCACGCGAAGCTCTTCCATGCGCATTTCCAGATCCACGGTGGCGACCTCAAACGCCATGGCGTAGGCGGTGTCGTGGAGATGCTCGGGGATTGCCTTGCGCGCGAGGGTCAGGAGGCCGGTCATTCCACCATTCTCGTGGAGCCGCTTTTGGCAATCCTGGGCGATGCCGATCAGCCTCTCGTCGTCGAAGCCCTCGAAAATCGGCCAGGATCGAACCACATTCCCGATCCGGGCCAGTTCGACATCAGTCATGTCGCGGTCGGAAGCGGAGGTCATCACCATCAGATAGATCAGCGCTTCATGCGCGGTCGGCAAAGCCATTCCAGTCCCCTTCGTTTTTCGTTGCCGCGAAGGTAGGAACGCGGCCATGTCCCCGCAAGGAAAAACCGGGCCAATGTTGACGCCCCCGACCGGCCCGCATAGAGACCATCTGCAAATTCGCCCGGCGACATACACGCGAAATGCGGCGGCCGGGATTGCCGAACAGCCCCACAAGCACAGAACCGGCAACCGCTGCCGACAGGAATACAGGACAGGCACAATGGCGAGATCAAATGTGATCGATCTCAACCCCGAAATCCTCGAGGCGGCCGCCGACAGCAAGGCGTGGCCGTTCGAGGAGGCGAAAAAGATCGTCGCTCGCTACAAAGGCCGCGATTTTCCGGAAACGGTGCTGTTCGAGACCGGCTACGGCCCGTCCGGCCTTCCGCATATCGGCACGTTTGGCGAGGTCGCGCGCACCTCGATGGTGCGCCACGCCTTCCGCATCCTGACCGAAGACAAGGTCGCGACCAAGCTGCTCTGTTTTTCCGACGACATGGACGGGATGCGCAAGATTCCCGATAGCGTGCCTGATCGCGCATTCCTCGAACCGTACCTGCACATGCCGCTGACCTCGGTACCGAACCCCTTCGTCGGCGACTACGAAAGCTTCGGGCATCACAATAACGCGATGCTGCGGCGCTTCCTCGACACGTTCGGTTTCGACTACGAATTCGCGAGCGCGACCGACTATTACAAGTCGGGCCGATTCGACACGATCCTGAAGCGCGTGGCCGAACGCTACGACGCGATCATGGCGATCATGCTGCCGACACTGGGCCAGGAACGGCAGGCGACCTACAGCCCCTTCCTGCCGATTTCACCCACGTCCGGCCGTGTGCGCTACGTGCCGATGAAGCATGTCGACGCGGCTGCCGGCACCATCACCTTCGACGACGAAGACGGCACGGAAACCACGCTGCCGGTTACCGGCGGCAGGGTCAAGCTGCAATGGAAGCCGGATTTCGGAGCGCGCTGGGCCGCGCTCGGCGTCGACTTCGAGATGTTCGGCAAGGATCACGGGCCGAACATGGGCGTCTATGACCACATCTGCGAAGCGCTCGGCGGGCGCGCGCCGGAACACTTCGTCTACGAACTCTTCCTCGACGAGAACGGGCAGAAGATCTCGAAGTCGAAGGGTAACGGCATCACCATCGACCAGTGGCTCGCCTATGCGCCGACCGAGAGCCTGAGCCTCTATATGTACCAGAAGCCAAGGACGGCGAAGAAGCTCTATTTCGACGTGATCCCGAAGGCCGTCGACGAATATTACACCTTCCTGTCTGCATACCAGAAGCAGGATTGGAAGACCCGGCTCGGCAATCCCGTCTGGCATATGCATGACGGCCATCCGCCGCAGATCGACCTGCCGGTGCCGTTCGCGCTGCTGCTCAATCTTGTCAGCGCCTCCAACGCCCACGACAAAAGCGTGCTGTGGGGCTTCATCTCGCGCCATGTCGCCGGCGTGACGCCGCAGTCGCACCCAGAACTCGACCGGCTCGCCGGCTACGCCATCCGCTACTTCGACGATTTCGTTAAGCCGGCGAAGGTATACAGATCTCCCGACGCAGTGGAGCGCGAGGCGCTTCAGGCGCTGTCGGACGCGCTTGGCACGCTGCCGGCCGATGCCGACGGAGAAGCTATCCAGAACGCCTCGCTCAATGTCGCGCGGAAAATCGAGCGTTATCAGGATCATAACAAGAAGAGCCCGGAAGGCGGACCCGGCGTTTCGGTCGCATTCTTCCAGATGATCTATCAGGTCCTGATCGGCCAGGAGCGCGGCCCGCGCTTCGGCTCCTTCGTGGCGCTCTACGGCATCGCCGAGACGCACGCTCTCATTCAGAAGGCGCTGTCGGGTCAGTTGACGGCCTAGGCAACGTGCTGACGGACGAGGACGGCGGCGGCAGGGAATTCTTGTCCGGCGGCCGGCCGAATATGCCCTTCTTCGCGGCGCGCGCCTTTTCCTCGGCGTCGCCATAGGGTCCG
>NZ_AHAM01000338.1 GCF_000236565.1 Mesorhizobium alhagi CCNWXJ12-2 | reverse complement strand
AAGAGCGCTGCGCGGCGAACGCTGCCGGGCCGGCGTGCCGCACGGCCATGTGTGGACGCCCCGACGGATGCAAGAAGAATCTTTGGTGCAGGCTGCTGCGCGTGTTCGGGTGCTGCCATGTGTTCGGCCTCTCATTGCGGCTTCTCATGGGCCGCGGGCCCGTATGGGAGTTCGAGGATCAGGTCCACATCACTGGAACGCGCTCGAAGCGCTCCCCGTGCGCTTGGTTCTCCTGATCCCGCCTCGCCGACGTTGCGCCATACCTGTCCTTCGACCTTCTCACGCCCTCCCGACAGCCTCGACCGCTTCCCGCACTCAGGCGGCGACGGTCGGAGCTCGGTAGATTCCACCCCTCGTCATCAGAGCCCATGCGATGCGCGCGGTCTTGTTGGCCAGCGCCACAATCACTACCATCGGCGGCTTGCGCGCCAGCATTCTATGAAGCCACGAGCCGGATGGCACGCCTTTGCGTTTGGCCCAGCGAACCACGGCGCTGGATGCAATGATGAGCAGGCGCCGCAGCGTTCGCTCACCCATCCGGGACGTTCGTCCGAGCCGTTCCTTGCCGCCGGTTGAGCGCTGGATCGGCGTCAGCCCGATCCAGGCTGCAAAGTCGCGCCCGGAGCGGAATGTCTCCGCCGGTGGCGCCATTGCCTCGAGTGCGGTAGCGATCAGCGGACCTATGCCGGGCACGGTCATCAGCCGATGAGCGGTGTCGTCGGCCTTGGCCCGAGCGGCAATCTCCGTGTCCAGCGATTTGACCTGTTCCTGGAGGCTACGCAGTGCTTCGACGAGCATGAGAAGGCAACAGCGTGCGGCCTCCGGCACGCCCGAGGCAGGATCTTCATCTGTGTAATGAGCCGCTCGACATGCGAGGGGCCCTGCGGCGCAATCAGGCCGAACTCGGACAGATGGCCGCGGATCGCGTTGATGAGCTGGGTGCGCTGGCCGACGAGCACATCGCGGGTTCGGAAGATCACAGCCGGGGCCTGCTTCTCCTCGCTCTTAATTGCCACAAAACGCATCGTCGGTCGTTGCGCGGCCTCGCAGATCGCTTCGGCATCGGCGGCATCATTCTTCTGGCGCTTAACGAAGGGCTTCACGTAAGCCGGCGCGATTAGCCTGACCGTATGGCCGAGCTTGCCGATCTCGCGACCCCAGTAGTGCGCGCCCGGGCAGGCCTCCATAGCCACAAGGCATGGCGGCTGCGCGGCGAAATAGGCCAGCACCTGCTCGCGCCGCAACTTCCTACGGACACGACGGCGCCGGCGGCATCTGCGCCATGGGCCTGGAAGATGTTCTCGGCCAAATCCAGGCCAATGGTGGTAACTTGTGACATGGACGCCTTCCTCCGGTGGTTCTCAACGTCACCACTTTGGCACATTGATGCCGTCAGGGGGGCGTCCACATGGGGTAATCGCGGGAGCGACGTGCCCTAGAGCCGATCATAGCCTTGGAGGGTGGCTGTTCCCCGATAAGATGGAAATACGGGCTCACGACCTGACGCCGGGCCCAAGCATCGAATGGAGAACAGCCATGACAGAATATATCGGTCTCGACGTGTCGATGAAAGAGACGGCAGTGTCGATCCGCCGTGAAGGCGAACGGATCTGGCGCGGGAAGTGCGCATCTGATCCCAACATCATTGCCGAACTTGTCAGGAAGCGGGCGCCTGCCGCCAAGCGCATCGTATTCGAAACCGGTCCTCTGTCGGTGTGGTTTTATCACTCCCTGCGCAGCGTGGGGTTGCCAGCAGTCTGCATTGATGCTCGCCATGCCAAAGCTGCGCTTGATATGGCGGCGAACAAGACAGACGCGAACGATGCCGACGGTCTGGCGCATCTTGCAGAAGTCGGGTTCTTTCGCGAGGTTCGCGTTAAAGGCTTCGATAGCATGTTGACCCGCACGCTCGTGGCAGCACGCACCCGACTGGTCCGGATCACCGTCGAGCTTTCCAACCAGATCCGAGGGATCATGAAAACCTTCGGCCTGCTCGTTCCAGCAGGCAAGGGAACTACATTCGAAAAGAATGTCCGGAGCCTTCTCACGGATCAGAACGAGCTTGCTCCTATCGTGTTGCCGATGTTGGAGGCCTGGCGCGGCATTCGTATCCGCGCCGCCGAGCTCGGGCGCCAACTGGTTGCGGATGCTCGTCAAAGCCAAGCCTGCCGCACCCTCATGTCGATCCCCGGCATCGGTGTGATCACCGCGACCTCTTTCGTCACCGCCATTGAGAATCCAGACAACTTCAAGAAGTCCCGCTCTGTCGCGGCCTGGATCGGCCTGACAACTCGCCGATACCAATCGGGAGAAGTCGATTATGACGGCCATATATCTCGGCGCGGGGATCGACATCTGCGAGGGCTTCTCTACGAAGCCGCGGCGGTCATCCTGACACGCTGTTCGACCGAAAGCAGCCTGCGCACATGGGGTCTCAAGCTCCGGGAGAGGATCGGCTTCAAACGAGCCGCCGTGGCGGTGGCGCGCAAATTGATGGCGGCCGAGCTGAAAAAGCCGGCCACCGTCTTTGACCGGCTCAACATATCGGTCTTCCACGACCCAAGGAGCATTGCGGCCTCGCGCGCCAATGCCTACCGCTTTCTCGACGACAACCGCAGGGACCTTTTCATCCCCTTTGCCGCCGATGTCGTCGTCACCGATCTGGCGATGGCGCAGAAGCTGACGGTGTCGGGTCGCCGGCTGCCGCAGCAAATCCTCCTGCAGTACATCTGGCGCGAGGATGTGTTGCTCGAAGGCAAGCGCTTTGGCCAGTTCACGGGTGAGACGACCAGCGCGCTTTGCGGCGGAACACTGGCGCTCGACATAGACGGAAACTGCCTGGGTTGGATGCGCAAGCCCGGCACCCTGCCGCTCATCAAGGGGTCCCGCAAACGTCAGGCCGAGGAAGAGGAGGTCAAACTTGGCAAAGCCCGCCGCGAAGCATTCCTGAACGCACTCGCCGCGCGGATCGCGGCAGGGCGGATCGGCGATGGCGTTGCCGGCGGCGCCGCAGGGCTGCTGCAGAAGTCGATTGCGCCGCTGACCGCAGAATGGGTCGACGGTAACCTTCGCTTCGCCCTTTCGCCACATATCGGGATTGGCGGCGACGAAGACGAGGAGATGGGAGAGCGGCCATGGCAGATCAGCTCCTGATCCGCGCCTACAATGTCGGCGTCGGCGACTGCATTTATGTCCGCATCCCGAAAGCCCGCAAGAAAGGCAGCAAGGTCGACGATTTCCACATCCTCATCGATTGCGGGAAGAAGGGCAGCGCCAACGAATTGAAAACCGCTCTCGACCACTTGAAGGGTGAGCTGCCAGCGGAGGACGGCCGGAAGCGTCTCGACCTCCTGCTGGTCAGCCACGAACACGAAGACCACATCAAAGGCCTCGATCCCGACTGGTTCAGCGATGTTCGGATCGAGAATATCTGGATGAGCGTTGCGATGGACCGCGATCATCCGCAGGCCAAATTCGCGCACCAGCTCCACGATCTGGCGGCGACCGCGATGCGCAACATCGCCGCCCGCAATTTGGCGCTGAGCCCTGAACTCGAAGACATTGTCGGCCGCTACGACATCGGCAACGACGGCGCGGTGGACGCGTTGCGTGCAGTCCTGCCCCAACAGAACGGCATCGCGCCGCTCTACGTGCATGCCGACATCAAGGCCGCCAAGCTGAAGCCGAAAACGCTGTCTGGCGCGACTTTCAAGGTGCTCGGCCCCGAATTCGATATCGACACCTATTACCTCGGAGATGCCGCCAGCGACATCCTGCACGGCTTCTCAGCTTCGACGGGCCTGCTTGGCGCCGCCGGGAGGAAGCGAGCCGGCAGCGCGGGTCCTGCAAACATCAGCGCTTCCGATTTCAAGCGCCTCCAATCCCGCTTGCTGTCGAGCGCATTGGCCTTCGCCGAGGAGGAAGGCGAGATCGTCAATAATACGAGCGTCATGCTGCTCATCGAATGGCGCGGTCGCCGGCTGCTCTTCGTTGGCGACGCCGAATGGAACAGGGCCTATCGCGACAAGAAGAAGAACTTCGCCTGGAACACTGCGTGGAAACTGCACAAGAGCGAGCTCAACAAGCCGATCGACTTCCTCAAGATCGGTCACCATGGCAGCATCAACTCGACGCCCTGGAATGACAAGGAGGACGGCGGGGCAACCGAGCCATCCACCATTCTCGATGCCATCCTCCCGCTTCCTCAGGGCAATGCAAAGCCCACGGCCAAGGCGATCGTCTCGACGGAGCGAACCTTCTACAAAGTGATCCCGCGCGGAACACTTCTGGTGGAACTCGGCAAGCGGGTCAGCAACACCAGGAAATACCTGGCCGAGCTTCACGAGGACCGGATCGCCGATCTCCCCAACTATGTCATATACGAAAAAAAGTGGTTGGATCGGCCCCAGCCGCTCCGTACCGATCTCGAAACTCGCCTCACCGGCAATGGCTTCGTGGATGTGGTGATCGACCCTGCCCCAGATTTTTAAGAGCAGCTTTTTCGCCCTCGGCCTGCATCATCCGAACTTTGAATCGGAATTTCTCAACCGAGCGCCGCGGCTCGTCGAGCTTGGAGGCGATCAGCCAGTCGGCCGTTGTTGACTGTCCGCGCCGGCCGCTCCAGGCGCAGCCCGATGGGCGCGGCTTTGGCACCGAGTTCAGGCGTCATTTCAGTGGCCTGGCGGCCTGCGGCCTTCTGTGATTGGGATTGAGCTCGAGCCGCTCCTCCGGATCGTAGTGGCCGCGGGGGCACGCGCTTCAAGGTAAGCTTGCACTGCACTGACGCCTCTGCTTTTTAGGTTTGGACTGGCTACAATGAGAGCAGGGGTTTCGGCTATGTTGACAAAGTTCGTAAGTTATTGATGCTGCGTGGAGAATAGATGGTTGATATCGAAGGGAGTGTCTCATGGCCGACCTCAAGGAAACAGAGGCAAATCAGACAGCCGCCGCGGTGTCGGCGAAGGAACAGATACCTGACACAAAGGAAGTGATGCCAAAGACGAGGAAGCGAACCGGACAGCGCGCAGGTGCTGTACGAACCGGAGCCGCCAAGTCGGCCCCACAGGCGTCTTCATCTAAAGCGGTCGCCTCGCCTACAGTCCGGACAGCGCGGAAAATATACTCTGAAACAGAGCGGGCCCAAAAGCTAGGCGCGATCGAAAAGCAGATCGGACAGGGAGAGAGCATCAGGACCGCAGTCCAGAAAGCCGGAATCTCGGAACAGACCTACTATCAGTGGAAGAAAACTGCCCGGCACACAAAACAGAGCGATGAGCTCAAGGATCTGGTGAAGCTTGAAGAAGAAAATGCCCGTCTGAAGAAGCTCCTCGCCGACCGGCTCCGAAACGAAAACGCCGAACTCAGGAAAAAGCTTGGGCTGGCTTGAGCCGGCCAGGGGCCAAAGCTCAGCCGTTCGTTTCGGTGCCTCAGTCATTGAATGTTATCTCGGCAATCCGGCCTGCCGCACGGCCGCGCTCCGCGGCCATCGTCCCTGCCGATGCGACTTGCGACCATATCGATAGATCGGCAAGGTCCGCCTGTTGCTCCGCAACGAGCGAGGCGCCTGCCCATCAGAACTAGATCGGCGAGGTTGCCGGGTACCTTATGAAATCGGGAGATGTTCGGACGGGTTATCAATCACGATCAAACGACCCGGATCGTTCAAATCGAACTCAACAACGCGTGGCACGAAGAGGCGGGCATAGCGCGAGAAGGCGCTGGTGGGCGGAAAACGAATCACGGTATCGCATCGCCCAAGTAGATACATCTCGACGAGGGCAGAAAAGCCGCCGTCAGCCCCCAGTGCTGCACTGTGTAGAGGCCCGGCCCGATCCGCCTGGAGGCGTTTCGGGATAGTGAAGAGATCGGGAAACACGCCTGATAACTCGTTGAGCACCTGCGCGCTGTCCGTACACAAGAGAACCCTTACAGGTTTTGGATGCGGTAGCGCTTTGGCTTTGTGAATAGCAGTGCATACCTGCCGCAAGGCGAGCTCCGAATCAGCCCAGTAGGGCGCGTGCTCCATAATATCTTCGCCGTTGCCGTGCCGGACATGAACCCCGATTATGCTGTTCCCCTTAAAGTGTTCCTGGTAGATGGCTTCAATCCGGGACACGATTTCAGGCCTTGGTTTGATACTCTGAAAGACCTGTCGTTCGGCATCTTCCCCGCAACGCCACATCAAGCAAGCATCACACACGACGGTGTTGGCTTCATTATCACCTTGGCCTTCGAAAAGCTCTCTCAGCTCGTCTCGTTCCCGGAAAATCTGTTCATCTGGCCGGTAAACGCAGTCAATCGATGGCTTATTCCACCACGGCGGGAAGAACGGCCCAGGAAATGAGAGCTGGTTGATCCGATCGTCGCAAATGACCGGGACGCCAGCGATGTCCTGGATTGGCTCGAAGAACACCGGAAAGGCGTTGGTAAGGGGTTCATCGAGATAACACGAGCCGCGCCAATCCACCGCTAGCGTCCGCCCCGTCCGCTGCGCGTAGGACCAAGCTGCCGCGAGGGACCATAGGCAATCACCGAAACCAGTACGCCGTCGAGATACGACGAATCGATCCTTCATTGAGCCACCCACAAGCTTTTGCGCCTTCCGGAATACGACAAGGATTAGGAGGTTAGGGGCAATGTATGGCCTCGCCCGATCCAGTCACGAGCGGTCGCGATTCTGGCCAATTGCACCGGCAGAAACTCTTCGTGCACCGCACTGGAATGGAGGGACCCATTTTGGGCGGAGCCCGTTATGCGTCCAGCGTTTGGATGGTTTGCATTGAAGACACCCTGTCGGTCCACACCGACTGCTTGCTGGGCGCAATGGACATGTGGCTCTCTTGATGTTCGACGCAAACCGACGTGATCACGGGGCCTGTCTGGAACCGCCTTATTCATCGGCAGCCTCTTATGCTCGATCCGGCATTTGATCGCAGTCTTGATCCATACGAGCAGCGTGTGAGGGATGTAGCCGAACACGGCGCTGCTCCCATAGTTCCCGCAATTCTTTGACGAGAGCTTCACGCGCAACCTGATCGAAGGTAACCATATCGAGAAGATCTCCGATCACCGCTTCGCCCTCGATACGCATCAGCAGGTCGAACACGTCATGTGAAATACGAACACCGTCACGGCTGGAATGGTTCGCACGGATCTCGCAGACCGTCTCTTGGCAATCTGGCGCTGTGAATGCGCGGGTTTGATGCAGCGATACATAAGGCGGCAATGAAACCGCGAGCGCAGTCCAATCCTCCAGCGTTGGAGCCCGCTTTTTGACGAGGAACGACCCGACCACAAGACCATCCAGATCTGTCGTTAAAAATGTGGTGATGGCGTCTGCAACCGAGTCCACGATCGGCTCTGCATTGTTGTTAAAGGACGTATTGAGCAGAATTGGAATGCCGGTCCGCTTCTTGAATTCATCAATAACATCCCAGTAGGCCGGATTGGTGTTGCGCGATACCGTTTGCAGCCGAGCCGTACCGTCCACATGCGTGATGGCGCCGAGCAAGTCACGCTTTGAGTCGCGCACCCGAACTACGAAATTCATGAAGGGAAATTCGCTCGTACCGTCCGGTAGGTCGAAAAATTCGCGCGCTTCCTCCTCCAGCACAGACGGCGCGAACGGTCGATAGCCTTCGCGCTTCTTGACCATTGCGTTGATCCGGTCCTTGTTTGCGGCAGGTCGCGGGTCAGCAAGAATGCTGCGGTTACCAAGGGCACGTGGCCCGAACTCCGAACGGCCCTGCACCCATCCGATCACAGCGCCATTGACCATCCAGTCGGCTGCGCTGCTTGCCACGTCATCAGTGCGTTCAACATCGAGGTGCCCGGCCCATGCATTCAGTTCCCGCTCCACCGCGCGGTCGCTCCCGAGATCAGGCCCCCAATAGACCTCCTGCAATCGCTTGCGTGGCGCGGGGCGGCCCAGCTCGTTTGACACCATTAGTGCGGCGCCCAATGCGCAGCCAGCGTCGTGCGATGCCGGTTGCACGAAGATGTCTTCGAAAAGCCCTGAATACAGCAGTTTACCGTTCATGGTGCAGTTGTGGGCTACCCCTCCAGCCAAGCACAACCGCTTCATACCGGTAGTCTCACGATGATGCCGGAGAATATGAAACACGATCCGCTCCAGCGCTTCCTGCAATGACGCACTTACATCTCGATGCTGCTGGGTGAATGGCATTCCCTTTCGCCTGACCTCGATGTTGCGGAGCAACGTCGGACCGATCCGGTCGAGATGGACGCGGTAACCACCTTCGGCGGAGAGCTCGTAGAACTGCTCGAAGAGTTCGCGATAGGGAACGGGATCCCCGTAGGGGGCAAGCCCCATCACCTTATACTCATCGAATATGCCGTAGCCGAGATACCGGATCGTCTCGAGATAAAATAGCCCTAGGGAGTTATTCTCCGGGAACGTCTCGATTTGCGTAACGTCGGTTCCTGCCCCCAGAGCCAAGAGCCCGGAGAGAAAATCACCACCGCCATCAATCGCAAGTATCAGACTTTGTTCGAAGCCGGACATCGCAAAAGCGCTCACAGCGTGCGCCTGATGGTGACTCACGAATGAGACACGCGAAGCATCGACCTCGAAATCGAACTCCTGCGCCAGTAGCCTCTGCAGCAACAGTGCGGCATCCAACGGCATGGAGATGTCCGGCTGGGAAACGAACAGGCGTTCGAGCACAGCGTTGCTATAGGCCTCGGTAGCGTAGTACCCGATACGATCGATTTCGCTGAGCTGAACGCCAGCGGCTGAAAGACAGTATTGAATCGACTTGCTTGGGAGCTTGTTGGAGTGTTTAATCCGATTGAGGCGTTCTTCTTCTACGGCTGCTATCACCTGTCCGTCCCGGACCAGTACCGCAGCGCCATCGTGAAGAAATGTATTCGGAAGCTCGAGTCGGTTTTCATAGACTTTGTCAAGTCCGCCACTCAATCCTAGGCATAGCATCTTGCTTCTCCATTCATCGTAACAAGCAGGCATCATTGGCCTGTCTCAAGACTATTCCACGTAACTAAGCTGCATTGTCGCTCGTCGCCGCAATGGCCAGTCGGACGTCACCAACATCAAGAAGTCTTGCGTCAACGCATCAGGCGTCGACGAAACAGCACCACTGATAGGAAGAGCGGCAATATCGCGTACGCGCAAAGTGCGCCGATGTGCAGGCCGACGCTGCCGGCTGGGCGGCCAAGCATCGCCGGACGAATGAGGTCGATCGAATGCGCCAGCGGCAAGAAGTGTCCTACCTGCTGAACGGCGTCGGGCAGTTGGGTGGCGGGAAAGATCGCGCCGCATAGGAGCAGCATCGGTGTGAGGACGAGTGTCTGATAGAACACGAAATAGTCGTGGCTGGGCGCAAGTGCTATGACGACCATCGCCAAGCTCGCGAAGGCCAAGCCAGTAAGGGCGATCGCTGGCAGTGCATAGAGGATGGCAGGCCACGTGGCATAGCCCAGCGTGGCGGCAACAACCGCAATTGCGATGCCGGCTAGACAAGCCTTGGTGGCTGCCCAAGCCAATTCGCCGAGCACGATATCGCCGAGCGTCAGTTGTGTGCAGAGAATTGCTTCCCAGGTACGCTGAGTGTGCATTCGTGCGAAAGTCGCATAAATCGTTTCGAAGGTCCCGGCAGTCATTGCGCTCGTCGCGACCATGCCAGTTGCCAGAAACGCGATGTACGAAGTGCCATCAACGCGACCTACGATCATTCCGAGGCCAAAGCCGAGGCCGAACAGGTAGATTATAGGATCGGCGAGGTTGCCTAGGATCGTTACAAGCGCAACTTTCTTCCACGCCAGGAGGTTGCGGCGCCATACCGCGACCCAGTTCCACGCGTTAGCCGGCAGAACCGCCGCATACCCTTCACCCATGTTCATTTCTCCAACTCGCGCCCGGTCAGCCGCAAAAAGACATCCTCCAGATTCGGGGGGCGCTGCAGAAGCCGCAGATCCTCGCGCCCGCGAAGTTGCAACCGCACATGCTCTGGATCGGGCGCATAGCAAAAGAGCGTCTCGCCGCTGACCTCGATACGCTTCGCGTACGGCTTGATCAGCGAACTCAACTCATGCGGATTGCCACCATAGATCTCGATCACTTGGCACCCGATCTGCTCATCGATCAGCGCATGAGGTCGGCCTTCGGCGACGTTGCGCCCACCCACGAGCACGCACAGCCGGTCACACAAGCGCTCCGCCTCTTCCATGAAGTGAGTGGTCAAAATAATCGTCTTGCCACGCGCCAACAGTGAGCGCAGGCGCTCCCAGATCAGGTGGCGCGCGTGCGGATCGAGGCCGGTGGTCGGCTCGTCCATTACCAGCAGCTGCGGATCATTGACCAGCGCACGCGCAAGCGTCAGACGCCGCTTCATGCCGCCGGATAGTTCGGCAACCCGCGCATCTGCCTTGTTCTCGAGGTTAGCGAATTCGAGCAGCGACGGAATTTTCGCTTCGACCTCGCGTGTGCTCATGCCGAAGTAGCGCCCGAACACCAACAAGTTCTCGCGTACTGTGAACGCGAGGTCAAGGTTGTCGAATTGAGGGACCACGCCGATACGCTTGCGTGCCAAGCGAGCGCGTGCCGGCACAGGCACGCCGAGCACCGTGATCTCACCCGCTGCAGGCCGCGCCATGCCTAGAAGCATTCGCGTAATCGTGCTTTTGCCCGCGCCGTTCGGTCCCAGCAGGCCAAAGCACTCTCCCGGCGCGACGGTGAACGACAGGCCGTCGACAACAGTTTTGCCGCCATATGACTTCGTTACGCCGGCAAAGCCGACTGCTACGCTTGACATGCGCTCATCTCAGCTGAAGAACGCGTGTGGCGCTCCCGCTCGAACGGATTACTGCCGATCTGCGACGGATCGTCTGCGACCAATTCCCGATTCAACAGTTGATACTTTGTATCCTGACTCAAGACTTATCCACCTCGGTAACGTTACGATCAATCGTCGCTGCAAACGCAGTCCGATGTCACCAATGTCGAAGGATCACGCGCCAACTTGAGCTCGCGACGTGGCACCGCATTTTCCGACAATTCTGTAGTGCTTGATCCAGCGATGGGGTTTGGCGTGGCAACCTGTTTCCCGCCCTGGTTCGGTCCGTTGGCAGGAGAGCCTCGCGACAGCCAATCGCTATTGCTCAAGGTACACAACGCATAAGCTTTCAAGGGAAGTAGGAGGAAGATGTTGATGAATGTGTGCAGCGAGAAGCCGAGAAATCGAAGTTCGCGAGCACGAAGCGCTGCCACGCTGCAGCGAATTATGGTCATGGATGCAATCACTAGGGCAGTCGACCAGGGCACTGTGGCAGTCAGTGCGAACTGCGTCAGTCCAGCCAATACCGACAGGGCGAGCAATAGCGGGCCGAGATTCTGTCCGACCACATCCAGCGTTATATAGCGATCGAGGCTTGGCAGTAGGCGCAGCGCCAGCAAAGTGTCTCGGAATGTGCTTCGAGCCCAGCGGAGTTGTTGGCGCAGATAGGGTGCTAGCCGATCCGGAACGACTGTTGCGGCGATGGCGTCCGGAACGTATTCGGTTCGAAGTCCTGCTTTCAGCATGAGGATCGTGAGATGGCGATCCTCACCGAAGTCGCTTGGCTTCCCCCGAAACAGTTGCGTCTCGTATTGGTCCAGCAGCAAAACGAGCGCGGAGCGGCGGTACATAGCACATGGGCCGCAGCAGCACATAACGGCACCAAAGCGAGCCTGTGCCGCGCGCTCTTCATTGCAAGCCAGCCAGTACTCCATATCGATCAACCGAGTCAGCCAGGTGTCGCTCCGGTTGCTGGCTATCAACTGACCCATGGCCGCCCCGACGGCAGGATCTTGCATCTTCAGTGCAAGCTTTGTGACGACATTGGATGCGATCGTCGTGTCCGAGTCGACGTTGAGCACCAAATCTCCAGATGAGCTCCTTATCGCGGCGATCTGCGCCTTGCGCTTGCCAACATTCTTGGGGAGCAGAATGAAATTGAACCTCGGGTCACCCGCAAAGGCGTCGTGCACAGGTACAACAGCGTCGCGATTTGCAGAACCGTCATCAATCACATAGACGTGCAGTTTTCCGGCATATTGTTGACTTGCAATGGACGCTAGGCATGCCGAGAGCGCGCTCGGATCCTCGTTGAAGCAGGGGACGATGACATCCACGCTCGGCAGAAGGTCGAAACCGACCGGGTCGTCCGACGCCGGTGAACGGCCTATCGGCAAAGCATAAACTGTCTGCATGCTTTTATAGACAGCCGAGAGCAGCGCATAACACGAGATGGCGACAGTGCTGGTTGTATAAAGCAGGTTCATAGGATGCCGATTTGTTCAGTGATGTTGGGGAAGCGAGCGGATTACAAATCCGCGGTCGTGCAATGCTGAAATCAGACGGGACAGCGCCGTGACCGTCTGGTCGCGCAGACCAGCGTCGGTGCATTGTGTCAATTCGTCGGGAGGGCATCCGTCGTGCAAGAGCGCAATTGCGCCCGGCCGGACAGAGGCGAGCACTGTATCAACAATCGCGTCGACGCCAGGCCGAGACCAATCGCGAGGGTCTACGGACCAGTGGAGGGCCGCGAGTCCGGCGATCTCTGACGCTGTGAAGACGTCTTCGCTCCAGGCACCGTAGGGCGCGCGAATATAGCGCACCGAGGCCTGTGGGCACGCCGTCATGATCGCCTTGTTCGTCTCATATATCTCACGTTGCACTTCCCCGAAGCCGCATTTGGACAGATCCGGATGAGTCATCGTGTGGTTGCCTACCTCGTGCCCTTCCGCAATCATTCGTCGGATGAGCTTCGGCTGGTCTGCCGCGTAGGCGCCGATGACGAAGAAAGTCGCCGGCACCCGCTGCTCTGCCAACACATCGAGAATCTCCGGTGTGAAAAGCGGATTGGGACCGTCGTCAAACGTCAGATAAACGCTGCGATGGCTGGCGCCGTCAGAGCACTCACTGCGCACTTTGTATAAGCAGCCGACGTGCGTCATAGCTCTGGCCCGTTCCGATCAATGATGGCACTGGTCGGCCATTCGCTCATCGGCCGCGCAATCGGCATAACCACGACGAGAACGTCCTCCACGCGGGTGGCCGACAAGTGGAGATGCACCTGCGGGTGGGTCGACCGTACGCAAACGCCTGACACGACGGTCATCAGGCCGTGTCTGCCAAACCTCTCAAGATGGTTCCGCAGCGCGTGCCGAACCGTGCCGAAGCCGAATGGAACCCCAAGCTCGTGCAGTACTGGACTCATGACGTGGATTGAACGGGCGATCCCGAGCCCCTCCAGATCCGGACGTACCCCGTACAATCCTAATTCAGCCACGAGCAGATCGACCGCGCCAACCTTGATGAACCGACGCAGCAGGCCCAGATGGGCCGCTATACCTTTTGAGTCATAGCCGATTGCACGGAGCTCTGGCCTCGCACCCACCCAACTCCGATTGCCTTCGAATGGTTCTGCGTTGAAGGCTCCGGTCGGCCCATAGGTCTTTCGAAAGAAATCCGCGAGTTCGACATGGTCAGCCACTTGCAACTCATTTTCCCAGCAAAGCCTCCACTGCACCTGAGAGCGCATGCAAAGACCTCCTTTGTGATGTCTTCTTGAGGGACGAAGCAGCGGCCATATTGTGCACGCCATTCGCGGTCGTCAGTGATCGTGAGGCTAGCCAAATTGGCTGACGGACTCTTGGATGCGTCGCGTTCCATAGCTTATTGGCATACTCAATACTTTCGTCCTTCTGTGCCGCTCGGAACTTTCACGTCGATGCACTTAGTTTCGTGTTGGCTAA
This sequence comes from Mesorhizobium alhagi CCNWXJ12-2, assembly GCF_000236565.1. Lineage (GTDB taxonomy): Bacteria > Pseudomonadota > Alphaproteobacteria > Rhizobiales > Rhizobiaceae > Allomesorhizobium > Allomesorhizobium alhagi. Next base: position 15,940 of record NZ_AHAM01000338.1, on the reverse strand, counting down.
TGGAGCATTTCGAAAGATCGGTAAAATCGATTGTTTTTATACGGCCTATCCACCCTGTGGATATCATGCGTAACGGGGCGGCTTGCGATCGAACTGAGCCAGCCGGCCATGAACTCAACCGTCGCCCGGTTACATCTCTATTTCCGCGGGCGGATTTGGCTGAAGCGGCGCACGGATATTCCCAGAAGGATATCGATGCAGATGCGATGATGCGGGTGACAAGCCCGACGAGTTGAAGAGAACCCGATCGGCTCTGATGGAGCCCGCAAGCGCTTCTTTTGGTTTGCGGGGCCTGCCTTACTCAACCAGGAACATCGCCTGGTAAAGGTCACCGATGTCCTGCGGATGCTCAAGCCGACCAAGATCCGCAGCAGCCCGCCGGAGCTATCCAGCTTGGCCCTTCGACAGAATGTCTCCATCGAGTGTCCGTCGCCGTGTCTGCATCCGCGCTCCGCGTGTCAGGATGACAGCCCATACCGGGAGACACTCCTGCCCCGGAGCTCACCTGATCGACAGGGCCATTTTTTGCCAGTTTGCCTAATCCAGTCGGCAGTCCTGCACACGGGTGAGTGTCGCAATTCAAGCCCCCGCGGCCATACCGGCTGAGACTTTGTGTGCAGCCGAAGTGTTCTAACAGTTGCTTCTCACCGCTTTCGACGGCCCGCTCAGGAGTCAAACGCCGTTCTGGATCTCTCAATGCGGAATAGCCCACCACCAATCCGACGCGATCAGGACGGCCCTCGCCTGTTTGCCGGCCGTAGAGCGGCGATACCGAATGGACCGCGCGTGCCCGTCGCGCCTCTTAGACCAGCACGTCCTCTAATGACTGAGAGATGTCTTTGACCGGACGACGTGCAGCTCGGTATCGGCGCCTTTGATGATTGTCCGTGACGCGCGTCGAAGTGCGGCAGGGTCTCCCGGCGCTCGCCGTTCAGCCGGCGCGCGTCGTACATTTCATAGCTGCCGCTCTCAATCAGCGAGGCCAGGGGCTTCCTGCTCCGCAAACGGAGAATGCCTGTCCAGAAGCTGCTTGGCCGTCGCGAAGACATCCTGCAGGCGTGGCGTGCCGCCCTTGACCTGACTTAGCGACATAGCGCCTTAGAGCGGTTGACACTATGGAAACTGTGGTTCACCGCCTCAGCATGGCCGAAATGCCCTGGCGGACAAAGGGAAGATGTTGGGCAACGCGAAGCCCAACATGTCGTGCAAGCAGTGCCGCAGGGTGCTCGCCTGAGTAGAGCCTGACGAGTATATTCGTAGCATAGTAGAGCGGCGCGGCCGATCGGCGCAGCCAGCTTTCGTATTTGCGGAGCATGTCGGGATCGGCAATGTCGCGACGGTCGCGACCTGCTGCTAGGATTCGATGAGCGAGTTGCCTCTGGGCGCTCAGGCCGATGTTGAAGCCATGCGCAGTCACCGGGTGCATGCCTATGGCAGCATCGCCGATGAGTACGGCGCTCGGAGCCCAGAACTTGTGCGCCCACGTCGTGACCAACGGGTAGGCATGGCGGCTGCTTGCCAAGGTCATTTCTCCGAGGCGCCCTCGACAGCGGTTCGTCAATTCCATCAGGAACAAATCGTCCTCGAAAGCAAGCAGTCTATCGGCCTCGTTTGAGCGTAAGGTGAGAAGCAGCGACGACACGCCTTGCATGAGCGGCAACATCGCTATCGTCTGATGGTGATCGAACCATTCGACTGCGATCTGGTGATGGACTCGCTCGTGCCTCACCCGGCAAATCAGCATCGAGTTGCCAAGCCGATTGATGTCGGCGCCGATGCCGAGTAGGTCGCGCGTGGCGGACAGACGCGAATCCGCTGCAACGAGAAGCCGAGCGGTCAGCTGCCTGCCATCAGAGAGCGTTATCACTGCGCCTTTGTGGCTGTTGGTTGCATCGACGACCGACAGGCCGCACAGCAGCCGGGCATGATCCTGCGAGCGGACGATCTTGAACAGGGCATCGCGGATCCGGCAATTTGGGACCAGAACGCCCAGTGGTTCCCTAGATGCGCTGGGAGGATCGAAACACAGAGCGAAAGCGCTCGATCCGTTGAGCACGCGCGCGCCTTCAAGTTGTGATTTGTCCGAAGCGGGGATGGCATCCCAGGCGCCGAGCTCGCGAAGGATTCTGATCGAGGCGTTGGTCAGCGCGATCTCGCGACCGTCGAAAACCGGATCCGCCAGCCTTTCGAGAGACTGCTGTTCAACAACTGCCACCTTGAGTTCGCTCTGGGCAAGCGACGCGGCGAAGGAAAGTCCGACCGGGCCGGCTCCGACGACAACGATGTCGAACTTGTCGCCGGAGCCGGCCATTAGCCTGCCGCCCTCGCCTCGGCTACCTTCCTGAGATGGTGGCGGAGTTGAGCCACAAGTCGTGCACCGGTAGCGCTGCGTTCCAGTGTCCGCTGCAGCGCCTCAAGCCACTGGGCAGGAAGATCCCCATAAATCGGCAACGAAGTAAGCCGTTCCATCAAATACGGACGCCGACATTTTCATTCGGCTCGGGGGTGCTCCAGCTGTATGATCCGATGACGAAGCTGTCTGATAGCAATGCGTTCTTCCCTGTAAGACCGATCGACGAAACCACGCAGATGAGGACGTAACCTTGATCTGGATCAGCCAACACCACAAATGCCGGCCATGGCGATTTGGTGGTCGATCGCCACGAAAATGTTTTGGCCTTGTTTTAGCCAGATCGGCACGAAACGGCGGACTGCCCCTTTCGGGCGATCCTTTTCTCGTACATGATGACATCAGCCGCCTACGCATGAAGGCGGAACCAGCAACGCAGTCTTTGGTGCGATGGGGGCTTTTCAAAGATCTCTGTCAGCGCAGCTTGCTAGCTGTAGAGCCTGCTGTGGTTGCCGCCCGTAACGCAGAGGCTTCTGGCCCTATTCGACGTGTGATTGAGTGTGGTCTTCTGTCAGGCTTTCATGTGCGGCATTTCCAGAAGCTGCTGGCCGGTATGGTGATCTGCAGATCAGGTCCGAATCCCAACAACGAGCGCATTCGTGGCGGACCAGTTCGGGCAGTTTGCTCTTTGGTTCCTCGACGATCTCCTTGATGCGAGTGAGGTGGTGGATGCCTTGCGCGACGACGTGGCCGTATTCGTAGAGAATGGCACGCAATGCATTCACCAGATCGGTGCGCTGATGGACGAGGCGCTGGCGAGCTCGGAACAACACTGCCCTGGCCTGCTGTTCTTCCGATTTCGGCTCGACGAATCGCATCTCCGGCCGCTGGGCCGCAATCACAATCGCCTCGGCATCGGCGCAACCACTGCCGACGGATGCTCCGTCATGAACTTCTGAAACTGGAGCCGTGACAGCTTCCTTTCGAGACTTCACATGGCCGTTCATCGACGCGCCGTGGAGCACGATTGCATTCATTGCCAAATCCATTCCCAATCATCGTATTTTCTTGATATTGCTCGTCCTCTCCGCTTGGTGGCTGAAACACCACATTTATCGGGTCAGCGTTCCGGCTCGTCGTCCCGGTCGATGAGGATGCGCTCAGCGGCCCCGTCAAGATCCTCATATTGACCACTTCTCAAGGCCCACAGAAAACCGGATAGCCCCAGTCCGCCAAGGAACAGAGCGACGGGTAAGAGGTAGACGAGCGTCGTCATGACGGCTGCACCGGTGCTCGAATGCCCGAGCGCGTTGCCGAAGGAGCACTCGTCGCCTCGGCGAGCGCAAAGTCATGTAGGCGCAACGCATTTCCGATCACCAGCAGCGACGAGGCGGACATCGCTATCGCTGCGATCAACGGAGTGACGTGCCCGAGAATGGCGATCGGCACGGCAACGGCGTTGTAGATGGTGGCGATGGCAATGTTCTGGCGGATCAGCCGTCCGGCTTTCCGCGAGACGTCCAGGGCAAAGGGTATTGCCAGAAGGCTCTCGCGCAGGAAGACGAAATCTGCTGCGTTGCGGCCAATGTCGGCGGCGGTCGCCGGGGCGATCGAGACATGCGCCGCGCCAAGCGCAGGCGTATCGTTGAGGCCGTCGCCGACCATCAGAACCTTATGTCCGTCTTTTGCCAGCGTCTCGATCTGTTTGACCTTGCCGGAGGGGAGCATCGCGGGAGCGAAGCGGTCGACGCCCAATGTTTCGGCCACCTCGCCGCACGCCTTTGCCGTGTCGCCCGACAGCATCTCCACCGACAGGCCAGCATCTTTCAGTTGCTCGATGGCTGCCTTGGCGTCGGGGCGGAGCGCATCCTTGAAAGCGAAGGATGCGGTAATGATCCCATTTCTCGAAAGGACCGTCCCGCCGCTCCCGCTCAATTTGCCTTCGCCGCCGGTTCGGGCTTTCCAACCTGCCCATCCGCGCCGGCCAAGACGCCAGGTGTTTCCGGCCCCACTGGCTTCAATCCCGAAGCCCGGATGCTCGCTGAAGGATTCGAGCTTGGGCTGGCCGGAAAACACTGCAAAGCCGGCAATCGCCCTTGAAAACGGATGTCGGGAATGCGCGGCCATGTCGGCCGCGATCGCCAGCATAGTAGGGTCGATGGAGGAGGCGTTGACAAGATGTGGCCGTCCGAGAGTAAGGGTGCCTGTCTTGTCGAACACCGCCGTGTCGACCGATGCCAAGCGTTCCATGGCGGAACCGTCCTTGACCATGATGCCGCTTTCGAACAGGCGCCGCGCCGCGACCACCAGCACGATCGGGACTGCCAGGCCGAGCGCGCAAGGGCATGTGATTATAAGAACGGCGATGGCGATGGTTGTGGCCTTGTGCCAGTCACCAGTAGCCGCCATCCAGCCAAGGAAGGTCAGGAAGGCGGTTAGATGGACCACCGGTGCATAAAGCGCCGAGACGCGATCGGCGATCCGGCGATACTGCGTGCGGCTGCCTTCGGCGGCCTCCATCAGCCGCACCATTTCCGCCAGGAAGGAATCCTTCGCCGCAGCGGTAGCCGCCATGGTCAGCAGGCCCGTAAGATTGAGCGTGCCCGCCTGAACCTTTTCCCCGAGCGCAACGGTTCTGGGAGTGCTCTCGCCGGAAACCAGGGAACAATCTAGGTCCGACGAGCCCTCCACGATGTTGCCGTCGACGGGGATCCTTTCGCCGGCCGCGATCAAAAGCTGCATGCCGGGCTCGATCTCGCCCACCGGCAGGTAGTCGCGCGTGCCGTCGCCGCGCAGCACCATGGCACCACGCGCCGCCAGCCGCGACAGGCCCTTGACGGCGGTGCGTGCCCGCTCCCGCATCACGTGATCCAGCGTTCGGCCAATCAGCAGGAAGAACAGCAGCGACACGGACGCGTCGAAATAGGCGTGGTCGCCATGATTGATGGTCTCGAAGAGGCTCATCGCGTAAGCGAGCGAAACCCCGACCGCGATCGGCACGTCCATGTTCATGCGGCCATGGCGCAGCGCATTCCACGCCGAACGGAAATAGATGCCGCCAGCGAAGGCGAGGGCCGGGATGGCGATCAGGGCCGAGATCCAATGAAACAGGTCCCGGGTGGCACCTTCGGCACCGGACCAGACCGACACCGAAAGCAGCATGATGTTGCCCGCCGCGAAACCGGCGACCGCGACGGCCCGGATGAGGTCCGAAAGGGTTTTGTCCTTTTCGTCGATCACAGGATCGAACAGATGCGCCTGATAGCCAAGCCGTCCAAGCGCGGCGACGAATGATGGGACCTCGTCCCCACGCCACCGCACCGAGACCCGTTTCGTCGACAGGCTGACGCGGGCGCCCTCGACCCGATTCAGCTTTCCAATCGCCGTCTCAATGATCTGGATGCAGGCCGCGCAGTGAACCGCCGGCACCGAGAGATCGGTCTGATACAGGTCGCCGCCGAGAGGCCGGCTCGCCAGTTTGATCTCCTGGCTCGACGGCAAAACGGATGCGGCGCCGGCGACATCAAGTGCCATTTCGGCGCTCGGCGCACAGCAGCTCATTGGAGCGCTCCCCGGGAAATCATGACCCGGCGAACGTCGCGATAGGGTTTCGCAAGGCCGGCATCGGCATCAATTTCGACGATCCAGACGCCATCCTTCGGCGTATGCCGCGCGGTAAATATCTGACCGGAGGCGGCGGTAAGAGTGACGGTCTTGTCCTCCGCCTCATAGGCGGGATGACGAAACAGCACCTTGACGCCGCGCACAGGGACCGGGTTGCCAGCGGCGTCGCGGAGGCTGTAGCGGACTTCGCCTGCCGCGATCGTCAGTTTGCCGGTCCAGCCCAGCGCCGCCTGCGCCTGGCCATTCCTAGCCTTCTGATTGAACTGCTGGCTGGCCACATATGTGTTTTCGACGACAAGACCGGTCCAGCTCGTTCTGGCGAACGTCGCCATAATCACATTGACGCCGATGACTACCCCAAAAAAGGCGAGAATGATGAACAGCATATGTCTGCCGGTGAATTCGCGGGGCTTTGGCGTGTCGGCGCTCATCTGTGGGCCTCAGGTGTGTTGAAACCAGCCTTGTATTCGTTGCTCTCGAAGGTTCCCTTGTCCTCGACGCGAAACTTTAAGGTCTGCACCTGGTCCTTGACCTTGTCGGCCGGCAGACGAACGAAGACCTTGAGTATTTTCAGCCGGTCAGGTTCCGCCGGAATGGTGAAAGAACGGCCGGCGGGAAGGTCGATGCCGATGATGCTCATCTCGGCACCTTCGAGGCCTTGCAAGCTGACGACGATGGTCCTCGGTTCGGGGATCATGTTGAGCAGCTTGACGGTATAGCCGTTGCGGATCGAGCCATCGGACAGGGTCACGAATTGCGGGTTGCGGTCGTGCAGAACGTTGATTTCGAGCCGGTCGCGCGTCAGCAGCGAATAGAGCAGAGCAAGCCCGACCGCCGACCAAGCGCCCACATAGATGAGGGTGCGCAGCCGGAACATCTTGCGAATGCGGAAATGCGCCAACCCGTCGGAGAAGGTGCCGCCGGCGGTCCGAACGAGGGTGGGATGAATCGGACGGGTGCCACCTGCTGTCGCTACCGCCATGTTGGTGTTGTAGTCGGATAGCGTCGCGTAGGAGATGAGCCCGCGCTCCCTGCCCAGCTTGTCCATAACGCCGTCGCAGGCATCGATGCAGAGCGCGCAGGTGATGCATTCGAGCTGCTGGCCGTCGCGAATGTCGATGCCCATCGGGCAGACCGCGACACAGGCAATGCAGTCGACACAGTCGCCGACCGGCTGACCGGCTGCCTGAACCTTCTTGGCATGACGTGAACGGGGCTCGCCGCGCCAGTCATTGTAGGTCACGGTGAGCGAATTCTCGTCGAGCATGGCCGCCTGGATGCGCGGCCACGGACACATATAGGTGCAGACCTGCTCCCGCATGAGCCCGCCGAACGTGTAGGTGGTCGCGGTCAGGACGCTGATGGTAACGTAAGCCACGGGCGCGGCGGTGCCGGTGACCACTTCGCGGAGCAGCGTCGGCGCATCGGCGAAATAGAAAATCCAGGCGCCGCCGGTTGCCACCGCTATGACTAGCCAGAAGGCGTGCTTCGATACACGCAGTACCAGCTTGCGCGTGGTCCACGGGCCAAAGTCGAGCTTCATGCGGGCATTGCGATCGCCTTCGATCGCCCGCTCTACGACCAGAAAGAGATCGACCCAAACGGTCTGCGGGCAGGTATAGCCGCACCAGGCGCGGCCAACAGTGGATGTGATCAGGAAGAGGCCGATGCCGGCCATCACAAGAAGACCGGCGACGTAGTAGAATTCCTGCGGCCATATCTCGATGAGGAAGAAGTAGAAACGGCGGTTGGCGAGATCGAGTAGCACGGCTTGGTTCGGGGCGAACTGCCCGCGATCCCATCGCAACCACGGCGTCAGATAGTAGATACCCAGGGTGATCGCCATCACCAGCCATTTGAAGCGGCGGAAACTGCCCGAGGCCCGCTTGGGGAACACCTTCTTGCGCGGGGCATAGAGCGGCTGTCGCGTCTTGGCGGAGTTGAGTGCTTCGGCTTCGAGCCGTTCTATCCGTGTTTTATCCAGCACGAGAATCCCCTATCGCGCAGCCGATGACATTGCCGTGCAACCCGACTTGTCTGCGTTGGCTGACGTCCGGAATGCTACGTTGAGCAGTTTGCCGCATGGCTGGCAGCTCGCGTTGATGCCGGTCATTCGTCGGACGCCGGAGCGGTGTCGAGGCCCGGCTCACGCCGGGCCTCGTCGCTTGGCGGGGGTGGGCGGAGAATAAGCCTTCCGTTTCTATTCTCCGCCGCCAAGCGAATGGACGTAGACCGCGAGTTCCTTGACCTTGGTCTCGCCTAGACGCGCGATCCAGGCCGGCATTACGCCTTGCTTCGGCGCGCGGATCTGCGCGGCAATAGCCGTCTCGCCCGGTCCATAGAGCCAGATCGCGTCGGTCAGGTCGGGTGCGCCCAACTCCCTGTTGCCCTTTGCGTTTTCGCCATGGCAGGCAGCGCAATTTTCGGCGAAAACCTGGGCGCCGGGTTGGATCAGCATTGCGTCCTGGACCAGGCCGGACAGGCTGGCAACGTAGGCGCTGACCTGCGCGATCTGATCGGCCGTGATGATGTCTCCAAAAGCGGGCATTTCCGACAGGCGCGTATCCGGGTCGGGCGCGAAGCGGATGCCATGTTTGATGCTTTGCTGGATCTGCTCGGCCTCGCCGCCCCACAGCCAGTCGTCATCATTGAGATTGGGAAAGCCTTTGGACCCTTGCGCTCCTGAGCCGTGGCACTGCACGCAATTGACCTTGAACGCAGCGCCACCGGCAGCGACAGCGAATTCGCGCAACGCATCGTCGGCAGCAATCTCGGAGACGGTTCTCGACTCTATCGCCGCGACATATTTGGCCTTGGCGGCCTCTGCGGCCGTCAGCTCATTCTTGACGTCGTTTCGGCTTGAAAAGCCAAGCACGCCCCTCGTGGCGGAAGTCAGCAGCGGCCATGCCGGATAGGCAATAGTGTAGCCGATTGCCCACGCGATGGTGACGTAGAAGGTGATGACCCACCATCGCGGAAGTGGGTTGTTGAGTTCCCTGATACCATCCCACTCATGGCCGGTCGTTGAGATGCCCGAGACCTCGTCGATGTGCTCGCTGCTCATGATCAATCATCCTTGAGAGGAATGTGAGCGGCTTCATCGGCGTGCCTGCGGCTGTCGGGACGTAGCGCAAAGGCAATGCATCCGACGAAGAAGAGCGCCATCGCGAGCAGCCCCCAGCTATCAGCGAATTCCCGCATCAAATTGTAGTCCATGAACACTCTCCTCAGCGGTAGCCGGCGGCTTCGTCGTAGGTCTTGAAATCGACCAATGTGCCGAGCATCTGGAGATAGGCGACCAGGGCATCCATTTCGGTGACCTTCTGTGGGTTGCCGTCGAAGTCGCCGATCTTGACCTTCGGATAGCGTTTCTCGAGGCCCGATGTGTCGGCACCCGGATCGGCCTGCGCCATGAGATCGGCATTGCCGTTGGCGATCATATCATTGGAGTAGGGAACGCCGACGCGCCGGTTCGCGATAAGATGGGTCGAGAAGTCCTTCACCTCTATAGGCGTGTCCTTCAGGAAGGCATACCTCGGCATGATCGATTCCGGCACCACCGAGCGTGGCGCGCTTAGATGCTGGACATGCCATTCGTTGGAGTAGCGGTCGCCGAGGCGCGCGAGGTCCGGTCCGGTGCGTTTCGAGCCCCACTGGAACGGGTGATCGTACATCGACTCAGCCGCCAGGCTGTAATGACCGTAACGCTCGACCTCGTCGCGGAAGGGGCGGATCATTTGGCTGTGGCAGGTGTAGCAGCCCTCGCGGACATAGATGTTGCGCCCGGCGAGCTCCAGCGGCGAATAGGGCCGCATGCCTTCGACCTTCTCGATCGTATTATCGAGATAGAAGAGCGGTGCGATCTCGACGATGCCGCCGACCGTCACTACAAGGAGGGACCCAACGAGAAGGAGCGTGGCGTTCTTCTCGATGATCGCGTGTTTGTCCATCAAGCCCATTTCTGGCTCCTTATTGCGCAGGCTGGAGGGCAGAGGTGGAGCCCGGCATCGGCTCCTCCTCGCGTTGATAGCCAAAGATGGTCATGGCGATGTTCCAAGCCATAATCAGGGCGCCGGACAGATACATCAGGCCGCCTAGCGCACGCATGATGTAGTAGGGATGCATGGCGGCGACGGTTTCGGCGAAGGAGTAGACCAGAAAGCCCTGCTCGTCGTACTCGCGCCACATCAGGCCCTGCATGATGCCGGAGACCCACATTACCGCGGCGTAGACGACGATCCCGAGGGTCGCCAGCCAGAAGTGCCAGGTGACGAGCCGCAGCGAATAGAGCCGTTCACGGTTCCATAGCTTCGGCACCATGTAATAGATTGCGCCGAACGAGATCATGCCAACCCAGCCGAGCGCGCCCGAATGGACATGGCCGACGGTCCAGTCCGTATAGTGGGATAGCGAGTTGACCGCCTTGATCGACATCATCGGGCCTTCGAAGGTCGACATGCCGTAGAAGGCGATAGCCATGACCATCATGCGGATGATCGGATCGGTGCGCAGCTTGTCCCAGGCGCCCGAGAGCGTCATCAGGCCGTTGATCATGCCGCCCCAGGAGGGCATCCACAGCATGATCGAAAACACCATGCCGAGCGTCTGTGCCCAGTCGGGCAAGGCCGTGTAGTGGAGATGGTGCGGACCTGCCCAGATGTAGAGGAAGATCAGCGCCCAGAAGTGGATGATGGAAAGGCGGTAAGAATAGACCGGTCGGTTCGCCTGTTTGGGCACGAAGTAATACATCATCCCGAGGAAGCCGGCGGTGAGGAAGAAACCGACGGCGTTGTGGCCGTACCACCACTGAGTCAGCGCGTCCTGGACGCCCGAAAATGCTGAATAGCTCTTGGAGCTCAGGAAGGAGGCGGGCATCGACAGGTTATTGATCACGTGCAGCATCGCGATGGTCACGATGAAGGACAAATAGAACCAGTTGGCGACGTAGATATGCGGTTCCTTGCGCTTCAGGATGGTGCCGAGAAACAGGATAAGGTACGCGACCCAGACGATGGTCAGCCACAGGTCCACATACCATTCCGGCTCGGCGTATTCGCGGCTCTCGGTGACACCGAGCAGGTAGCCTGTCGCCGCCATGACGATAAAAAGCTGGTAGCCCCAGAACACGACCCACGCGAGATCGCCGCCGAACAGCCGCGCGCGGCAGGTGCGCTGCACCACATATAGGGATGTGCAAAGCAGCGCATTGCCACCGAACGCAAAAACGACGCCGGATGTATGCAGGGGCCGCAGGCGGCCGAAATTGAACCAGGGCTCGACATTGAGATCCGGATAGGCAAGCTGCAGGGCGATAACCACACCAACCAGCATGCCGACGACGCCCCAGACCACCGTTGCAACTGCCCCGTAACGGATCGGCCCGTCCATGTAAGCCGAGGAATCAACAGGAATCGCCGGTTTGAATTCCGTATTGCGCAACAGGATCGCCGTGAAGCCCGCAAGAACGAAGAACAACACCCACATATGCTGGCGAAAAGGTTCGTCCACGCCCAAACCGGCAGCTACAAGGGCCGCAAAGGCAAACAGGTAGAGAAGGACGATCTCTGTGCCGAATTTCATCGCAAGTTCCCGATCTCGCATTTCGGCGGACGCCAAATCCGCGGTGCATGAATTCCGCAGCCGCGGCCTGCTCGCCCTGATCCATGTCAGGACGATTTTGCTTTGGGCAGCATCGAGCTCGGTGCAATCAGCACGGGGCGATTGAACGAGGAAACGCAGCACGGGCCGCCCAGCTCATGGAAAAGTCCTGCGTGGCCGGCCTGGAGGCGATTGCGGGCGAGGCGATGAAGCGCGCGCATTGAGAACTGAGGCTCTGCGACGCGGTGGAAAGGTATTGCCGATGCCTTGTCGAACGTCGATCGCTTCAAATGCCTTGGCACAGCAATGCGATCGTTCCGCTGCTTTGTGACATTCACCGGTTCGAGGAGACGGTGCCCGGCATATTGGGCGTACTGACCTCGGCCCAGACCAATCTTGCCTCCACCAGCCGGTTGCGCGCCGGGCATGTCGAGGATCAATGCTTTCGCGGACGAGGGGACCTAAACGCTCCTGGCGATCGGCCATGGTGACCCGATAGGGAATGCCGAAGCTGTCGGGTTCTGCTACGCGGCTTCTTCGAAGGCTTGCGCGACAAATCGCGTTCGAACGCGAGCATGTCCTGCCGCGTATCGGAGTAAGCGACGTTGGCCGGTCGTTTGGGTTTATTCAAAGGGCGGTTGACGCGTGCTTCAGCCGCCGCAGCGTTGCTCCAGCCTGCTCACGCTGTCCACCGTCACATAGCGTTTGTTCTCGATCCGGATAAGGCCGTCAGCCCTCAATCGCGTGAATTGTCGGCTAACGGTCTCATCAGAAAGTCCAAGGAAATCAGCGATGTCCACACGCGTCAGCGGCAGATCGAAGCACGCCGACCTGGCCGCCGGATCAACCGCGGGATCGATATTTCGGGCGATCATTAGGAGAAAGCTCGCCACCTTTTCCAGTGCGGTCTTGCGCCCCAGTGTCACCATCCATTCGCGTGCTGCGTCGAGTTCGTTCAGCGTCTGCTTGAGCAGGCGATTCTGGAGCTCCGGTGATTCCTTCATCATCCGTTCGATGGCCCCCTTCGGAAAAGTACACAGTGAAACGGTTGTTGCCGCCTCCGCATTGATCGCGCTTTCCACCTTGAAGGGCCGTCCCAGAAAATCCGGTGCGAACCGGAGGCCGACGATCTGCTGGCGGCCGTCCGAAAGGCTCTTCGTCAGCTTCACAACGCCTGAAAGCACATTTGAGTAGCTGCCGATGGCCTCGGCGTTGCCGATCAGTTCGACCCCTGGCTCGCGCTTCTGTCTCGACGACGTTTTGGCGAGTGCAACCAATTGGTCGGGATCGAGCGCACCGCAGACGCCGTGATGCCGTGCCTTGCAAGGCCCGCAAAGAACGGGAATGCGGAAACTGCGAATGTCCTGGCGTACTGTCATCTCGATCGTCCAACGGGTCCCAAGGGCCGGCAGGATAGCAATCCACGGTAGAGAAATCCTTGCGGCAGTTTGTCCGTGCTGGAAGTTGACCGAAATCAGGGCTTTGGCTGACCCTTGCGTCCAGAGTTCCGGCGATGCAAACACGGGGACCGCGACATGCGACCGGAATTAGCTGCCAGACTTGGTGAGAACGTCCCGCGCTATACGAGTTATCCGACCGCGCCGCATTTCCATCCTGGCGTCGATGCTGCCGTTTACCGTGGCTGGTTGGAGGCGCTCGAAGAGGGTGACGAGATATCGCTTTACCTGCATATTCCGTATTGCGACAGGCTCTGCTGGTTCTGTGCTTGCCATACCAAACAGACGCGCCACTATGAACCCGTGACCACCTATCTGCGCTCGCTATATGCGGAGATCGCGACGGTTGCCGGTCTTGTCAGCGGCAAGGCGTTCGTCCGCGCAATCCACTTCGGTGGCGGCTCGCCGACCATGCTGAAGCCCGAGGACATGGTGGCTCTGGGCGCGTTCTTGCGGGACAGCTTCGATTTTGTTCCCGATACGAAGATCAGCGTCGAGATCGATCCGAACGATATGGACGGGGCGCATCTGGACGCACTCGCCGAAATCGGCATGACCCGGGCGAGCCTCGGCGTACAGGATTTCGATCCGAAAGTGCAGAAGGCGATAAACCGCGAGCAGAGCTTTTTGCAGACCAAGGCCGTCGTCGACGGAGTTCGTTCACGCGGCGTCGGATCGGTCAATCTCGACCTGCTCTACGGATTGCCGCACCAGAACAGGGAGAGCGTATGTTCCACCGTCGCTCAAGCGCTGACACTGGAACCGGACAGGATGGCTCTCTTCGGCTACGCTCACGTGCCGTGGTTCAAGAAGCATCAGACTATGATCGACGACGCATGGCTGCCAGGTCCCGCAGAGCGGTTCGCCCAATCGCAACTCGCTGCGCGAGCGATCATGGACGAGGGCTATGAAGCAATAGGTCTCGATCATTTCGCCAAGCCGGGCGATGCGCTGGCGGTGGCGGCCTGCACAGGGACTTTGCATCGCAATTTCCAGGGCTACACGGAGGATCGCTGCCAGACATTGATCGGACTTGGCCCGTCATCCATCAGCCATTTTCGCCAGGGTTACGTGCAGAACATGCCTTCGACCGGCGAGTACGGGCGCATGGTTGCAGACGGCGGATTGGCGGCTATGCGCGGCATCGTGCTCTCCGACGACGATCGCGTCCGGGGATGGATCATCGAGCGGCTAATGTGCGATTTCGCCTTTTCAGCGATCGATCTGGTGGAGAGCTTCGGGAAAGCCGGCCAGAGGCTCCTTCTCCAGGCAAGCTCCATCGCAATTCATGGTCCTGCTCGACTCCTTGAACTCCAGGGCGACAGTTTCGTCGTACCGGCAGAAAGTCGTCCCTTCGTGAGGAGCATCGCGGTGAAGTTCGACAGATATTTCGAAGGTGGAACGGCCAGGCACTCGGTGGCAGTCTGAGCACCAGTCCTATCGCTGCAGCACTAAATTGCGGCTCCGATGGCGATCGTGGCTGATCCGCCGAGATCGAGGTAGCCGAGAGATCCCATCTATCAGCCTCAACTATGCGTCAACGACCGATCAGTTGGCAGCCTGCTGGCAAAATCATGTCGGCACCGTCAGCAGCTTCGGAAGCCCGCACCAGATTGTAGCGCGGCGGCAGCGAAGTGAAGGCCCACCCGACGCGGTCGCGCCCCCGGAACTTCGTCTTGTCTTGCCCGTCGACCGTCCCCGGCCCTTCACGCAGACCTCACACGCCTGCGGGTACGACGGTAAAATACTTGTGGGACGGCCATGGGCTTGACAGGCAAGGCTGCCCACTGGTTCGTCCGAGGAATGGACGCCTGAAGAAACGGAGTCGGCCGCGCTACGTCCAGCGACAATTCGACAGTTGTTGCGCTGCGGAAATTTCTGTACGGACCCCGGCTCATTCAGAGGCGCCGCGCGAGCGACGGTGCTAGACCCGCCCTGAAGCGGTCAAATCATGGATTTAATTCTGCAGGGCGGTGCTTTACGCCCTGTCAAAGCCAGTTCAGAAAGTGCCGACATGAATGTCCCTTTGACGCATCTGCAACGCCTGGAGGCCGAGGCCATCCATATTTTTCGCGAGGTGGCCGCGACCTTTGCCAAACCGGTGATGCTCTATTCGGTGGGCAAGGATTCGTCGGTCCTGCTGCATCTGGCGATGAAGGCGTTCTATCCGGCCAAGCCGCCGTTTCCCTTCCTTCACGTCGACACGGCCTGGAAGTTCCGCGAGATGATCGAGTTTCGCGACTCGATGGCCGAGAAACTGGGCTTCGACCTTCTCGTCCATGTCAACCAAGACGGCGTGCGCGACGGCATCAATCCCTTCGATCACGGCTCGAACACCCACACCCATGTCATGAAGACGGTGGGCCTTCGCCAGGCTCTCGACAAATATGGTTTTGACGCAGCCTTTGGCGGCGCCCGCCGCGACGAGGAAAAGTCGCGCGCCAAGGAGCGCATCTTCTCGTTCCGAAATGCGCAGCATGTCTGGGATCCCAAGAACCAGCGCCCGGAAATGTGGAAGATCTACAACACTCGGATTTCGCCGGGTGAATCGATCCGTGTCTTTCCTCTGTCCAACTGGACCGAGCTCGACATCTGGCAATACATATTGCGCGAGGACATCCCGATCGTGCCGCTTTATTTCGCCAAGAAGCGGCCGGTAGTCGAGCGCGACGGCATGCTGATCATGCGCGACGACGACCGCATGAAGCTCCGGCCCGGCGAGGTCGTCGAGAACCGTCTGGTCCGATTCAGGACGCTCGGCTGCTACCCGCTGACGGGGGCGATCGATTCCGACGCCGACGATCTCGAAAGCATAGTCAACGAGATGCTGATCGCCCGAACCTCGGAACGTCAGGGTCGGCTCATCGACCGGGACGAGGCCGGCTCGATGGAAAAGAAGAAGCGCGAAGGA
>NZ_AHAM01000339.1 GCF_000236565.1 Mesorhizobium alhagi CCNWXJ12-2 | reverse complement strand
CCCGCTTGACCAGTGACTACTCAGACAGGCTCCTAGGCTGGACAGTCAGAATTGACAATATAAGAGTCGGTCCGGAAAGTTATTCAGTTTGAACAGAGCCTTCGCAGCATGAGGCGGATAGACGCCAGTTTGAGGAAGGCGAGCGCGTTGCGCGACAGGTTTTCGAAGTCCTTGGCCAACCTGCGGCATCGCCCCAGCCATGAGAAAGTCCGTTCGACCACCCAGCGACGTGGAAGGACTTCGAAGCCCTCGGCGGTGTCGGATCGCTTGACAATGTCGATCGCAAGTCCGGGCATGGCCTTCTTCTGACCCTTGGCGAAGACAGGTCCCTGATAGCCGCCGTCGGCGAACAGTTTCTTCAAGAACGGATAGCGCCCGAACAGCGTCTTCAGGACCAGCACGCCGCCGTCGCGGTCCTGGATGTCGGCCGGATGCACCAGCGCGTGCAGCAACAACCCTACCGTATCGACGAGGATATGGCGCTTCTTGCCTTTGACCTTCTTCCCCGCATCATACCCGCACGGGTCGATGCAACGCCCCCTTTTTCCGCGCCTTTGACGCTCTGGCTGTCGATGATTGCCGCCGTCGGGCTGGCCTCGCGTCCCAACGCCGCGCGGCATTTCACGTAGAGTTCCTGATGAATACGGCCGAGCGTGCCATCCCAGTTCCACAGGTCGAAATAGCTGAACAGCGTGCTCTTCGGCGGCAGGTCCTTCGGCACGGCCCGCCATTGGCAGCCCGTGCTGAGAACATAAAGCAGGCCGTTGAGAACCTCGCGCACATCGACCGCACGCCTGCGACCGCCGCGCTTGGCAGCGGAATCAAAGGCTCGACCAGCCCCCATTCCGCGTCCGTCAAATCGCTCGCATAGCGCAGACCATCTCGATTGTATTTCCCACGGTTCGCCTTCGTCCACATCGCTTCCATGCCCTCATCGAATCAACTCAACTGCATGGAATCACAAGCGATTCATATCATTCAACTTCTTTGTGGACCGACACTAAGGGGTCCCTCGAAAGAGTCTAACTAGTCTTACTGTGTGATAAACTTCGTTAACGATTGATTGCGAGAATGGAGATTCAAGCTTCAAATGGAGGAAGCGATGAACCTCCAGGACGGAATCGAAACGAGTGAATCGCGTTTTGCGGCCTATGTCCAGACGCTCGCCTCGGCATTGGGTCATGCTGACCGGGTGGCGCCGCTGAAGACCTATTGCACCGGGTGCTTTTGCCGGGCGAGCGCAAGAGCGGCGAGCCGATGGCGGCACGGGTGGAGCCTGGGCGTGCCCAGGCGGCGCACCAGTCTCTGCATCACTTCGTGGCGAAAGCGGACTGGTCGGACGATGCGTAAGCGCGAATTTCTCTGCACCTTTTGGTGTTGAGTGTGCTGAGGCATGAGGTGTCCACCTAAAAGAGGTGGACGCCAAGTCATGGGAGAAGATGAGTAACCGGTGTCTAGCCCCCACGTTGCCCTGTCTGCCGTGATCTGTGATCGGCTTTCCATGGACGAGCGAAGGGAGTTTCTCCATGGAGACTACGTTGGAGGTTCTCACGACCGGGAAGGCCGGGCGTGAGGGGCATCGCCATTGGCCGGACGAGGTGAAGGCTAGCATCGTGTCGGAGAGTCTGCGGCCGGGCGTGACGGTGAATGAGGTTGCTGAGCGCTATGGACTGGAGCCGAATCACCTGTCGTCGTGGCGCACGATGGCGCGGCACGGCAAGTTGGTCCTTCCTGCGCCCGGGGATGCGGTTGAGTTCGCGGCCATGGTTGTCGAGACTTCCGATGCGGAGCGGCCGGTCAGAGAAGTCACTCGTCAGATCATTGTCGGGTCAGTCACGATCCGCCTGGAAGAAGGCGCATCTGCCGCCCGGATCGTGGCTGTTGCACGTTCTTTTGCGGCCTCGGTATGATCTTCCCGTCAAACCGCGTGCGGATAATGGTGGCGACGAAGCCGGTTGACTTCCGCAATTATGTGGAGCGCCGGATTATGCGGAGTCCGCCGCAATCAAGCCAACTTCGTCCTTCTATTCCAACGTGTTAGAGCGCTCAATCCACTTTCTTGCTCGGCATAATTGTTGTCGTCTCTCGACGTCATTTGACCTCGAGAGGAGACCACATTGTCAAAGTCGAAGGAAGTTCTGCTCGAATGCACGCGATTGATGAACCCGGGCGCTTTGCGACCGTTCGTGGAAGCGTTCACGAGCCGATTGTTGAGCCTGGGACACACCCGCCTGACGGTGTCGGGCTACGAAGCCTCGGCTCGTCACTTCGGACATTGGCTGCAAAGCGCCAAGATCGCTGTCGCGGAGATCAACGAGGATACGGTTCGCCGCTTTGCGCGACATCGATGCCGCTGTGCCGGCGTCCGACGAGCCGATCGCCTGTCCGCCAAATACGTGAACCGGGCGCGGCGGTTCGTGAGCTTTCTGGCGGAATGCGGGTTCGTGACGCCATTGACGCAGGATGAGCCGCGTGCCCACGACGACCAAGTCCTTGCATTCCAGGTTTGGCTGAGACGGCACCGGGGCATTTCTGAGCGCACAATCGGTCGCCATGGCCGGATGGTGATGCGGCTGCTTCCCGCTTTGGGTCCCGATCCAAGGCACTACGATGCCCGTCTTATTCGGCAAGCGATTCTGGGGGAAGCGCAGCGCACTTCGCGGGCAAACCTCAAGACGATGACGATGGCGCTACGGGGCTACCTCAGATATTTAGCAACCCAAGGCCTATGCCGGGCGGGGCTTGATCATGCGATCCCGACGGTGCCGCAATGGCGGTTGTCGGCCTTGCCGCGCTACATCTCCACGGCGGAAGTCGAGCGGGTTATCGCGTCGTGCGACATCACGACGCCAATGGGCATCCGCGACCGCGCAGTGCTTTTGCTGCTTGCACGTCTCGGCCTGCGCGCCGGCGACATTTCGGGCATGCGCCTCGACGACATTGATTGGAGCGAGGGAACCTTGCGCGTTCGCGGCAAAGGACGTCGGGAGGTCCGGCTTCCGCTGCCCCAGGACGCTGGCGACGCGATTATCGATTATCTGCGAGACGCCCGTCCGCCTGCCGCCTGTGAGCAGATTTTCCTGCGGACCGTCGCACCGTTTCGGCCGTTGGTGAGCGCGAGTGTCTCGAGCATCGTCAGCCTTGCGCTTGCGAGGGCCGACATCGACCATGCTCCGTCCCGAGGCGCCCATCTTCTGCGGCACTCAGCAACCAGCATGCTGCGGGCCGGCGCCACGCTGGACGTGATTGGGACCGTGCTGCGCCATCGGTCGGTCGACACCACCGCCCACTACGCAAAGGTTGACGTCGACATGTTGCTTCGGGTTACCCAGCCCTGGCCGGGGAGTGCGTCATGCTGAGCCAGGATCTCGCACGCTATGTGGAACTGCAGCATAAGCTGGGCTTCAGGTTCCGCGTCCAGAACACGCTGTTGAAGAGCTTTGTTGCCTTCGCCGAGCGACACGATGACCGACATGTCCAAGCTGCCCGCGTGCTCGAATGGGCGAGGCTTGCGCCTTCGCCACAGCAGCGCCGCAACCGACTGCTGACGGTCCGCCGCTTTGCGCTGGCGCTGTCGGCCGAGGATCGGCGTCATGAGATCCCGCCCGCTGACGCTCTGGGCCACAGCCCGTTGGAGCGACGGATTCCGCATATCTACAGCGCGGACGAGATCGCCGCGCTGATGCAGGCGGCTGCCCGCCTGAAGCCGACAGGTTCGATCCGGCCGTTGATGTACGAGACCTTGTTCGGCTTGATTGCGGCCACCGGCATGCGCATTTCCGAAGCCCTCTCGCTTCAGCTCGATGACCTGACCGCCGATGGCCTGATCATCCGACAGACCAAGTTCCACAAGAGCCGCTTGCTGCCGCTCCACGCCACGACCCGGGATGCTTTGGACCAGTATTTGGTTGCACGCCGCCGGCTCGGTACCTTGAACAGCGCGCTACTCGTTTCCGCCGCGGGCGCATCGCCGGCCTACAGTACCGTGATCGCCAACTTTCTCCAGCTCGCGCGCTCGATCGGCCTGCGAGGAGGTCCCGGCCAACCGGGCCCCTGTATTCATGATCTACGGCACACCTTTGCCGTACGCTCCCTGGAGCAGTGCCGCCACGATCGCGATGTCGTTGGCCGCCATATCGCTGCCCTCAGCACCTACCTCGGCCACGCCCACGTCACCGACACCTATTGGTACCTGCAGGCGACGCCGATCCTGATGAGGCAGATCGCTGCGGCCGGCGAGGCCTTGCACCAAGGAGCCGTCTCATGACGGCGCTGGCTCCGCATCTCACCGCCTTCTTGCGCGACCCCCTGCCGCACGAGAGGCGGGCGAGCCCGCACACCTGCGCGGCCTACGCCTACAGCTTTCAGCTGCTGCTCTGCTTCGCGGCTGCCCGACTGCGGACCACCCCGTCCGGCATGAAGATTGAGCAGCTGGATCCGCCGCTCCTTCTCGCCTTCCTGGAACACATCGAGGACGGACGCGGCAATTCGGCGGGCACCCGCAACGCCCGTCTTGCCGCCATCAAAGCCTTCTTCCGCTTCCTCGAGTATCGGCTCCCGTCCTGTCTGGATCAGGCGCGCCGGATCCGGGCGATCCCGATGAAGAAGGTCGACGAGGCCCTCGTCAGTCATCTCAGCCGCGACGAGATGCAGGCTCTCCTCGACGCGCCGGACCCGCGTCGGGTCTCCGGCATCCGCGATCGGGCGATGCTGCATCTGGCCTTCGCTGCCGGGCTGCGCGTGTCCGAACTCGTCAGCCTCCGCATCGACCAGATCGATCGCCAGACGGTCGCCAGCATCCACGTCATGGGCAAAGGGCGGCGCGAGCGTGTGCTGCCCCTGTGGAAGGAGACCGCGGCGGCGTTGAAGGCCTGGCTGGCGGTCCGCCCGGCGAGTGGCGACGCCGAGCTCTTTCTCAATGCGACGGGACGCGCGATGAGCCGGTCCGGATTCGAATATATCCTGGCTAAGCACGTCGCCACCGCGGCTCGGAAGCAACCGTCCATCGCCGACAAGCGCGTCACTCCCCACGTGTTGCGGCACACTTGTGCCATACACACGCTGCAGGCGACCCGGGACGTCCGCAAAGTCTCGCTCTGGCTCGGTCACGCCAGCCTCCAAAGCACGGAAATCTACCTGCGGGCCGATCCTACCGAGAAACTCGAGGCGCTTGCCGCGATGGCGCCGCCGTCGCTCAAGCCGGGTCGCTTCCGCGCTCCCGACAAGCTGCTGGCCATACTGAAGTCCGTCAGCCGATCGGCAGATTATGTCGAGTGATCGCTGCTCAAATACCGTAGGCGGCAAGGAATTGCCGCCGCGGACTCCGCATAATCCGGCGCTCCACATAATTACGATTATGCAGGGCTCCGCATAATCGTAAAGGCCATGACGGGTTGGCGGCGTTCGTGAAGAACGAGCTGCGCAAGGACCCGTTCACCGGAACGGTCTTCGTCTTCCGGTCGCGCAAGGCAGACCGTTTGAAGCTGATCTACTGGGATGGCGGCGGTGCGTTCGTACGGCTTCAGCTTGGCAAGTGCGGATTCCTTCAGTTCAAGATGTGCGTGAAGATAGGTCAGCGTCGTTTCCATCGTCTCATGGCCCAGCCACAGGGCGATGACCGAACAATCGACGCCCGCCTGCAGCAGCTCCATCGCAGCGCTGTGGCGCAAGACACGGGGCGACACCCGCTTCGAGCGAAGGGGGACGCAGTGTTCGCGCGCTTTGGCGACATATTTGTTCAGCAGCGCCTGCACGCCGTCGGCGCTAAGCTTGCCGCCGTATCTCGATGCGAAGATCGATGGATGGCACACGCTCCCCGCCAAGCCGCTCGATCAGCAGATTGACCGCGCCGCATGAGCCGAACACGATCCGCTACGGCGCCCCGGCGTCACGGCACCGAGGTGGCGCGCCGCCATGATCTCGATCGGTCGTATTTATCGCTGGCGTCGCGTCCTTGGGGTGAGGAGCGCTCGTGCGGCCGGCGCCTTTCTGCCGGTTAAAGTAGTCGACGGCAGCGCGGCAGCGAAAGAATCCTCGCCTCCTAGGATGGCCAGTGCTCCTGCGCCGGGCGCGGGACGGATCGAAATCGAGTTCTCTGACGGTTAATTCGTGCGGGTTGACAATCAGGTCGATGACGACGCTCTTGCCTGTGTTCTGCGGGTTCTGGCGCGCCAGGGATGATTCCGGTCCAGACTGGCGTTCGGGTGTGGCTGGCCACTGGTCACACCGACATGAGGAAGGCCTTTCCATGGTGCGCGCCTCACCATTGTCGAACGCGACCTCCTTAGACGGCCCTGCTCATCGGCCGAGCAAGCGCATGTCACGCTGCGTCCAGCTCGATTTTAGCCGCATGGATAGCTCGGGCCAACCGCTCCAGCATTTGGTCAACGTCATCCTCGCTCACGATCAAGGGTGGCGCAAGACCGATGATGTTGTCAGCGAAGGCGCGAACGATCAGACCGTTTTCGTAAGCCTTCTTCCGAACCAATTGACTGACGCCCAACCCTGGCTCAAACGGCGCGCGGGTTTTCTGATTCGCGACGAGTTCGATTGCAGCGAGTAGTCCTTTGCCGCGAACGTCTCCGATCCACGGATTTTCGCGGAGCGCCTCAAGCCCTTTGAGCAGATGGGCTCCAACAACTTTCGCGTTTTCGGGCAGTTGCTCACGTTCATAAATTTCCAGGCACGCAAGAGCCACGGCCGCGGAGACGGGGTGCCCAGTGTACGTGAAGCCGTGTGCGAAGGGAAGGTCGCGCGGCACCTGCTTCACGAGCGCCCGATAGATTTCGTCGCTCAATAATACTGCCCCCATGGGCGAGTAGCCGGATGTCAGACCTTTTGCGATCGTCATGAGGTCCGGCTCGACCCGTTCCCAGTCGCACGCAAATAACTGGCCCGTGCGGCCAAACCCGGTAATCACCTCGTCCACCACGAACAGGATGTCGAGCTTTGCACAGGCGTCACGCATGGCAGCCAGCCATCCCTCTGGCGGCACGATCACGCCTCCGGAGCCCTGCACCGGTTCACAGAAAAAGGCCGCCACTTTGGAGGAACCGCCGAGCTCGGCGACCTTGGCTTGGAGCGCATCGATGCTACCGTTGATGATTTCGGCATCCGTGCTGCCATATGTACTGCGATACCGATAGTGAGACGGGATATGATGTTGGTACGGCAGCGGAAGATCAAAAAACAGGTGACAGTTTGAAAGACCGGTCAGACCGGCACCGGCCGAACTCACCCCATGATAGCCTCGTTCAAGCCCAATGACGTGTTTCTTCTCGGGCCGGCTTGTGACGTTGAAGAAATAACGGATTATTTTCAGCGTCGAGTCGACCGCGTCCGAGCCGCCAAGCGTGAAGAAAACGTGTTGAAGGCTTTCAGGTGATAGCCGAACCAGCTCCTCGGCGAGCCGTAGTGCCGGCTCGTTAGCAAAGCCGAAGAAGCTTGAAGCATATGGCAGCTTCGACATTTGCTGACGCGCTGCTTCGACGACCTCGATGCGACCGTATCCGATGTTCACGCACCATAGACCTGCAAAGCCGTCGAGCAGCTCACGACCGTCACGGTCCGTTACCCTCACCCCCTCGCCGGCCACGAGCACAGTCGGGCCACTGGCTTCCACTTCGGCAAGCTGAGTGAAGGGGTGAACGAATTGGTGCGTCGCGTTTGGAAGCGAGTTGGCGAGATCGAGCATATGCATTGTCCTGATTGTGTTGGGAACAGGGGTGAGCGTGGCTATGAGGCAGACCCACCTCAGGTATTTCGCTTTGCATGGGCAGCCAACCAGCGCGCAGTGAAGGCACTCGAGCCTCAACCGCGGCGTTGGTCCATCACCTCATCACGAAAGGATTTGAAACGTCCTTTCCATAAAACATCCACACGCATTTCGTTTCGAGATATTCCTGGATCGCTTCTTGGCCACCTTCGCGGCCGATACCGGAATTCTTGAATCCACCGAACGGCGCCATGTAGCTCACCGCTCGGTAGGTGTTGGTCCAGATCGTGCCCGCTCGCAGTCGTTTCGCTGCGGTGAAAGCGCGGCGCTGGTCATTCGTCCAAACGCCGGCCGCGAGACCATACGGGCTATCGTTAGCCAGCGCGTAGGCTTCATCGTCCTCTCGGAAACCGATTACGGACAATACAGGCCCGAACACTTCCTCCTGCGCAATGCGCATGGAGTTAGACACGTTCGCGAAGACGGTAGGTTCGATGAACCAACCGTCCCCGCATTCGGGACGAGCCGCTGGCTTACCACCCAACACGCATTCCGCCCCCTCAGCGCGGGCCATCTCAATGCAGGAGAGAACACGCTGATATTGGGGTTGAGTCGTAATCGGGCCCACCTGCGTCTCTGCGCTCATTGGATCTCCCATTCGCGCGGTGCTGGCCAGCTCAATGAATTTATCCAGAAACTCGTTATGAATACTGTCGTGAACTAGCAGGCGGGAGCCGGCAATGCAGGTCTGGCCTGTAGCAGCAAAGATACCGGACACCACTCCTTTCACTGCATTGTCCAAGTCCGCGTCGGGAAAAACGAGCTGCGCCGACTTGCCGCCGAGTTCAAGGGTGAGGCGCTTAAAATTCTGCGCTGCCTTGTGCGCGACGCGCCGGCCGCTTCCTTCGCCGCCCGTGAAGGCAATTTTATCGATTCCCGGATGGCTCGTCAGCGGCTCTCCTACCTCAGGACCGAAGCCGGTCACTACATTCAGAACACCTGCTGGAAATCCGGCCTCGTCGACCAGCTTCATCAACTCGAGGGTGGAGGCCGATGTGAACTCGGAGGGCTTAACAACGATAGTGCAGCCGGCCGCGAGGGCCGGAGCGAGCTTCCATGTTGCTAGCAATAAAGGCGAGTTCCAGGGCGTGATCGCGGCGACAACACCGACAGGTTCGTGCGACGTGAACGTAAACATGTCCGGCTTGTCTATTGGGATGACGCTACCTTCGATTTTGTCGGCGAGCCCCCCAAAATAATCGAACCAGTGCGGGATGTAACCGAGCTGGCCGCGCATTTCGGCATACAGCTTTCCATTATCTTGCACCTCAACGGATGCAAGACGATCAGCGTCCCGGGCGATGAGTTCACCGAGACGTCTCAACAACTGGCCGCGCCGCGATGGATGCATGCTGGCCCACTCGCCGCGGTCAAATGCGGTACGCGCGGCAGCAACAGCCGCATCTACGTCGCGCGCGTCGCATCGAGGGATTAGGGCCCATGGCTTAGCTAAAAACGGATCGACCGATTCGAAATAATCACCGGAAGCGGGCTCACCCCAGCAACCGCCGATGAAACACTGATACTTCTTCATAGATTGAATTCTGCTCATGTCCGATACTTCCGCGTTTTGCGCGCTGGGCGCTTAAGTGAAATTCGCCTGTTGGATCACGCTGCGGTCAGGATCGCGAAATCCGAAATGCGCCTATCGGCTTCGTCTCGGCCCGAACCGCCGCTCTGCTGCCGGCGCGTCAACGGAGAATCTGCGTGAAGCGTGTTGGGCTTAATGATCAGGCGCAGCTCTTAGGCACCCTCGGCGATTTGGCACAAAGCGGTCGACCATCTGACTCGACAGATCAAGATACTTAGCCCGGTCGCAGTGACGCCGAATGGCTTCGTCGCTGCCAGCGCGTCGACTACTTCCGGTGCCTCTGACGAAACCTCCGCTCGATCGATGCCTCCTTTGATCGCCTTACGGCAGGCTTCGTAGACGAGACCGCGTCACGCGTTGACTGCGTATTTGGCGACATAGTCCTCATTGAGTTCGATACCTAGGCCTGGTCCGGTCGGCACAACATATATGCCGTTCTTGCACTCTCCGCGGCTTGCGAGGAGGTTCCAGAAAATCGGATCACGGTCGGGGTGGAAGCACTCGAGGTAGGTTCCATGGGCAAACGCCGCCAGCAGATGAGCGGCGATCTGAGGTTCTTCGTGGTGAGCCATCTGCACCCCGTAGCTGGCCGCACAACCGGCTACACGGAGCCACTCCGTCGGTCCGCCCGACCACGAAGCATCGAAGTTGCAAACATCGATCGCGCCGGCCGCCATCAGATCCCGGGCGTCTGCCCGGCCCGTTTCACTTTGCCCGGCGGTGACCGGAATGCCTGTGCGCAGCCTTACGTCGCGCAGATCGTTCCGGGCGTTGTCCCACCTTACGGGCTCCTCAAGCCAACGAGGCTTCCCATCGGCCACCCGGGCTGCAAACTCGAGAGCTTCTGCTTGAGTATACCCTTGGTTCGCATCCGCCATTAGAATGAAATCCTCACCTCCGGCCTTGCGCATCGCCATGAAGCGTTCAGCATCGACGGCCGGTGACGCACCGCCGATCTTCATCTTGCAGCCGCCGATGCCCATCGCGATGTAGTCTTCTACTTCAGCTGCGAGTTCGGCGTGGGTGAGCCCGTAGTATCCGCCAATGGCGATGATGGGTAGACTGTCGCGATAGCCCCCCCACAACCGGCTCAGCGGAAGACGCGCGCATTTGCCGACTACGTCCCAGCAGGCGGAGTCGACTGCCGACATCGCCATGATCACCAGCCGCCTGTCGCGCAGGATGTCGAAAGTGAGCGGCTTCATGAGCTCCCAGATGGCCTCAGGCCGCGACGGATCCTTCCCCTGGATGAGCGGTAGAATTTCATCAGTGATGATCCGTGCTATGATGTTTTGCGTATGGACCTCGTCGCCATTGTAAGTGGTGCCCATAACCCCTTCATCGGTGAGCAGACGGGTGATCAGGGTCGCTCGACTGCTCATCTGATACTTGGATCCCTTGAACGTCTTCTTGAGCGGGACGACGATCGGAGTTACTTTGATATCAACGATTTTCATTGCTTCCTCTCTATGGCACGCCGCCCCTTCCGCCTCTACCGTCGACGCCGACGACAAGGCCCCTAGAGCATCATGAATTGCCGCTATCGTTCTTGACCATAAGATCGCTGACGAGTGATCAGCACTATACGTCGTCGCTGGCGCGCTGCAATTGCTTGAATTGGCCCTCATAACGATTCGTCCGTAATCATAATTACTTGGTGTGCGCGACAAGATACGTGCCGCCTGGTCGAGCAGTTCCTGGCTCTTCTTAAGAAATTGGCCCAGCTCTTCATACCACCCTTCGGAAACGCACTTTCGTCATAGGCGAGGAGAGAGGCCCCATCTCCCAGAGAACCGCGTTTCCGAACACGACCCGTCGATCCCCTCGGACACTACATCGGACAACTCCGAGCAGTCGCCCAAATCCTCGAAATAGGGCGCGAGCGCGCGAGCGCGACCGCACATTGTCCAAGAGCTTCACCGCTACAAAGTCAGGTTGCGGGTCGATGTAGATGAACTGGCCGCCATTCCCGCGGCACATATAGGCGCGCCGCTCTTGATCCTGGATCCAGAACTGGTTGTGGTAAGCGCCTTTCGGCAAGTCTCGTCTAGAGCACGCCCGGCGGTCGATGAATCGATTGTGATGTGACGCGAATCGGTTTGGCTGATTCAACGTCCACTTTTATGGAGGTGTACGATGGCGAGAGCACTTGGTGAGGATCTGCGGTCACGTGTCGTGAAGGCTGCGGGTGAAGGAGGATCGGCCCGGCAGGCAGCGGCTCGGTTCGGTGTCGGGATATCGAGCGCGATCCGCTGGATCGGCAGAGCCCGGATGGGCGAGACGACACCACGACCGCAGGGACGACGGCGCGGCTCGCGTCTCGACGCCCATGCCGACTTCATCATCGGGACGATCGAGGAGCGCG
>NZ_AHAM01000340.1 GCF_000236565.1 Mesorhizobium alhagi CCNWXJ12-2 | reverse complement strand
CTGCGACACGTCTTCGCCGACGGCGGCTATGCCGGGCCGAAGCTCAAGGGCGCGATGCAAAAGATCGGCACGTTCACCCTGGAGATCGTCAAGCGGACGGACAAAGCCAAAGGCTTCGAGGCTCTGCCGCGCCGCTGGGTCGTCAACCGCTGTACAATGTTGCCTGGAAATAGTCATTTCGCTTGGTGATTTTGGGCCGGCGGGGCCATCGAGCGGGGGAACCCGGAAGATGATCTCGATGTGCGCGTCGTCGATTTCGACCCGGCGAACCACGGTGCGGATGATCTGCTGCATGCCGGTCCGATCAAGGCCGGCAAGCCCCGCTGTCACCTTGGCGGAGAAATCTTCCAGACGACTGATGAGGAGTGAGAGTTCGCGTTCGTTCTCAGCCACTTCGACCGCCGCCTGGTGTCGCTCCTGAAGCTGGGAAAGGCGTTGTTTCAGGCCAGCGATACGCGGTTCGAATTCCGCCTTGTCGATGACGCCTTCGGCGTAGCTGTCGATCAACCGGCCGATGCCACGACGCAAGCTAGCCATCTGTCGTTCCAGGCGGGCGATCTCATCCGGCTCGCGGGTTTCGTCGCGAACTTGGACGAGGCGGCGGCGGTATTCGTCGGCCACGCGACGCGGGTCCTCAAGGAGACCTTTCACCTGATCCCACACCGCTTCTTCCAAGTGATCGCCGCGCACCGCCGAGTTGTCGCACACTGAGCGGCCGCTGAAGCGATAGCCATCCGCGCCGATACAACGATAGTAGCGCAGCGTATTCGCCGGGTCGTACTTGCGGGAACGAGGGGCGCGCTTGCCATAGTAGGCGTAGCCGCAACGCCGACAGACCGTGAGGCCCTGCAGCAGCCAAGCCGAACCCGGCATGCGTTGGCGCTTGCGCTTCCGGTTCTCCTCAAGCTGTGCACGGGCTGCCTCGAATACGGTCGGATCGACGAGTGGCGCAACAGGGATCTCGATCCACTCTTCAGAAGGAACGGCAACGCGGCAAGTGGCCCGCGGCGAGGGCTGCGGATGGCCGCGGATCGGCCGCAACCTCGGTCGTGGTGGTAGGTAGCGGGCCCGGCCGAAAGCGGCGTGTCCCACATAGGCCGGATTGGCGAGCATGCCGCGGATCGTGGAGGCGTGCCAATGCGTTGCTCCTGTCCGCGTCTGGCAGCCGATCTGCTCGAGTTGCCGGCACACCTGTCGCAGGCTCATGCGATCCAGGCCGACCCATGCAAAGATCAGACGAACAATGTGCGCCTCGGCCTCCACCACCTCGAAGCGTGCCACGCCGCCGCCTTGCTCGCGGCTCACATAGCGGTAGCCAAAGGGGGCACCCGTCAGAGCGCTGACGGAGCCGGAGCGTGCCGCGTGGCGGCGACCACGGCGGCTCCGCTCGAGGATCTTGGCCCGTTCATATTCGGCGATCACGCCCTGAACCTGGAGCAGCAGATCATCTTCAGCCGTGCCGCCGATGGGGCGGTTCAGGAACACGATCTCCACACCGGAACGACGGAACTCGTCCATCAGCAGCGCCTGATGGGCGTAGCGGCGGGCGAGCCGATCGGGAGCATGGACGTAGAGACGCTCGACAAGGCCACTGGCAACCGCATCCCTCAGCCGCTCCAGCGCCGGGCGAAGCAGGATCGAACCGCTGTAACCGTCATCCTGGTAGCTGTGACCTGGCTCAAGCACGAAGCCATCGGCGGCAATGCGTTCGTGCAACGCCGTGACCTGACTGGCAATCGTGTTGTCGCGCGTCTGGGCCTCGCTCGACACCCGCGCATAAAGTGCACATCGCGTCTCGGTCATTGCTCACCTCCCGATCTCGCTATCACGCGCATCACCTTCGATGATCGGCCCGGGGGACGTTCCGGCCGCTGGCTCGTGCGCCGGATGGTCGGCACAAGCCGGGCGTAGGCCTCGAGCAGATGTTGGGGGCCGGTTCTTGTCGCTTCGAACGACACGTGCACGCGCAGCACAGGGCGATCCATGCGCCGGACCATGTGCGCCTCCATAGGCCGGCTCACAGCCGGGCCGCCGATGGCGCATTAAATCCTGTGGTGGCTCTGATTCGCCCGCGACAAATCGACTCGCATCCCGACCACGACAGGTCTCAACAAGCTGCCGCCTACGGCTCGGACGCTCGACGCATACCGACCACTCAAAGCCACATTTGGCAACATTGTACGGGGGTCTGTCGAGCGCACATTCGCATGGCTGGGGCGATGCCGCAGGCTGGCCAAGGACTGGGAGAAATCCATCGCTTCCGCAGAAGCCTGGATATACGTCGCCCACATTCGCCTGCTCACACGCAGGCTCGCAAGAGCTTGAGATCAAAACATTCTTTTTTGATTCAGGCTCTTACCTCGACTTTGTACGTTTAGGTGGCGAAGCACAGGGCTTGCGCCATTCGCAGGATGCGCTCTGGCGGGATATTTTGTCGTTCCCGGTTTGGCGGGGAGTGTTGATTAATGTCGCCGATCCAGATTGCGAGGCGGACGGCGCCGATGGCGTCGCTGAACGTCAGGCTGGTTTTTCGGTACCACGCTGCTGCGTATGGGGTGGTGGTGCTGGTGAGCAGATCGCAGGCCCATAGCGATACTAGGCTGTAGAGCCCGAGCAATGCCGGGGTGGTTCGTGCAATGGCCTTGTCGGACCATTGCCGCTGGGTCTCAACGCCAAGGTGGACACGGGTCTCGGCGAACGTGACCTCGATCTGCCAGCGGCGGACGAACAGGGCGATGACGTCGGCGGGCTCGAGGGTGATGTCCGTGCTGAAGAAGGCTTGAGGGGGGCTTTTGCCATCGGGATCCCGGACCAGCACCCAGCGGATCGGCATTACCGGGGTACCGGGCCTGTACCACAAGGCGGTATCAGACGTGATCTCGAGCGTCTTGCCGTCGCCATGGCCATACCAGGCGGACACGATGATCCTGGCCCAAGTCGTGGCGGGGTTGGACAGGAGTGTCTTGAGCTTTGGTAGCGCTGGACCTTTTTGCGCTGGCCGGCCGAGGGTGCGCGTGGTCCGCTTTGGCGGTGGCGCAAACAGGCTGGCATCCAGTCGCAGCCGGCTGATGAGCGTTGCCCTGGCAGTGATGGCATGGGCCAGTTCATGGACGGCAAAGCTGCTGTCGCCTACGAAGATGATGCGGCGCCCTGGCAGCCAGCGACAGAGTTGCAGTGCGCCCTGCCGCGCCCAGTCGGTCAGCAGCTTATGGCGCCGCCCACGTTGATGGTCGGATCGCTCGGATGGGGCAAGCAGGGTCAAGACCGGCAAGGCCTTTACCAGGCTCGTCCATGGCACCGGGGTCAGCACCATGAAGCTCAACCAGCGCAGGCCACTGGCTTTGACGAAATGGCCATGGCTGGAGCGCACTGGATCCCGGTAGATGCCCCGTGCGCTGATCCGGCGTCTCCATCGGCGTTCGATGGTGTCGTCCATGCCAATGACGATGGGGCCATCGGGCACGAGCCGTTCGACCACGAGGCCCAGCAATCGCCTGGCAACGGCACGGGGGCTCCAGCAGGCTCGGTTGAGGATCTGGTGGTAGCTTGCAAAGTTGGCGGCCGCGGCCCGGCCGGTCATGCGCAGGCAAGAGCTGACGGTCCGCTTGCCCGGCGCCAGCAAAGCTCCCATGACCAGAACAAGGACATGTTCCCAACTGGGCGCTGTGAAGCAGGTGCGCAACGCTTGGAGCCACTGGCGCAGGATCTGGGGAACGGCATCGCCGACAGCGACGCTGGGATGGTGCAGCATCCCATGCTTCGAATCCCGGCCAGCACATGTTGCAAGGCAATGACCGTGCGGCGAAGTGAATCAGGCCTGCCCGAGGCCGCGGCAGCTATGACTGCCCAATGGAAAAGGACGACATTGCCCTGCGCATCGAGGCGTTCGACGAGGCCAATGGCGGCGGCGTTGGCTGGTACAAGGACAAAGGTGCCTACCACCTGTACCTGCTGGCAACCGAGGTGCCGATCGCCCGTCTCAAGCCGACCGGCAGAAGCGATGAGGTCAGGATCGCCTACTGGTCAGAAAATGGGAAGACATCGACGATATGGGCGGCTGTGTCCTGCCCCTCGATAAGGCGCTCAGCCACATCGCAACCAACAGCCTTTTCTGGACCTGGACCTGACCAAAACGTACAAAGTCGAGCTTACAGAAGACCGCACTCGATCAGCTGCACACGTAGTCGGAAACCTCTTGCATCACGGGCGGCAACCACAGAAGTTTCTCAATTCGCGCGACAGATGTCGTGGTGCTGCCCCTCCAGACGTGGTTTGACCCTCCCCGACTCGGGTCTTGGTACGGAAATGAAGTCGGTATCCAAATCCTGCAAGGCTGGATCGCGCTTCGTGTGATAGCGCTTCGGCCGATGCCAAGAAGATAACATCTGCCTCCGACATCCTGTCCCGCAGCCAGCGCAGCAAAGCTTCGCAATCCAGGTCAGTGCAAGAATTGCGCATAATGGTAAGCCATCGCTCATAACAGGCCAAGCGTTGCCAAACAGGCATTTTGGGGCCGACGCTTAGGAGCGCCAAGCGTGACACGCTCAACTTTAAGCCATGCAGCCGCCAGGCGATTAACACTCAGACTCAGGGAAATAACACGATGAAAATTCTATGCTTGTGGCATGCGACAGAAGATGAGATTGAATATGTCAAAAAGGCAATGCCGGTTGGTACAGAAGTTGTAGCTCCAAAAGCAGCGTACTTTTCTCGCTTCGAGAGCACATATCAGGATTTAAAGCCCCATGCTGCCGACGCAGATGCATTCATCGGCTGGACGATACCGCAAGGTATAATGGAAATTTCCGATAAACTAAAGATACTGTCGTGGCTACACTCTGGCGTTGATGATCTTAGCCAAATGGGCGTGCTGGCGCTGGCGAAGCAACGGGGCTTCAAGATTGCAAATATTCGCGGTGCAAATGCGATTGCAGTTGCGGAGCAGGCGATGATGTTCGTGCTTGCTCTCGCGAAGAAGAGTTTACTGAAGCATGAAGCAGCACGAGATAACCATGTGTTCTTTCCGCTGTTTGGAGATGAACATCGGTCGGCCATGCTCCATGGTCGTACGATCGGAGTGATCGGTGTCGGAAACATCGGGAGCCATATCGCCAGATGTGCGAAGGGATTCGGCATGCACGTTCTCGGAGTGCGTCGCAACAAGCAGCGGCCAGCCGAATACGTAGATTCAATGCACGGAATGGACGAGTTGCATTCGGTGCTTGGGAAATGTGATTATGTCGTTTTGGCGACTCCTAATACAGGTGAAACTTTCCAATTTTTCGGGGAGGCTGAGCTAGCTGCTATGAAGCCAACTGCCTTCCTGGTCAATATCGCCCGTGGAAACCTGGTTCAGGAGCAACCTCTCTACAAGGCACTTACATCCGGTCGTTTGCGCGGCTTCGCAGCGGATGTCTGGCCGTGGTATACGTTTGGGAGAAGCTTTCCGGCCACCAACGTACCACGCCAGCGGATTCAGAAGCTTCCGAATGTAATCGCCTCCAACGACCAATCCCACGATGCGGACGGCGTTCTGGAACGCTATATTGAGTGGGGCACTCAGAACCTGGTGGAATTTGCAGGGGGAAAGGCACTCGCGCGCGAGGTTAACCCGGACTTGGGCTACTAGGAGCCTGTCCAGATAGGCCCGGCATAGGGCTGTTGGCTGACCGATAGCCGGTTCATGCCGCTCGGGCGAGCTTGGTGAGGTTGTGCACGTTATGCCGATGTCGGCATAAAGGGCATTATGCCGACTTCCGGATTATGCCGACCTGGGGTTGGAATTCGGTCTTGGGGGCGGCAACCGCTGCGATGGGGTCGGCATAATCACGGCGGCCTGAGGATCGTGCAAACTCCTCTTCTTTCAAAGGAAGGGGATGTTTCATGTCGATCGATCCGTTTCGTGTTCGCGTCCAGGGCCCACTTGGCCCATTTGCGGCTGGGTTTGCCCGCGAACTCACCCGACAGGGCTATACGCAAATCTCCGCTCTCGGCCAGATGCGGCAGCTGGCGCGATTGAGCCGCTGGCTTGCATTGGAGGGGATAGACCTGAAGGACCTGGGTGCGAGCGATCTCGATCGATTTGTCCGCACTCGTCGTGCCGCTTGCCGGCAGCTCCGCTCGATCAAAGCATTGCAGCCCATACTAAGCCATTTACGCGCGCTCGGCGTGGTGCAGCAGCCATCGCCCCGCGCGCCGGACAATCCGGTAGATGACCTGCTGCAACGATACCGACGCTATCTGACGGTTGAGCGCGGTTTGGGGAAAGCGACCGCGATCGGCTATGCCGACTGCGTGCGCCCCTTTCTGCGCCAACGGCTGTCGCCCGATGGACTTGCCCTGGAGCTTGCGGGCTTGGCCACCACCGACATCGTCGCCTTTGTCGTGGCGCATTGCCCTCGGCTGGGCCGCGGCACGGCAAGCCTGACCGTGACGGCACTGCGTTCGCTGCTCGGATTCCTTCATGTCGAGGGCCTCATCGGGCATTCTCTTGCCGCTTGTGTGCCCTCGGTCGCCGGCCGCCGATTGTCCGGGCTGCCAAGGGGGCTGGATTCCGATCAGATTGAGCGCCTCCTGGCATCCTGCGACTGCGGCACATCGCTCGGCTGCCGCGACTTCGCGGTGCTGACCGTGCTGGTGCGTCTCGGCTTGCGGGCGGGGGAAGTCGCCAGGCTCAAGCTCGATGACGTGGACTGGCGGGCCGGCGAGATCCTCGTGCGGGGCAAAGGAAGCTGCATCGAACAGCTTCCCTTGCCGGCCGACGTCGGCGAAGCGGTGGCGGCTTATCTGCGCCACGGCCGTCCCCGGACTGCTCAGGGCCGTACGATATTTGTGCGCGTCAAGGCGCCCCATGGTGCCCTCTCCAGCAGTGGCGTGTCGCAAATCGTGGCTGCCGCCGGTCGCCGCGCCGGCCTCGGCCAGATATGCGCCCATCGCCTGCGCCATACGGCTGCATCGGCGATGCTGCGCGCCGGGGCGTCTTTGCCGGAGGTCGGGCAGGTCCTGCGTCATCGCCGTACGCTGACAACGGCGATCTATGCCAAGGTTGATCGCGAAGCCCTGCGAACGATCGCCCGCCCCTGGCCAGGAGAGGCGGCATGAGCGCGCTTCGTCAAGCCCTGGCCGACTACCTGGCCATGCGTCGTGCCCTCGGATACACGCTTGCTCGGTCTGAGAAGCTCCTTGCCCAGTTCCTCACCTACCTCGAGGCACAGAGCGAAGACCACCTGACCACGAAGATGGCCCTCGCCTGGGCGACGCTGCCGGCAGGCGCCGATCGAGACTGGATGTCCTCCCGGCTTTCCGTGGTTCGCGCCTTTGCGACCCACTTGCGCGGGCTCGACCCGGCAACCGAGGTGCCGCCGCGTGATCTGCTGCCGGGGCGGTCTCACCGAGCGACGCCTTATCTCTATTCCGAGGAGGACGTCATCGCGTTGATGACCGCGACCGCAGCATTGCGCACGCCACATCGGGAAGCGACCTACCGGACACTGATCGGCTTGCTGGCAGTGACCGGGATGCGGATTGGAGAAGCGATCAGCCTTGACCGCGGCGACTTCAATGCGGGCGGTGGTGTTCTGACCATCCGGCTCGGAAAGTCCGGAAAATCCCGCGAGTTGCCGTTGCATCCCAGCACTGTTGCAGCCCTCGGCAATTATCTGCGCCGGCGCGATCGGCCCCGCCAGCGGCCTGACATGCCGGCCTTGTTCATCTCACCGACTGGCACCAGGCTGCTCTATACCAACGTGCAAAACACGTTCCAGAAGCTTGTCCGTCGCGTCGGCATCACGCCGCGCTCGGCGGCTTGCCGACCGCGGCTCCACGACCTTCGGCACGCATTCGCCGTCCGCACTCTTCTTAATGCCTATCGCGACGGCAGCGACCCGGGGCGGCAGCTCGCCCTGTTGTCGACCTATCTCGGACACGTCGATCCAGCCAAGACATACTGGTATCTCTCGGCGGCCCCGGAATTGCTGCAACTGGCCGGTGATCGTCTCGAGCGACAGATTGGAGGCGGCGCATGACCGCCCTCAGTGCCACCTTGCAGGCGTTCTTCACCGATCGCCTGATCCGGCAGCGGCAAGCCAGTCCGCATACGCTCGCGGCCTATCGGGATACCCTGCGGCTGATGTTGATCTTCGCCGCCACGCGATATGGCACAGAGCCTTCCAGGCTGGAGTTCAACGATCTCGACGCTGCGTGTGTCGGCGATTTCCTCGATCACCTCGAGCGTCATCGGGGCAACAGCGCGCGGACGCGGAATGCGCGGCTTGCCGCAATCCGGTCCTTGTTCCGATTCGCCGCGCTTCGTCACCCCGAGTTTGCCGCGACGATCGAACGGGTGCTTGCGATTCCGCCGAAGCGCTTTGAACGAAGGCTTGTGACGTTCCTGACGGAGGAGGAGCTCGACGCATTGCTGTCTGCCCCCACGCGGTCGACCTGGACCGGGCGGCGCGACCATGCCTTGCTGCGGCTCGCCGCGCAAACCGGCCTGCGGGCATCCGAACTGATCGGCCTTCACTGCGCCGATATCCATCTCGGTTCCGGCGCTCACGTCAGCTGTATGGGAAAGGGACGAAAGCTGCGGATCACACCCATCACCTCCAACATGGCCGCCGTGCTGCGCGTCTGGCTGGCCGAACGTGCCGGGCAGCCGACGGAGCCTCTCTTCCCCACACAGACCGGCAAGATGCTCAGCCGCGACGCTCTCGAGCGCCGGCTCGCGAAATATCTCGACATCGCTGCCAAAGGCTGTCCGTCGCTGAAGCGGAAAAAGGTCACACTGCACACCTTGCGTCATACCGCGGCAATGCGGTTGCTGCGTGCCGGTGTCGACACATCGGTGATCGCGCTGTGGCTTGGCCACGAACAGATCGAGACCACCCACGTCTATTTGCACGCCGATCTGGAGCTTAAAGAGCGCACCCTGGCGAAAACCACGCCGGCCAACACGGCGCCAGGACGCTACCGGCCGCCCGACAAGCTTCTCGCTTTCCTCGAGGCGCTCTGATTATGCCGACCCCATCGCAGCGGTCGCCGCCCCCAAGACCGAATTCCAACCCCAAGTCGGCATAATCCGGAAGTCGGCATAA
>NZ_AHAM01000341.1 GCF_000236565.1 Mesorhizobium alhagi CCNWXJ12-2 | reverse complement strand
TGGTGGTGCCCAGCCGGTCCGACGGCAGCGACTGGCTGGTATGGTGGCGCCGTGCGTCGCTGACCAACACCGAAGGCAGCTTCGCTGGCATCTCCCCGGGGACCGCGTTGCTTGCCGACTGGCAGCAGGTCTTCGGCGCAGCAACGGAACTAGACGAGTACGGCTGCGACGACTCCCCGTTTTCCCCGGAGATCGTCGTCGATGTCGACCTCGAACTCGACGCCGAGGTTCCGCCCGCCGCCAGGCCGCCGAGCTCCTTCGTCGGTTTCAGACCTCACTACGAGTTGCCGTGGGACGAGGAGGAGGATGGGTTTCTCCTGAGGTTCAAGGAGAAGGATACCCTCGTCTCGGAGTTCGTGCCTCTCTATCCCAGAGGCGGCAGCTCGCGTCGCAACCTGCCGCTTGCGCTCTACGGGCTCACCACCCATGGCTGCTCCGTCCCTGGGGACAATTCCTCCTGTCTGGCCGAGATCGAGATCGACCCGGCGTCGGAGGGAAGGCACGCGCTCTACGAGCCATACGTCGCCTACGATACGCGCTGCATCTCGGATCCCGATCATCGCCTCTACCAGGGAGCGAAGGCGGCCCGCGGGCTGGAGGTCTGCGACAGATACCGCAACTTCAACCATTCGCCCTTCATCTCGACGCGTGACGGACTGCCCGAGTTGGTGTGGATCCGGCGGGGAAATTCCGCCGGCGCCGGATATGGCACATCTGCGCTGCTTCGGCGCGCGCCGCGCCGCGACTCGACGGCTCGCGGCGACCTCAGCGGCCAGCGCGATAATTTCGATACCTTCGCTCTCGACGGCTACTCGGAACGGCTCGAGCCCTCAGCCCTCTTGGGAGAAAGCGGCGAGGCTCTCGTAAGCGTGGTCCACGGCGGTCCGATCTGGAGGCGCTGCATCCTGCTTCACCGCATCGAGCCGCGAAAGATCCACGAGTTCAGGGATAAACTTGCGGAACGATCCGACCGGGAAGCGGCCTGCATCGACGGGCTCGACCGCAGTTGGCTCGAGCGCCCATGGCAGATGATGGCCGATGGCACGATGCTGTTCTTCCGGACGAGCCTGCACCACGTGGCCGGGGCCGAAGAGGACGAGCCCGAGCGATGGGAGGTCCGGCTGGAGGTGGCGGCCGTCGACCCGAAAGCTGCAGGCGGCCCGTCGGCGGCGATCGCGCCTGCAAATATAGTCGGATCCATCAAGCTTTGCCGTCGCGCCTCCCAAGATCTGCGGCGCAGCGATGCAAGATGGGTGCTGCGCACGGGCGACTGTTTCGACTATGCCAACACAGAGCTGGCGCGCGGCCGCGACATCACCAAGCAGGTCCTCGCTGCGGCCAGGATCATGCGCAGTGCTCCCATCCTCGTCGCCGACATGAACGGCGACGAGGTCCCCGACATCGGCGTCCTTCTGCCGGGCGACGGCCGCGACATCACGCATCTGCGCGGGCTGCGTGATGCCGAGGGCCTGAGATGGGTTGCCCCCGCTACGGGATCGTGAGACTTGCCCGGCTGGACGGTAAGTGCGCCATAGCGCACGTACAAGCGGTATGCTCAGCGATGACCGCAGTCCTACCGAAGCCGCCATAGGCGTGGTGGCCGAACGTCAGCAAGGTTAAAGTCCAGGGCGGAAATGGAAGGAATCGACATGGCCGTGTACCGAAAGCGTTCCATTTTCTTTTGTACAAAATTGCCTATGCTATTGACCTCGCTTGCTTTGTTCTTGCTTGCTTGGGCATTGCCAGATCAGGTGAACTATATTCTCGCCGGCCGCATCAAGCGCGGCAGCCCGAAGGGCGCGGAACGCATCGCTGCCCGCTGGGCCGACCACCGCGACGTGCCGCAGATCGCCTTCCGACCCGACTGGGGCGAAACATGCCAAGGCGGCACTCTTCAAGCGCAACGACTAGATGCTCGACGTCCTACCGATCGGCGTCTTACCCGACTTGAACAGTTGCCGGCAGATTCCGGCGCGTTTTCTGCGTTATCTCGTTGTTTTTGTTGAGGTGGAGCTAGGCGCGGTTTTTAGGCGTAATGCTAAATAATGTCCTGCTTTGAGGCGCGGATCTTGACGAATCACCGTTTGTGGTAATGCTGATTGCATGTTCGTGCGCGAGAAGAACATCCGCGGCTACACCTACCTCTACCTCGTCGAGAGCGTGCGCGAGGAAGGGCGGATGAAGCAGCGGATCATCCGCAATCTCGGGCGCAAGGAGGTGGTCCTGGCCTCGGGTGATCTCGATCGGCTCGCCGCTTCAGTTGGCCGCTACGCCGAGCGGGCCATGGTCTTGCAGGCTATCGAGCAAGGTTCGACAAGCCTGCACACCCGCCGCATTGGCGCACCGCTGCTGTTCGGCCGGTTGTGGGAGGACACCGGTTGCCGGGCGGTCATCGAAGCGCTGCTGACGGAGCGGAAGTTCGAGTTTGCCGTCGAACGGGCCGTGTTTGCTGCCGTGCTTCACCGCATCATGGCTTTCGGCTCCGACAGGGCCTGCGAGAAGTGGCTCGTCGACTACGACATCCCCGGCGCGGACGATCTTGCCTTGCATCACTTCTACCGGGCCATGGCCTGGCTCGGCGAGGAACTGCCCGAGGCGCGCCAAGCCAATGCGACGCCATTCTCGCCGCGCACTGTGAAGGACGAGATCGAGGAGGCGCTGTTCGCCAGGCGCAAGGATCTCTTCACCGACCTCAGTGTCGTGTTTATGGATACCACCTCGCTCTCCTTCGAAGGCGCCGGCGGCGCCACGCTCGGCGCCCATGGCCATTCCAAGGACCATCGGCCCGATCTCAACCAGATGATCGTCGGCGTGGTGATCGACGGCGAGGGCCGACCGGTCTGCTCGGAGATGTGGCCGGGCAACACCGCCGATGTCAGCGTGCTGATCCCGGTCATCGACCGGCTGCGTCATCGTTTCGGCATCGGCCGGGTCTGCGTCGTCGCCGACCGCGGCATGATTTGCGCTGCCACGATGGCCGCGCTCGAGGAGCGCGGGCTGGAATACGTGCTCGGCGTACGCGAGAGGACGGACGTCCTGGTGCGCCGTGTCGTGCTCGAGGACGACAAGCGCTTCACGCCTTTGCTGATCGAACGCGCCACCGGCGAGACGCAGCTCTTCGTCAAGGAGGTGACGGTCGAAGGACGGCGCTACATCGTCGCCCGCAATGAAGCCGAGGCGGACAAGGACCGTGCCGATCGTGCCGCCATCGTCGAGGGCCTCGACCGCCAGCTGAAGAAGGGCGACAAGGCGCTTGTCGGCAACTCGGCCTACCGCCGCTATCTGCGCAGCACGAGCCCCGGCGCTTTCGAGATCGATGCCGGCAAGATCGCCGACGAGGCAAGGTATGACGGCATCTTCGTGCTGCGCACCAATGCCAGGATCACGCCGCTGCAGGCCGTCCTGCGATATCGCGACCTCCTCCAGGTGGAGGAGCTGTTCCGCACAGCAAAGGCGCTGATGCGCACCCGGCCGATCTATCATTCCTCCGACGAGGCGATCCGCGGCCATGTGTTCTGTTCGTTTATCGCCTCGTATTGCGCAAGGAATTGCACAAGCGCTGCGAAGCGGCCGCCATCAAGCCCGAATGGGCCGACGTCCTGCGGGAACTCGACCGCCTACAGACCGGTGTCATCGAGAAGGACGGCAAGGTGATCACCGTTCGCACGCCGGCAACTGGATCTATCGGCAACGTCTTCCGCGCGGCCGGCGTCGCCTTGCCGCCGAACGTGGCCGAAACCCAGGCTGCCTGAGCCGGCTTCGGAACCCTCCCTCGAGCGCTTCGTAGTGCTTCTGTAACGGGCCTCGATGAGTCAATCCCTTTTTTGCGTCGTCCAGTCGCCGGGGTCTTGCTTCTGTACGGGGTCGGCGCACGGCCGCCACCTGATGGCGTCTGAAGAGGATTGGCCGACCAATCTAAACACGCGGGGTCGAAATGCCACTTGCACTACGACGGTCTGACCTGATCCATCGTCCCGACGACGGGACTCCGCTTTGGGAAGGCCTGGTGTCGTGACCCGCCCGAAAACCCTGCTTCTCCTTTTCTATGCCACTGCGATCGGCGTGACTGCGGGATTGAAGATAGTTTCGTCGGCGAGCATGCGATGGAGGATCACCGCGAGCTTGCGCGCCAGCGCTACCTTCGCCTTCTTCATGCCGCCCCGACGGGCGATCCGCATCGCCCAGCCTTTGAGCTGTGTGCAGCCCTTGAGCGGCTTGGTCAGTATGACGTGGGCGGCTTCATAGAGCGCCG
>NZ_AHAM01000342.1 GCF_000236565.1 Mesorhizobium alhagi CCNWXJ12-2 | reverse complement strand
ACAACCTGCTGAAATCACTCACTCCTTTTTGGATCGGACACTAAGTCCGCAGAGGCACCGCTTGCGTTCGACATTGAGTTGTTGCTCGAGATGGCGAAGGTCTGTAAGGCGATCTATCCGGGGCCTACCAATCAGAAGGCCCTTTCGCACAACGGTTGCCGCTACCTGGAACAGCGGTACATCCACGGAGCATTCAAACGTGGATACTGTCGAATTTTTTCAAACGAGCAGACTGTCACCATAGCATTCCGGGGGACTCGAGAGAAGGTCGATTGGTTGATCTCCAATCTGCGCTGCTGGCCCGAATGGCTTCGACATTGCGACGCGAACGCGAACTGGGTCACCGTCCATCGAGGCTTTCAGCGTACGCTTGAATACTCCGATAAATCGACCAGACTTAGAAGTATCGACGCTACTATGTCGGCACTCGAAGATATGAAGCTCGGGAACCGAGACCTGTTTATCACGGGCCACTCCCTCGGTGCTGCGTGCGCTACAGGCAAACAGCCCTTTTCGGTTCGTTTTCGTGGCCGAAAAACGATCGAACTTCTCGAAGTCCTTGGCCAGCCTGCGGCATCGCCCCAGCCATGAGAAATCCGAGCAACAGCGGTGAAGCAGCCGCTGCCGGAAGGTCCGTGCAGTCAGGAGGCCGATCGGCTCGCCCAATCCATCATGCCCATGGTTGAGAGACTCCAGGCATCCGGCGTGTTAAGCTGGATGGCGGCGGCGTGTACGACTCCGTCCTGTCGCTCTTCCAGGGTCTGCTCAGCGCCGACGGCTATGGGGTTTGGCCGCTGCTGGCGGGCGCCGGCTTCATGGTCTGGCGAAATGCCAGCAGGACGGCGGAAAGCCGGCTGCACGACCATCAGATCGGAGCCAACCGCAGCCGCTGAAAAGGGATCGTAGGATCGAGAGGGTGGGCGAAAAATGTTGGGAACGGGGCGCGCCGAAAGGCTGCCGGAAGGGGCGATCGAGAACCTGGCGTACAGGCTGGATGTGCATCCGGCCGACCTTCAGGCAATCGCCAATGTCGAAAGCGGCGGCAGTGCCTGGTTTCCCGACGGGCGCCTTAAGATCCTTTACGAGCGCAACATCTTCTACACACAGCTGCCGGCCGCCAAGCGCGCAGCCGCTGTGGCCCAGGGGCTTGCCCACAAGGGTCATCGCGGCCGCAGCCAGTATGCCGACCAGAAGAGCGCGGAGAGCCGCTTCGACCTGCTGCAGCGGGCGATCCACATCAACCGCGACGCGGCATTCAACGCCATATCCAGCGGCCGCTTCCAGATCATGGGCTTCAATGCCGGCCTCTGCAGCTATCCTAGTGCCGAGGCGATGTTCGAAGCCTTCGCCGATTCCGAGCTTGCGCAGCTCAGTGCATTCGCGGCTTTCCTGGAGAAGAAGGGGCTGGTCCCCGCGATCCGCAGTCGCGACTTCGACAGGGTCGGCAGGGTCTACAATGGCGACAAGACCGGCGTCTATGCCGGCAAGATGAGGCGCGAGGCCGAGGCGCTGCGCGGGCGCCGCTGGCTCCAGCCTCACCAGGTTGCGGACATTCCCTTGGGCCATGGGCCGAGATCAGAGGCGGGAAGCGACATGATGCAGACGGTTTCGCTCGGCGCCCGTGGCGAAGAGGTGCGGATGCTCCAGAGCGCGCTGAAGCTGCTCGGCTATCCGGTGGGAAAGGTCGACGGAATATTCGGCGAGCTCACCCGTGCCGCGGTGCTCGAGTTCCAGGCGGTCAACGACATCGCCACGACGGGTGTCCTCGATACGGCGACCTGGGCGGTGCTAGCCAAGTCGCCGCGCCGCGCAATGGCCGTGGATCGCGCGACGGCTACCGAGGAGGACCTGCTAACGCAGGGCTCCGAAACCATCCGCACGGCACGCAACGGTCGCCGCGCAGGTATTCTGGCATCCGTCCTCGGCGGCCTCGGTTTCCTCGGCGGCCCTCTCGACGTCTTCGACGGCCTGCAAGGGAGAGCCACCACGATCGCCGAAGGCCTTCCGGGCAACGCGGTCGAGCAGGGCGATGCGGCCACTGGCATCTTCGGATCGCTGGTCCAGATCGTGCCGGCGATCCTCGGCACCGGCCCCTCCGGCATGTGGCTGCCGCTGCTCGGCTTCGGCCTCTATTCGATCTATGCCAACCGCAAGATCGTCGACCGCCGGCTGGAGGACCATCGCACCGGCGCTGACAGAGGACGCTGAGACATGTCGGCCCCTTTGGTGCGGATACGTGGCCTCTGCGAGCCGATTGCGGCCCTTGCGCGGACGCTGGCGGCGAAGATGCAGCGCAAGTTGGTCCGCCACATATCGCAGGCCGGCGGGATTGGCACAACCGCGGCGGCGCGGCGCATCGCGATATGGGCGGTGAACCGCTCGATCGAAGTGATCGCCGTGCTCGTGCTCGCTGTCATGTTCTTTTCCGGGCCGATCGCGAGCAGGATCCTGGCGAATGCCATAGGCCCGGAGGACCTTGAGCTTCCACACGTGGCCTATCCAATGCGGCAGACGGCCGAGCTAAACCAGACGATCGGCGGCCAGGGCGGCGGGCTCGACTGCAGCCTGCCTCCGGGCATGGATTTTCTGGCTTTCCCGCGCCGGCGCGGCCTGTCGCCGGTCTCGCTAAGAATGCGCCAGGCCTGCGTCTTCCACGATTATTGCTATCGCCACGGCGCCGCGACCTACGACTATTCGCAGGCCGATTGCGACTACATGCTGCAGGAGCAGGCCTTCCGGCTGTGCAGCCAGATCAACATCAACAGGCGCATCGCCGACTGCGAGACCGAAGCGAGAAAGGTTACGCTCGGCGTCAGGCTCGGCGGATGGGGCTCCTACAGGCGGGCCGACGCTCCGCCCTCCGAGGGCGGCTCGACCTATTTCGAGTTCGACCCCTACCCTCTGCGCTCGCCGCTCTATCGCGTCGTGCGTGTCGCCGACACCCCCGCCAAATGGCGTGCCCGCGGCTCCGACGCCAAGGCTTATTACGTCTTCCGTATGAAGCAGTCGGGCATCGAGCTGCGCATCATCGGGACGGACGTTGCGGGCCGCAGCCTATGCGCGGCGCTCCGCCTGGGAGCCGCCCACGACGCGATCACCGTGCCGCCGCTGGTCGTGC
>NZ_AHAM01000343.1 GCF_000236565.1 Mesorhizobium alhagi CCNWXJ12-2 | reverse complement strand
GCTGCCACGATGTCCATGCTGTCAGCAACTTATGACACAGTAAGACTAGCAGGCTGTTGAAAAAGTCGCTCGCCGCCGATCTCCGACCATGATTCATTGGTTCCAAGGAGATTCGGAGGGTGGCGGGTGCGCGGCGACGACAATTGGACGGGCGAGCTGTTCAGCTATGTAGATCTTGAGGCGCGGGTTCGGCGCGATCATCCGTTGCGCGCGATCCGGAGGATCGTGAACGAGGCGCTGTCGGCGCTGGAGCGGGATTTCGCGGCGATGTATTCGCCGATCGGGCGGCCGTCGATTCCGCCGGAGAAGCTGCTCAGGGCGATGCTGCTGCAGGCGTTCTATTCGATCCGCTCGGAGCGGCTTTTGATGGAG
This sequence comes from Mesorhizobium alhagi CCNWXJ12-2, assembly GCF_000236565.1. Taxonomy (GTDB): domain Bacteria; phylum Pseudomonadota; class Alphaproteobacteria; order Rhizobiales; family Rhizobiaceae; genus Allomesorhizobium; species Allomesorhizobium alhagi. The sequence continues at coordinate 15,854 of NZ_AHAM01000343.1, read as the reverse complement.
CGGCTGGAATACGACCTCCTGTTCCGCTGGTTCGTCGGCATCGGGGTGGATAATGCGGCCTGGGACCATTCGGTTTTTTCGAAGAACCGCGACCGGCTGCTGGAAGGCGACATCGCGGCGAAGTTCCTGAGCGCGGTGCTGGCCCAGCCCAAGGTGAAGAGGCTTCTATCTACGGACCACTTCTCGGTCGACGGCACGCTGATCGAGGCTTGGGCCTCGATGAAGAGCGTCAAGCCAAAGGACGGGCCGAAGGAGCCGCCGGCAGAAGGCGGTGGGCGCAACGCCGAAGCGGACTTCCACGGCCAGAAGCGATCGAACGAGACGCATGCCTCGACCACCGATCCCGACGCCAGGCTCTACCGCAAGGGCAAAGGCAAGGAGGCTAAGCTGTGCTTCATGGGGCACGGGCTAATGGAGAACCGTCACGGCCTGCTGGTCGACGCCTGCCTGACACTGGCCGACGGACATGCCGAGCGGATGGCCGCGCTACACATGATCGAGCCCCGTGCCGACCGGCCGCAGGCGATCACGCTCGGCGCCGACAAGGCATATGATGTGGAGGACTTCGTCAACGAACTGCGCTCGATGAGGGTGACGCCGCACGTGGCGCAGAACACGAGCGGCCGAAGTTCGGCGATCGATGGGCGCACGACGCGGCACGGCGGCTATGCCGTCAGCCAGCGCATCCGCAAGCGCATCGAGGAGGCATTCGGCTGGATCAAGAGCATCGCCGGCCAGGACAAGACGAAGTTCCGCGGCCGTGACCGGGTCGGATGGGCCTTCACCTTCGCGGCCGCCGCCTACAATCTGGTGCGGCTGCCGAAGCTCATGGCGGTGCCGGCATGAGTGCGCCGGCGGACTGCCAACTGATCGGCAATAACGGCGAGATTGCGTTTGGCGCCCTGCAAGCCGGTCTCGATCTGAGTTACGGCCCCTCGATGGTCTTCTTCACATGGGGCGGCTGCGACGAAATGGACGAAGTCAGCGGTGACGGCTCCGCTGAATTGCTTGATGACGGCTTGGTCGAGATCACCTTCGCCTATCACAACGGCGACGAGGCCATCCTCAAGGCCAAGCGCGATACTTCTTCAACAGCCTGCTAGGACACATTCTAGCTACGTAAGCTTTGAAATGATCGAGGCCGCGCCAGGTGCAACGCGCCAAACCGTAGGCGCGTTTGAGGCAAGTGATCGATACCGACGCGGAAGTTGCGGAGCTTGCGGTAGACCCACTTGCTGCGGACCATGTCCTCGATCCTGAGGCCGGCTTTCTTGTGGAAGGCCATGTCGGAGACGCCCCACGTCGTCGCTGCGGCCAGATTGTCACGCATGGCGAAGCCGCCATCGGAAAATATCTCGATTTCTACAATCGGGGGACGCCCGCATTCCAGCCTTGACGGCAGAGCGCCAGATGAGGCCTACTTCACCCCGCTACCGCTTCCCGAGGCGGCCTAACCAGAGGCAGTGTTCCACTTATAAATCGGGAATTCCTGTCCAAACAAACCGAGCCACCTCTGAATTACACCCCAGATACTGTCGATCCAATTCGGGAAAGCCGAGGCTCCACTAAAAGGCAATGTGGTCACCTGCCTTGAAGAGTTGGACAGCGGATGGCTCGATCGGCCCTGGCGTGTGCTCCGCGACGGCACTCTCCTTTTCATCAGGACGACGATCGAACGAAAACAAGTCGAAGACAAGGCTGTGTGGGACATCAAACTCCAAACTGCGACGGTCGAGTTGGATGCACCCCGCCCAAAGATCAGCCCGGTCCAAATCGTTGCAACGATCTATTCGTGCGAGAATGAAGGTGGCGGCGATGCAAAATGGATCCTGCAGACCTCCGGGTGCCACACGTGGGATGCTCGCGAAATGGCGCGCGGGCGCGACAACGGCAAGGGGGACGTTCTCGCCGCAAGGATTATGCGTGCAGCGCCGGTAGTCGTGGCCGACATTGACGGTCAGTATGGCGATGCCATCGAGGACATCGCCTTCTTCTACCGGAAAGACGGTAGGGACGTGGTTCTGCTGAAGGGCGTAGCTACACCGTCCGGTAAGGAATGGAGGTTGGAATAATGAATGCCTGTCCGCCAGTCCTCAAGTGTGATGTGAATCGGCGTCCGGCGAGTTAGGTCATGCTGGGAGGCGATTCACAGCAATAACCTTCCCTATGAAATCCCACTCGACCGCCATGTTCATTTTCATTTTCTCCCTATGCGTTTCGTCTCTGCTCGCCGTTAATAAAATACTGGATTGCATGAAGAACGGAAGATAGGTACTATTATGGGGCAAGAGGGGACGATCTCACCTGACGAGTACGAGCAGGATCGGTTCCTATTTCGACATCTCGTTTCTTTGTGATCTGCCTTGATAGTTTCGGCGGATGGAGCAGGAGCTTACATCACGGCCTTTAAACGATGCAGTTTATGGCGTCCATAGCATTCGGATGCTATTTACGACAATAGTAAGTATATAGGGCCAATACAATAGTTCTTTTCCTTCAGAGTTAATTCCTTTTTTGCACGCTACTATAACAATGCAATGAAAACCGGCGACTGGCATATCTTCGCCGTCGGATCGAGGCCGCTAGGGTCATGCGCACAGATCGTCGTTTCTTCTCCAGGATAGGGGCGCGCGGCGCAGTAGGCGCCCTGGTCTCGATACTTTTGATCTGTGCTCCGGCGTCCGTCGCACAGTCGCCCGCGCCGCTCGCGCCGAATGACGTATCAATCCTGTTCCCGGTTCCGCAGGGAGACGACATGTCCGGGTTCATATCAATCGCGGATTTGGTCGACAGCGGCGGCGCCCCACTGATGACGGATCTGACCTTCAAGCAATTCATCGAGATTGCTCAAGGCAAGGACAGTAAAATCGTCGATTCGGCCGGAGCGACGGCGCAAATCGGCTTTCCGGAGAATGCCAAGGATATCAAAACGTGGTTCGTAGCCGGAATCCGCATCGACGTGGGCGCTCCGGGTCTTTCGGCGAGTATAATGGAAGCGTTCGGCCAAATCCCGCAAATCCGGCTTATCCTGCAGCCGGTAACGCGCGAACCAAATGGTGGACTGAAAATTCACGATCGGGCGGCTCACATAATATTTAGCTTTATCGAGAAGAAATCGCAGGTGCAGGAAACCTGCCTCGTCCCCATGCTTAGCCGGGTCGACCCGGACTTGCAGCCCTTTCGCGCGGCACTTTCCGACTTTGTCGTTCTGCGAGACGATTTGGCAGCGGGGCGGTTCGGAGGTGTACCGATAGTCACGACCGGGTTGCTCGACGTGCATCCCGGGCTGAAGGCGCCTTCGCAGAAGCCCTTTCGCGACCAGTTGAAAACCATACTGGAGAAGCACCTGAAATCTACGCAGGTAAGCGCAATGGCGGTGATGGGTATTCCGGCGAACGGGCCGGAACCGTGGATCTTCGTGCCGATGCAGCGGCGATCGGACAACGGAAATCTGGAAGCCTTTCTCAGTCCAGCGCTTGACGGCCAAGCGTTCGAAGACCGAGCGAAGGCGCAACTGCTGCGCTTCTTCGGCGCGAAAAAGGTCTTGCCGGGACCGAGGACCGATAATGAAAATGAGACCATGACCACTTGCTTTCGCCTGCCGGATGCCCGCAAGGGCGTCTCCACGGCCGAACTGATCAATGCGCCGGCAACGGCGGAGCGAACGATCGAAGTCACGGCGGTCATTGCCGATCCAAAGAAAAGCCATTTCTTCAACACCGATTGCGTGAGTTGCCACACCGAAACGCGGCTGCTGAGGACCAAGGTGCCTGGGGAGCCGATCCCCGGCATTGCCGAAGCCGTTTTGCCCAGCAGCCGGTGGAACGTTCGCAATTTTGGTTGGGGTTTGGACAGCGAAGGCTTCAAGCCAACGATCACGCGGCGGACCGCGACCGAAACCGACGAGGTGGTCGAGGCGGCGAATATATTGTTGAACCAATAGCGAACCGGGCAGGCGCTTTCCGGCTGCCGCGCTTCAGGAGAAGGTCATGAAACTCCGATCGATTTTGCGTGGCCTCGGACGGGTGGTCCTCGGAGTGATCCTCGTCGCGGTGATGCTGGTTCTTGTGGCAAGCTATGCGCCGCATATGGCCCGCGATGGAGTCGCGGCATTGGGCCGTTGGGCAAGTATTGGCTCCAAAATGCTCGCGCCACCGCTTCTTGCCGAGCGCCGGCTCGAAAAATGCGCGTGGCTGGAACAAAACTGGTCGGACGAAGATCGCGCCTGGTTCCACAATGTTTCGCAGGGTACCGCCACATTCCCGGTGCCTTACGCCTGGTTCAGAAAGCTGGAGCGTCCGGAAATCAGTCCGCTCGACCCGATTATCCCGCGCGGGCTGATCAGCGACCCCGACTATCTGGCAAGGCTTGGCTTTATTTCGCCCAACAAGGAATGCGATCCTCCAGCTGGAGACCACACAGCGCAAGGGTATGGTGTCCTTCCCATCGGGTTTGCGGTTCTGAAGGGCGGCACCGATCCGGCTACCGGAGCGAACTTCCAGGACGGGTTGGGCCTGACCTGCGCCGCCTGCCATACCGGTCGGGTCATCTACAAAGGCACAGAATTGCGGATAGACGGTGCGCCCGCGATGATCGACCTGCAGAACTTGGAACGCATTATCGGGCTGTCCATTTGCTATGCTGACAAGGCGCCTTGGCGCAGCGGGCGTTTCGCCAACAGCCTCCTCGACGATCGGCCGGATGTGACCGGCATGGCGCGCGAGGCGGAAAAAGCTGCGACAAGACACGAGCTTAGGGAGATATGCGACGAAAAGATCTTCGGTAAGGTAGGGGCTGAACAGGCGATTCTGACGCGGCGCAAGATGGCCCATACCGATGAAGGGTTCGGGCGTCTCGACGCACTCAACCGCATCGGCAACCAGGTATTTCACGAGAATCTCGCCGACCCGAGAAATCCCGGAAAACCGGCCGTGGGCGAAATGGCTGGAGGCCTTACAGATGCCGCCTTTGACGGCAATTTCGCCGCCCATACGGCCCCGGTGAGTTTCCCGCCTATCTGGGACGTTCCAAATTTCGTCTGGGCGCAGTACGACGCCTCAATCCTCAATCCGAACATCCGCAATATCGGCGAGGCGATGGGTGTTGCCGCCAAGATCAACATGATTGATGTCAAGGATCCAGCGCGTCCACTGTTTTCATCGACTGTCGATGTCGCGGCGATAAACAGGGTCGAGAAGCTGTTGCTCGGAGCGAAGCATCCGCTGGATCCCCAGGTCGGCTTCAGCGGACTTCACGCGCCGAAGTGGGCCGAGGCAGCAACATATTTCCCCGGCGATCGAAACTGGGACATCGATGAGACCGAGGTGGTGGCCGGGCGCGGACTTTATCGCAAACTGTGCTTCGAGTGCCATCGTGCTCCGGTCCGGGATTCCGAAATTCCAATCGATGATCCAGACTCGTTTTGGATGGAAGAAAATACCGATCAGATCAACAATCTCCCCGAGGACAAGAACTGGATATTGCTTGGCAACGAGCGCTTGTTCAACGTTGTGCAAAAATCTGTCGCCGTGATGGGCACCGACCCCGAACAGGCCCGTGTGCTGACGGAACGGCAGCTGAGCCTGCCTGGATACCTTGACATCGACCCTCGGCGCGATGTCCTTCTTCCCTGCGACATGGAGGGACACGCCGCGCTCAGGACATCCTTTGTCGCCGGCCTGATGGCGGCTGTCCGGAAGGTCGAGGACCAATGGTTCCTGGACATGGAACGTCTTAACGGTCAGGCGATGCCGGCCGAGGAAGTTTCCGCGATCAAGGGCATGCGGCCGAACTGCCCGAATCCCAGGGTGTTCAAACCAATGCTTCCGGAGCCCAACAGCCATGCAGCCAAGATCACTGCAGGCGCGCCGAGTGTCGCCTATTTGGTCGAACCGCACTATCGCGCCCGGCCACTCGACGGTGTCTGGGCGACTGCGCCCTATCTGCACAATGGCTCAGTTCCGACCCTGGACGATCTCCTGACGCCGCAGGCCGTCCGCCCTCTTGCGTTCTGTGTCGGTCCGGTCGAATTCGATCCCGCAAGGGTGGGGCTTCCGGTCGACAGGGTGCCGGCTTCAGAAGTCTTCGCCGTCCACCCCGCGGCGCCAGCCAAGCCGCAATGCGAAAGCGGATTGACCCTTTTCGATACCAGCGAGCGCGGCAATTCCAATCTCGGCCACTCCTTCGAAGATCCGGATGAAGGCGCCGACAGTCCGCCGCGGCCTTTGGGGGTGATCGGTCGCGGGCTAAAGCCGGACGAGCGAGCGAATTTGATCGCCTACCTGAAGACCCTTTGAGCTAACTGTGGAGGCCGGCATGCCTGGATTCGGAAACGCCGCGTAAGCGCCGGCTGGGGCTGAGAACCGGAACCTGCCCGCCAAAAGCTCTTGCCCTGCGACATCGTCATGACCGGCGGCGTCATCGGCGGCATTATCAATCCAGGCGCCGTCGCCCAAAACAGCCAAGACTTGTTGGGGCCAGCGTGGTGCGTTTTCACGTTTGATCTCAGTCGAACAGCTACTGTAACGTTTGAGGGCGGCTCTATGGTGAACAAGGCAGATAACTCTCCATCAGATTCCAAAGGTGATGATTTCGCTGCCGTTCTCGCCAAGGAGCATGAGTCGATTCGCACTCGCCGCCGCGCAAACGGCATCCTGTCCCAAGCGTCTGACGAAAGCCCAACCCAAAACAGCACGGACCGCGAAAGCGAGGCGCCGCCGGAGCTTTTTGGGATAGCGCTTTCGGGCGGTGGAATACGTTCCGCTTCCTTTTGTTTAGGCGCTCTCCAGGCGCTGGACCAATTCAGCCTCATCGGACGGGTGGACTATCTGTCGACAGTGTCTGGAGGCGGCTACATCGGAGCCAGCATGGTTGCGGCCATGAGCGCTGGTCCAGCCGGAATTGCAGAGCAGGGCGAGGTTGAATTTGAAGCCAAGGCGGCAGGACAGGTCCGTGGCGGGTCGACGGATCATGCAAAGGGCCAAAGTCCGAAAAGCAGAGATAGCATTTTCCCATTCGCCAGCGGTGCCGGCCAGGATGTACGCGACAACGTCGCGGTCGGGCATGTTCGCGACCACAGCCGCTTTCTTGCACCAAAGGGTTTCGGTGACATCCTGTTGTCCGGAGCCATTCTCATGCGTGGTTTGATGGTGAACCTGCTTCTCCTCCTCACCGTGCTGCTGCCTCTTGCGACGATGGTCATCGTCACAAATCCAACCACCGGTCATCTCGATCACAGCATCTGGCTCGACATCGCGAGATGGTTCTATTCCGATTGGGACAAGGAGTTTGGAAAGGGCATCGTAGGGTCGATCGTGGCCGATCCTCTTGTCATGACGAAAGGGATCGCAGCGCTTCTCGCGATTTCGCTCGTCGCATGGGCGCTTTGGCGTTCCTTTGTTGAAAGCTTTTATGGGAAGTTCGGCAGCAGTACGCTCGAGCACGAAAGCCGCTGGACCCAATGGGGGCGATATCTCCTTGTCAGCCTGCTGGTTGCCTTGCTGGTGGAGCTGCAGCCACGAATCGTCGCTGCCTTTATCGCGCCCGCCACCAAAGGGGGTGTCGTCGAACCGGGCATAACCGGCATAAAGGCGCTCGTTGTTTCTGCCACGGCGATTGTCGCGGCAACCGCGACGTTCCGCGGCACGCTGATCGCGTGGATACAGAAGGCGCTGAGTTCGCCGACAATAAGTGCGCGGCTGCAAGCTTTTTTCGCCCGCGCTGCCTTCTATGCATTGGGACTGGCGCTTCCGCTGCTCATCTATGGCCTCTTCCTGCTCCTGATCATCTCCGGTATGAAGGTGGAGTCTTGCCCGGGCTGTACTAGTGGGTATCTGTTCGGCCCCGGCTTTCTTGCGCCGAGAACTGGTGGGTGGTCTCTATTCTAGCGGGCCTTGTCGCTGTCTTTACAGTCATTCGCTGGGTCCTGATCACTTTCGTGGCGAAATACGATGGCCCCGGCAAGCTGGGCAGCGCGTTGCGCACGTTGTGGGGGCGCGGCTCGGGCAAGCTTACCGCGCTTGCCATTTTGCTCCTGCTTTTTTTTCTGGCCATCTCGGCGATTGCCACCCGCGCAGAAGCGGGAAATCCGTTCGGCCAGACCGACGAATTGATAGTACTGGCCAACTATCTCGCTATCACGCTGGTGATCGTCGCGTTGGGCATCAATTTCACCGAAAACGCGAACGGCCTGCACCGGCTTTATCGCGACCGGCTAAGTGTCGCGTTTCGCCTTGGACATCCGACCAACGGCACGTCCCTCAAACTGCATGAACTAGGCGACTTCGGCCCCTATCTGCTTGTTAACGGTACGCTGAACGTCCGTCGACCACTCGAAACGACTGCGAATGCAGAGGCGCCGAGAACCGAATGCGCGAGGGACAAGACAGCTGTAGCCAACCGTGCCGTTGAAGAAGAAAGCGGCGACTACATTGCCGCGGCCGCAGAGGTTGCGACGAAGGGCCAAGGGCTGTGGAAGAAAACTCAGGGCAGTCTAGATGCGGCAACGGGCACGGTCAGAAATTGGATGTACGCCGCGCCAAGTCGTCAGCAGAAGGAGCCATCAAAGCGCGTGGTTCAGCTGCCGCTGCCCGAGCGTCCGCGCCCCGACCCGGCAAAGCGCGGCCGCAACGCCGAATTCTTCGTATTCTCCAAGCACTTTGTAGGCAGCGATTCCACCGGCTACGTTTCCTCGGATTTATTCGCGAAGGAAGAACCGCAACTCGATCTTGCCGCCGCTGTCGCCATATCCGGCGCGGCAGTCTCGTCAAGCATGGGACGGGTGAGCATCGGCTGGTTGGGCCCGACGCTAGCGCTTCTTAACCTTCGCCTCGGCTTCTGGCTGCGAAACCCTAAGCATGTCATCCTCGCCGCCAAGCAACTCGACGAAGCAAAACCGTCCGCCGACTCGACGGATCAATCCGCCAAGTTCAGCTGGGAAGACATTCTCCGGCTCTACCTCTTCGCAGAAGCCTTTGGCCGATTGCGGTCGGACAGCTCGCGTATCTACATTACCGACGGCGGCCACATCGACAACATCGGGCTTTACCAATTGCTCAAGCGCCGCTGCAAGTTCATAGTCGTCATCGACGCCGAGGCCGATCCGGGCATGAATTTCGGCGCTTTCGCGGATGTGCAGCGCTTCGCGCGCATTGATGAAGGCGTGCTGATTTCGCTTGACTGGTGGCCTGTGAGGACCGCAGCTCTTGCGCGTTCGGCCGACCGTTCGAAACCCGTTTCGCGCGACTCAGAGGCACACAACCAACATTTCGCGGTTGGCCGTATCATCTACGAAGATGGCCAAGAAGGCATCCTCGTCTATGTTAAAGCGACGGTGACGGGTGACGAGCCCGACTACGTGCTGGACTACGAGCGCCGCTATCCGAACTTTCCGCACGAAGCCACTAGCGACCAATTCTTTTCCGAAGAACAGATGGAAGCCTATCGAGCCTTGGGATTCCATGCAATGCGCGTCGCTTTGGACAAAAGTGAGATTGCTGCCGATGCGAAGAAGCAGACGGTGGACGAGCCTGTGCCGGCAAGGAAGGGAGTGCCTACTGCAAAGAAAAACTCAATGGCCGCCCAGAGCTAAGTTGGAGGCACTCGACAAGCGGATCGAGGAGCGTCAAAACCTCGTCCGACAGATGAAGGAGCGCCTCGGCGTCGAAGTCCACTCGATAGAGGAGCGCAAAGACGCAAGCCAATAGCGCGCTTGCGGAAATTGACCGTAGTCGCCGGTTTTGGTCTCGACGAATCGCATCGTGACCGCCTGCCAAATCGCATCGAATCCGCAGCGTCAGAGTGACTCGGGAGCCCTGTTCCAGATGGCAAGATCGGCCGATCTATGGTTCAAACGTGGCATGAACGTCGCTGCCCTTACGCAAGAAAACGCCAGTTTGAAGGCGCTTCTGGAGCAGACGGAGACTGCCCTGGCCGAGCACCGGGCCGCGTGGCTCAGTCCGAGGAGGCGCGGCGCCGGCTGGAGAGCATCGTCAGCGAACTGCAGCGCGAGAAGTTCGGCTCCAAGTCCGAGAAGCTGGGCCCCGACCAGTACAACCTGCCGCTGGAAGACGTGGAGATCGCCCAGGGCGTGCTGAACGCCGCTCAGGAAAAGGCCGCGGCGATCATCCATGGCAAGTCGGGCAGCAACACGCGCCAGCAAAATCGCAACCGCGGTCAGCTTCCCGCCCATCTGCCGCGCGTGGAACGCATCATCGAACCGGAGAGCACCGTGTGCCCCTGCGGCTGCGGCGAGATGGCGAGGATCGGCGAAGATGTCTCTGAGCGCCTCGATGTGATCCCCGCGCAATTCCGCGTGATGGTCACCCGACGCCCCAAATATGCCTGCCGGGCGCTGTTCGGGTGCGGTAGTACAGGCCCATGCGCCCGAACATGTGGTGCCCGGCGGGTTGCCGACCGATGCGCTGATCGCCCAGTCATCGTCTCGAAATTTGGCGACCATGTGCCGTTCTACCGGCAGGCCGACATCTACACCCGGCAGGGGATCACACTCGACCGCGCCACCTTGGGCAACTGGACGGGCCGGGGCTGCTTCCATCTCCGGCCGATCGCCGACCACATGGGCAAACATCCAAACATCTTGCCGAAGCAGCTCGCCTGTTCATGGACGAGACCACCGCCCGGTGCTCGACCCCCGGGCGACGACGGACGAAGAAGGGCTTCTTCTGGGCTATAGCCTCCGACGACCGGGGGCATGGCGGCGGCAGCCCGCCGATCGTGCTGTTCAGATATGCGCCCGGGCGCAGCGGCGCGAACGCGATTCACTCGTTTCGATTCCGTCCTGGAGATCCATCGCTCCCTCCATTTGAAGCTTGAATCGCCATTCTCGCAATCCATCGTGAACAAAGTTTATGACACGGTAAGACTAGTGTTTGGACTGCGCCAAGATCGCTAACGGGGTGGTTTACACAACCCTGCAATAGTTGTGGACTGCGCATTCGAGAAAAACCTTTGATATAATTTCATCCAATTTATTCTCGCAGCTATTGATGCCAACCGCTGTTGAAGATATAGTAACATAAAGTATCATGCAATTTCTAGGTCGCCGCAAGGCAAGTATGGGGGGATTGCCATGGTTAAAATCGACCAGTCCGGTTTGGCTGGAAAAATTCGGGACCGGCCTATAAGTAAGGAACTGGAAGCAGTCCTTCAGAAGGCCGGACTAGCGTCGGGAGTGGACGTCGTCCTTGTTACGTCCGGCGGACAACCCGGGTCCAGCGGAAGAAGTAAGGGATCAACGCGTCACAACGGAGGCAGAGCCGCCGACCTCCAGTTGATGGTTAAGGGAAAGGCTCAGACGTTCACCGACGACAGGCCAAGTCCCACTATTGCCAAATTCATCATCGCGGCAGCAGCATATGGTGCAACGGGCATTGGGGCGGGCGTTAACTATATGGGCCGCGCCACGCTACATGTAGGCTTCGGTCTAAATCCTAACGACAGGAGCAAGCTCACATGGGGAGCCAAAGGCCGGTCGGTCAATGCCCCGTTGTGGCTGAAAAAGGCTGCAGATGAAGGCTGGAACAGCCCTCCGGGCTGGGTGTTCGATAATGATGACGGCTTCGTCGAGGATGAACCCGAGGATGGTGAAGACGAATTCGAAGAGGAAGAGGATGTCGAAGTATTCCTCGAAATCCCCGAGCGTTTCAACATCGAAGTCATCCGTGCTGCGCAGGCAAGTCAACGCGTCTGGAGCATCCCGGCTTCCATAACGCTTGCCCAATGGGCGCTCGAAAGTGCTTACGGCACCAGAATGCCCGCCGGTTCAAACAACCCGTTTGGGATAAAGGCGAAATCAGGTCAGCCGTCCGTCATGGCTCTGACTACCGAAGTGATCGGCGGGAAGAAGAAGACCGTCAACGCAGCGTTCAGGGCCTTCAGTAGCCTCGAAGAGGCTTTCATAAGGCACGGCAAACTTCTCGGATCCGCGGACGTCTACGCAAGCGCCCGCCGATTTGTGAACGATCCGGATCGTTTCGCAGACGCTCTTACCGGGGTTTACGCCACAGACCCGAAATACGGCCGACTGCTCAAGTCGATCATGAAGAAAAACGACCTCTACCGGTTCGATATTCTGGTGGACGACGAGGGCATGCCCGTAATCGTGCAGGGGGAGGTGGGGGTGGTTGAGCCGTTGCAACAAGGGGGCACGATCAGGGTCGAGGCACTTCAAAGGCGATTGGTCGAGCTTGGCTACTTGCTTGGTGAAATCGACGGCAAGTTCGGGCCGCTGACTGCCAGTGCCCTTCTATCCTTCCAGCATGAGAACAGCCTGCCTACCACGGGTGTTCTTGATACGACCACCGAGGAGGCTCTCAACACAGCGGAGCCCCGTCGTCTCAGTGAAAAACGCGTCAAGAAGACGGAAAAAGAACTCGCAGAAGACGGCTCCAAAATTACCATAAACGCACGTCGCGGCCGGCTGCTCAGCTGGGTCGGCGGCATTCTCGGCGCGGTAGGCATCGGCAACAGCGCGATAATAAATGCTACTGGCAGCGCCAGCATCCCGACGGGAACGGCATCCGACGCGCTCGTGAACTTCATCACACAGGTTAAGACCCTGAGCGCGTCATCAACACAGGCAAACGTCGAGCAGGTTCTTGCCTCTGCTTTGTCAATCGCTCAGCAGGTTGCACAAAATCCCCTGCCCGCCAACGTACTGCAATTGCTGGATCGAGTCCGGCAAACAATACCGGAAGGCGTACCAAGCCGACCGATCATCGACCAGGCCTTTCAGACGATCACGCAGACCAGTCCTGTTCTTCCCGCCGGATCAACAACGGTCTTCGACATCCTGCCAACATTCTTCGCCAATGATACCGTGCTCCAGACCGTTATGAAGGGCGTTGCTGCAGTAGGCGGTAGCGTACTACCCGGCTTTGGCGGATCCCTCGCAATGCTCGGAATCGGACTTGCCGGCCGGTTCCTTTCCAATCGTATCGCAGCAGCACGGTTGGAGGACCACAAGACGGGAGGAAATATAAACCCGCTGGGAAAGTAGAATTCGGGGGACAACACCCGACTTTGGTTGTCCACAGTTCGGCTTTTATGCCCCCCAATGTGACCGGCGACGATTCACAAAAATCATCGAGTACAGAAGTGCCATGCGATGAGGCGAGGGGTCAAATGGGTCGAAACCTGGTTGTCTTGGCGGACGGGACGGGCAACAGCGCTGCCAAGCTGTTCAAAACGAATGTCTGGCGTATTTACCAGGCGCTCGATCTTGGCGGGGCTGATCAACTAGCCGCCTTCAGCGACGGTGTTGGCACTTCAAACTTCAAGCCATTCCAGCTCATCGGACTTGCCTTGGGCTTCGGCGTCAAACGCCGTGTTTTGGCTCTCTACAAGTTCCTCTGCCTGAATTACGAGCCAGGTGACAACGTTTACGCATTCGGATTCAGTCGCGGTGCCTTTACGATACGAGTCCTCGTTGGCCTCATTGCCTCGGAAGGCCTTGTGGCCTTCAAGTCTCAGGAAGAACTTGATCGCAATGCGCTCGCCGCATACCGGTCCTTTCGCCGAATAGCTTTCCCGGCTGGAGCACTGTTTTGGGTTACTCTAAGCCGTGCTGTACGGGACGTGTGGGTTGCAGCCACGAATAAGGTAACCGGCAGCCGCGGCTATGATCATGTCCGACCAGAGCCGGGTAGCTTGCGTGCGCCTGACCGCATCCGCGTCCGCTTCATGGGAGTGTGGGACACAGTGTCGGCCTACGGCCTTCCGGTCGATGAATTGACCAAGGCGGTAGACAAGTGGGTCTGGCCAATGACGTTTGAGCGAAGGAACCTCCTCGCACTTGTCGACAAGGCCCGACAGGCGTTCAGCATTGACGACGAGCGACGAACATTCTTTCCGATACCATGGGATGAAATAGACCAAGGCGTTCAGTCTGCGGATTCGAATGAGGCCCCAAGGTTATTGCAAGTCTGGTTCGCGGGAAGTCACGCCAACGTCGGGGGCGGATACGCAGATGACCGACTGGCTCACATACCCTTGTGTTGGATGATTGCTGAGCCTGCCGCTTCCGGCTTGCGGTTCAAGCCGGAGATCGTTGCCGACTATTGGGAGTACGCGTCGCCGAGTGGACGTTTGTATGATTCCCGATCCGGTTTCGGCGTTTTTTATCGCTACCATCCGAGGTCCAGCAAGCACTTGATGGGCTCGTCGACACCTTTGATCGACAGCAGCGTCATCCTTCGAATGCACAGCGGCGCAGATGCCTACGCACCCATCTCGCTGCCGGACGATGTTCGAATATTAACGGTCAGCGGCGCCCAAATCCCCTTTGCAGACTCGGAGGCGGATGAGAAGGTTGCCGGCAGGATCCTCGCTGACAACCTTCCGCTGCCAGCCGATCGCCGGCGTGACCTAGAACGCATGGATGGTCAGCTCGCGACTGCACTGGCCGCTCTGAAACCAACTGGCGCAATTGCTGATCGACAGGAACGCGTAGAGCAGATGCTCGATACCGTCTGGTGGCGGCGCGGCCTCTATTACGTGATGCTCTGCCTCGCGGTCCTCTTCGCTGTTTTTCCCCTGTTTGCAGGATATGTCACGCTCGACACGGCGGGGCGCATCGACTTGATGTCGAGCGGAGTCGTTGGTCCCGTCGCCGGATTGCTCAAAGGCATACTTCCGGGATTCACCGCCCCTTGGGTCGACGCCATTGCAGAACATGCGTTTCTTGCAGTGCTTCTTGGCGCCGCGTTCGCCATCTGCTTGTGGTTAAGTTCGTTGTTGAAGACGCGAATCCACGATCGGGCGCGCGTGGCCTGGAACGTTGAGGTCTACAAAGCGCCAGAATCCACAACCGACAGGCGGGATGCACAACAACGCGTTGCGCTCGCAGGTTCGCTCGCGTTCGGGCTTGCTGCTCTCGTTCTCTGGTTGGCGGGCAATGCAGCCGCCGCCTGGCTAGGGATCGCGTTTGTCGCTTGCGTCCTGATCATGTTCCTTCAGCGAGGGAAGGCAACCGCAGACCGGCCATTCTTTTTGCGTGTCGCAAGATCGGTGCGCAAAAGTCGCCTTGCTCAGATGGTGTACAACCTACTTCGCGAACAGATATTGCCGGCCACATTTCTCGTACTGTCGCTGTCGCTCGCGGCCCTCCTCATCAACAAGGTTGCGTTTCAGGTCGCCAGTTCAACGGGTGCTACCTGCCCAGAACCGCTGAACTTGGTTGAAGATCAGTCGGAACTGTTGGCGGCGTCTTCAATCTTCAAGACATCCTCCTTGTGTTACGACACGGGCAGCTGGTTGCAGGAAGGGGTTCACTACAGGATTGCGATCGACATAACCAACGACTGGAACGACGGCACTGTTGCGGCTGACACTCTGGGAACCAAGGGCGGGTTTGTTCACTATCTTGGATCGCTGTTTAAGCGCTGGTGGGGCCAATCCTGGTTCAAGCCCATCGCACGTGTGGGTCGATACGGGAACGATGAGTACGTGCTTGAGCCGTTCCAGCAGGCGATCTCGCGAAGTCATCAAGGGAATAAGAGCCTGATCGCCGAGATTGTCCCACGACAGTCCGGAGAACTCTATCTTTATGTGAATGATGCGGTAGTCGGTGTACCTCATCTCTTCGACAGCTTTTACGTCAACAACACCGGCGAGGCGAAAGTGTCTGTTACGAAAGCCTATCATTGAAACAATGGAAAGGTTGGATCAAAGGTGAAGCAGCAGCGGGACGAGGACTACCGGCGGACGGGGTTGGCTGTAGCGCCTATGAAGGCGTATGCAACAGTCGAAGAACGCCTTCAGAACCACCTGCTCCCTAGGTAGTTTGAGAATCTGCACCCTTCCGTCAGTTTTATAAGCGAGGAGGATGCCTGTCA
>NZ_AHAM01000344.1 GCF_000236565.1 Mesorhizobium alhagi CCNWXJ12-2 | reverse complement strand
GCCCAAATAGAAAGCCCGCTGCACCTCCTCCCGCAGCGGGCTTTTTTGCAGCGATTCATCCAGTTCACTTTGGCCGTAGGCGCTGTGGAGTGAGTGGAATGATCGGACCAGGTTCGGACGGGCGCCAAGCTCCAGCGGCATGGGATGACTGCCACACGCTGGAGGCGATGCGACGATGACCAGGAACCACGGTCAGGAGGCTTGGCGCTTCGGCAATAGCGATGGCGCTTATAGCGGACGGCGGGCGTGTTCATGCGAACGCGTCTACGCCGCAAATCGCTCACCGCGCGTTAAGTTGATAACGCCCTGCCAAGCTCTCGATCCTCAAGGCCGAGCTTCCGCAATGGGGTGGATTGCGGAATTCGGTCGGTGTGCTGCGAATGACGCCTCGCGGGACGAGCGGACGTTCAATCACCAACTGAATCCGCTGCAACATGTGTTGCCGCGTATTCAACGAATTACATGGTGTCTTTCCTGCGGGGGGTCTCCTCGGACTGGTACATGGAAATCGTGTGACCGTCTGGGTCAGAGAATTCGGCGGACCACCCGCCAGGAGCATGGCTAACCGGTGTAACGATAGTAGCTCCCTTTTCGGCCAGCGCGGCAACAATGGTGTCGATCCCGCCTTCCTTGAGATCGAAAGTGACGATCGGCGAGTTCCCCGGCCTGCATTCCTGTTTGAAGAAAATCAGATCGACTCCACCTTCTGTGCTGGCCTGAAGCCAGGCATTGCCAGAACCATCGTCACCCATGCTCGTGACCTCCAGTCCCAGAACATCACGATAGAAAGCTTCCGTCCGTGCGATGTCGCTGACGTAGTAGCAAATGGCTCCGATCCGCACTTTTCCGAACATTGGTCTTCTCCTTTTCAGATATTGGACGTTCTAGGTTGCCGTGCCTCGGCCATTTGTGAGGTCACGACGAAGAGATGACCATCGGGATCGTGCGTTGCCAGCACGACGTTGGCATCGCGAACTCTCTTGATTAGCGCCCTGCGCACGAGACCGAACGGCAGGTTTCCCCAGGGGTCACCGTTTCCCGGCAGGATGCGGAGTTCTGATCGGCGCCAGCGCTGTCTGATCTCGCTGAGCCGCTTGCGCAAAGCGGCATCGGACAAGCGTAAAAGCCAAGCGATCTCGGCCTTTGTATGCCCGGTTATGGCGAGCAGCGCCGTTGTGCGGAGGGCTGGCGGCAAAGTAGCGACGAAAGGCTCCAGTTCCTCCGCTATGACGGCGGCCTCTCCGGTGTTCCGGAGCATATAGGCGCTTTCGCGCTGCCGCCTGCGTGCGGCGGACCGCGCCTCGTGCAGGGCGCGATTGCGTAACACTCCAACGAGCCACCGTCGGTTTTCGCTGCGTGTCATGTCACCGCGCTGCGCTTCGATCGCCGCAAGCAAGGCGGATTGCAAAAGATCTTCGGCTTCGTCGGCAAGTCTTGATCGCCTTCGCGCGCATCGTAGGAGGCGAAAGTATGTTCCCGAATCCATGATCTTCTTGATCCTAATTCAAAAGCCAAATCCGCATGTCTGCAACGGACTGGGTGACCAGAACGTTTCCTCCCGGGCCGCGGCATTTCCGGTCAGATCGACCTCCATTGCGCCTGAAGAGGGTCCACAAAGAGGAAGCCTTCATTCCAAATTTGCCACGTGGATCGTTGCGCGTCGATTGGCGCTCGCCGTTTCTCGGTGGGATGATAAAGTAGATGCATGACTTGAGCCCCGATCAGTGGGAGGAGCTCCCAAACATGAATGACGAAGTATTCAAGAGATTTACCGCGGAAGAGGACGCCTTCAATCAAGCCATGGTGTCGAACGATGTGGCAAGATCGCCGCCTGCGTGACCGAAGATTGGGTGCTGGTAACCGCAGACGTTGGCCCGATGAGCCGGCCCGATTTCCTGCGGGCGATCGAAAGCGGCGTCCTGACCCACGAGACGATGACAACGGTGATCCAACGGGTCAAAGTGTACGGTGACGTTGCTGTTGTAACCGGGCGGGGACAGAATACCGGCACGTTCAGGGGTGATCCGATGCGAGCCGACGAGTGGATCACCGACGTCTACACGAAGACCGCGAGCGGATGGCTCTGTGCAATGACGCACTTGACGCCTGTTACTGAGACCTGAGCCGCTATCAACGGAACATTCTGCGATACTAGTGATGGTCTCGACGCACGGAGAGTGCCTAATCCGTCGGCGTTGCGATGATTTCTACGCCATATGTGCGTTGTATAATCTGCTAGCACGGGAAAATCCCGCCGCGTCTGGCCGCAATTCGGGCTGGCACGCTCTTTGCTTCGTAAATTCCGTGCAGAGCGTCTAGGGTTCCGGCCGCGACCAAGCGGTGCTGGTCCAAGAGACGCGACCGCCAGGGATGCACTGAGGCATCCGGCGGAACACGGCGGGCCAAAATCCCGGGAGAACCCTGCACGGGTTTGCTGGCGCAAACCTCCTCCCGGTTGCGCTCCGTGAACCCCCAACAAATATCCGGACGCAATCCGGATCGAGACACAGGGGTATGCGAATGCTTCGCAAGCTGGCCGGGCTCGTCTTAGCCGCCTCACTAGGTTTTTCATTCATTCCAGCCGCCGACGCGGCGCCTAAAAAGGACTTCAAGATCTGCTGGTCGATCTATGTCGGGTGGATGCCATGGGGCTATCTTTCCGACAGCGGCATCATGAAAAAGTGGGCGGACAAGTACGGCATCGATGTCGAGATTACCCGCATCAACGACTATGTCGAAAGCATCAACCAGTATACGGCCGGCAGCTTCGACGGCTGTTCGATGACCAACATGGATGCGCTGTCGATACCCGCCGGCGGCGGAGTGGACACAACGGCGCTGATCATCGGCGATTTCTCCAACGGCAACGACGCTGTGATCCTGAAAGACAAGACAGGGCTGGCCCACATTGCCGGTCAGAAGGTTAATCTCGTCGAGCTTTCCGTGTCTCACTATCTGCTGGCGCGGGCCCTGGAGACGGTCAATCTTGCTGAAAAAGACATCACGGTCGTCAACACGTCCGATGCCGACATGGTCGCCGCCTACGGTACCGGTGACGTCACGTCCGTCGTCACCTGGAACCCGCTGGTTTCCGAGATTGTCGCCATGCCCGGCGCGCACAAGGTCTTCGATTCATCGCAGATTCCCGGCGAGATCATCGACATGATGGTCGTGAACACGGAGACGCTGAAGGACAATCCGGTGCTGGGCAAGGCGCTTGTCGGCGCCTGGTACGAAGCGATGGACCTGATGACATCGGAAACGCCCGAAGGGCAGGCAGCCAAGGAGGAGATGGCAAAGGCTTCCGGCACGGACCTTGCCGGCTTCGACGCGCAACTCGCCTCGACCGCAATGTTCTTCGAAGCCGCCAAGGCGGTCGAGTTCACGAAAGGCGCCGAACTGCCGAAGACGATGGATATTGTCCGCAACTTTCTGTTCGAGCACGGTATCCTCGGCACCAACGCGACGAGTGTCGACGTGGTGGGCATGAGTTTCCCCGGCGGCTCCACCCTTGGCGATGTCAACAACATCAAGCTTCGTTTCGACCCGACCTACATGGCGGAGGCCGCCGCTGGAACGCTCTGACGCAGGCGCGACATGGTAGCCAGAGGAATCGATACGCTGAATGCAGGACACGACGCGGGCCAAGTAGTCCCGGGCCGCGCGCAGCGTAGATCGAAAGTGCGCCTTCGCCTGATCAATGCGAGGGTTTCGCGAGGCGGCGCCTTGTTCTTCGGCGCCTTGCCGTTTCTCGTCGTGGCGGTTGCCTATCTGGTCGCCTCGGGCGAAAGGCTGGCCGCCAATCCCAATGACAAGCTCTTGCCCTCGCCCACGCAGATGTGGTCGACCTTTCTGGATCTCGCCACGGTGCCGGACAAGCGCTCGGGCGATCTCATCCTCTGGATCGACTCTTACGCCAGTCTGATCAGGCTGTTCGCCGGGGTCAGCGCGGCGACTTTCATCGCACTCACGCTCGGCATCGCCATCGGTTTTATCCCGCGCGTGCGAGCGTTTCTTCTTCCCTTCGTCACAGTTGTCTGCGTCATCCCGCCGCTGGCGCTGCTGCCGATCCTGTTCATCGCACTCGGCTTGGGCGAGACGGCAAAAATCACGCTGATCGCGGTCGGGGTCGCTCCTGTGATGGTTCGCGACATCGCCAACCGCGTCATGGACTTGCCGCCCGAGCTTGTCGCCAAGGCACAGACGCTGGGCGGTAACAGTTGGACCATGGTTTTGAGGATCGTCCTGCCGCAAGTCATGCCGCGGCTGCTGACATGCGTTCGGCTGGCGCTCGGACCGGCCTGGCTTTTCCTGATCGCCGCCGAAGCCATCGCCTCAACCGAGGGTCTCGGCTACCGCATTTTCCTGGTCCGCCGTTACCTGTCGATGGACGTCATCCTGCCCTACGTGGCTTGGATCACGCTGCTTGCCGTCATCACCGACTGGCTGCTTGTGCGGCTTTCGCATGTCGTTTCCCCATGGGCTCATCCGGTGGAAGGCAAATGAGCCGCATCATCGTCCACGGGCTGGAGAAGAGCTATGGCGATGCCCGCGTCCTGGAGCGGGTCAACATTGTCGCCCAGGCCGGCGAATTCCTGTCCCTGGTCGGCGCCAGCGGCTGCGGAAAATCGACGTTCCTGCGCATCCTGCTCGGTCAGGAACAGGCGAGCGGCGGCGTGGTCGTCGTCGGCGATAGCCCGATGGTGCCTCAGCCGACTCCGCAGCGCGGCATCGTGTTTCAGCGCTACTCGGTTTTTCCGCACCTCACCGCCCTGCAGAACCTGGTTCTGGTCGAAGACTTTCGCTCAGGCGGCCCGTTCGGCCGCGTCTTCGGCGTCAAACGCAAGCACGCAAGGAAAGAGGCCGAAGCTATGCTGGAGCGGGTCGGCCTCAGCCATGCGCGCGACCTTTATCCCGCTTCGCTTTCCGGCGGCATGCAGCAGCGGCTGGCAATCGCGCAGACCCTGCTCGGGCGTCCGCAGATACTGCTTCTCGACGAGCCTTTTGGCGCGCTTGATCCCGGCATCCGCGTGGAGATGCACGAGTTGCTCACCGAGATCTGGACCGAACACGGCATGACCGTGGTGATGGTCACCCACGACATCGGCGAAGCGTTCAAGCTCGGCACACGCGTCCTCGTCTTCGACAAGGTGCGCCATGATCCCCAATTCCCATCCGCCTACGGCGCGACGATCACCTACGATCTGAAGCTCGACCGCAAGAACCGGGCTGCTTCCCAAGACGTGGCCAAAGTGGCCTCGATGGTCGGGACGGCCCGGCTGGATACCGCAGTAGCGACGACGGCGTCGCAAGGGAGACCTTGAATGTCCAGAAAGATTCCCGAACGCAGCCACCGCCGCGCGGGCCTTGTCGCCCGGGAGCCGATGGAACGCTTTCACCATCCCGATTTCGACGCCCGCGGCACGCAGGGCTGGAAATCGATCGAGGCCGAAGGGAAGCTGTCAGAGGCCGGCTGGCGCAAGGAGCAGCAATGGGCGCTCGACATGGGCCTGCCGGGATCGGATTCGATCATCGACAAGTCGATCCCGACATTTTCGCGCGGAGAGCTTCCGCATTTCGCCGGCATCAACACCTTCCTCAAGGCGCCCTATGTCGAGAACGTCCGCGATGTCGGCAAATATGACGCGGCTGTCATCGGAATCCCGTTCGACAGTGGCACCACCTATCGCCCGGGAACCCGTTTCGGGCCGCAGGGCATCCGCCGCATTTCGGCGCTCTACACGCCGTACAATTACGAACTCGGCGTTGATTTGCGCGAGCAGATGACGCTCTGCGACGCTGGCGACGTATTCACCATCCCCGCCAACCTCGAAAAGAGCTTCGACCAGATTACCAAGGGCGTGAGCCATGTGGCCTCCTCGGGAGCACTGCCGATCATGCTGGGCGGCGATCATTCGATCGGCTTTCCCTGCGTGCGCGGCATCGCCGACGTCACTTCCAAGCGCATAGGCATTATCCATTTCGATCGTCACATCGATATCCAGGAAAAGGATCTCGATGAACGCATGCACACCACGCCCTGGTATTGGGCGACCAACTTGCCGAATGTCTCGGCGACAAATCTGGTGCAGCTCGGCATCGGCGGCTGGCAGGTTCCCCGCTACGGCGTGGCTGAAGCGCGGAAGCGGGGCACGAATGTGCTGACCATTTCCGATATTGAACAGATGGGCCTTGAGAAGGCGGCCGAAATAGCGCTCGAACTCGCCTGGAAAGACGCCGACGCCGTCTACATCTCCTTCGATGTCGACAGCATCGATTGCGGTTTCGTGCCCGGCACGGGCTGGCCGGAACCGGGTGGCTTTCTGCCGCGCGAGGCGCTCAAGCTTCTCGGACTCGTGGCGGCGCCCGGCATCTGCGGGCTGGAGGTGGTCGAAGTTTCCCCGCCCTACGACACGTCCGACATCACGGCTCTGTTCGGCGTACGCGTCGTCGTCGAGGCGCTCGGCTCGATGGTCGCGCACGGCAATCTCGGCAAACATAGATCCATCATCGACAAGCCGGTGAGTTTCTGAACATGCACGACGACCATCATCACAGCCACGGCCACCACCATGATGGTGACGACCATCATCACCATTCCCATCCCCATCCGCCTGGCCACAACGGGCCGGCGGGGAAGCCTCTGCAGTGGCAGACTCCGCATCTGCCTCACGACGTTCTCAACGAACAGCCTATCGATTCAAGAATGGTCGACATCGATCTTGTCGAAACGGCCTTTCTCGAAGGGTTTGCGCGTGCGCCCGATCCATCCAGCTTCCTGCGCCTTGCCGGCATACCCTTCGTAGGCGAAACGGCGGACGGCCTGCGGCTCCATTTGCTGCGCGTCGAGACCGAAGATCTTGTCGACGTAGGCGCGGTCATGCCGCTCGTCGGCGGCGCCGGCGTGACCTATCATCCGCTGCCTGCGAAGCTGACTTCGCACCGGCGGCGCCTTTCCTTTGTCTATCATGACGGCACGGAACAAAGGCATCTCGGCTTTGCTGCCGCGCGAGCCCTCGCGGACCATTCCGCTGCTACACAACTCGACATTGCTGAGCATTGAGCGTGGACCCGGATCATTGCGCCTCTCTGATTGGAATGGCCATGGCGGCAAATTAGGCGACAGAGGCACGCCGTTGACAAAGGCAAAACTGAGATGAGCAAGAAGTGGTTGACGATGTTGCGGCGTATTCGGAATGTGCTTTATCAACTTTTGAAGGTCCGCGCCGATCGGCTCTGATCGGAATAACTTTCTGCGCTCGGGGGGTCGTTTTGCACGGACCATCGATTTCGACCGGGCGAACGGTCGATCGACCTTCTCACCTACGATAGTCGTCAGAATTCAAGGGCCTCGCTCAACGTCGGGCCGCTCTTGATGCGAAGATCAAGGTCGGCTTCGAGTTGATCGATGTGGTGCAACATCAGCGCGCTGGCCAGTTCGGAGTTGCCTTAAGCGCATCCATAACCTTCACATACTCGCCGCGTCCGCAACTCGAGACGCCAGAACGGCCGTAAAGGGCGATCACGAGCGACGAACGGGCCACCAGTTCTTCCATGAAGCGCTGAAGGATTACATTCCCCGCGACCGCCGCCAGAAGCAGGTGAAAATCGCCGGACGCCTTGATCTCAGAGCGCCCGGCGTTGGGGCCGCGCTCGGCCATGAAACGGGCTTCGTCATCGAGTTGGGTCTTGAAGGATCTTGGGAGGGACGAGCGAGTTTATTTTTTGCACCGCGCCATGCGTCAAGGGCATAGCTTGGCCGGTAAGCACCGTTTCGATCCTTTTCCGGAGCTATGTTGCCTTCGCATGGGCAACATGCAGATTTGTGCATTGCAGTATGAGCTGGGGGAGCTAACTTTCGGTGGTCGGCCATCT
>NZ_AHAM01000345.1 GCF_000236565.1 Mesorhizobium alhagi CCNWXJ12-2 | reverse complement strand
GGAATTGACCGGGGTCGTTGCCGAGCAGGTAAGCGAGGACATGGCCTTGATCGCGCGCGGCGAGGAGCTCGACCTTCCATGGCGTAGACTTCGCGTCCTTATCGACTATGAGCTTCTGGAAATAGTAGCGCCGGCGCTCTTGGGCGGTTCTCTTCGGGGGAGCCGGACCAGCCTTGGCTGGTCAGAGAAAGGAGCGCAGTTTATGTGCGGTTAAGTGGAGCGGAAGGCGAGAAAAAGGGCCGGGCGTGAGCCCAAGCCCCTTTCGATTGCGCGGCGATGAAGCCGCGACGGCGAGCGTCGTCGGCATGCGCCGAGAGTGGCTTGCTGGCGGCAAAGGTCATGTCGTAATCGACCAGACTGCCGAACGGCCCGCGCAAGCTGTCGAGGTCCGACAGGGCGACATAGCCGAGCTCCGGGGCATCCATGCCAAAATCGCAAAGACCGAAGGAGACTCCGGGTGCCGGTCGAACTCGGCCAGGTCGCGCGCCCGGTCGGCACGAGAAGCTTCACGACGGGCTCCCGATCAAGCGTTCTCTGGTTACCGCCGGCGGGCTTGTGCGGCGGCGTGAGCCGATCCTGATCGTGCCGGCAGCGGCCAGCGCTCCCGCCGCGGCCCAGGGCGCCAAGAATGCGCCGGCGGTCAATCCAAAGTGGACGACCGGATATAACTGGCAGTGCCAGACGGCCGCGCCGCTCGTCTGCGAGCGCACCGGCGATTGCAGCTTCGAACAGAAATCAAAGGCCGTGCCAGGCGCTCAGCGCGCAGTAAGCGCATGGCTACGCTTTGAAAAACCTCCGCAGTCTCCCAGATGGCCGATTGTAATGAACCTGACATATGGCACGGGCGCGCGTTCCCGCCGTCGAGGTGCCGGATGCGCGTGCGAAGCTTTTCAACTACGAAATATTCGTGCAAGGGTCATCTACTACCGGTATAGCAATGACGCTCCGATCTATGCGCCGTTGGCATATGGCAAGAACAACAGCTTGACCTGAATCTTTATCCAAACTCGCCGGACAAGGAGTATTGGCGCGCGAGGTCAGCTGGCCGCCTTGGCGCTGAAACAAGCTTCAGCCAAATCCAGCAGCCAGATTTCGAAAGGCTTCAGCCAAATCGCTGCATTGCTCCCCAACAGGGGGAGATCGGCCGTCAAGGCCGCTTTCGCCGAATACTTGCAAATGCGATAAGTGAATACGCAGGTGTCGCTTCGTGCGCGGCATTGCCGCCGCGATCGCGGCCGAGAAGGGAAAAATCCGGCGCGGCCGGGCATCACAACAAATGGCAGCGCCGCGCGATGACGTCTGGCCCAAACTTTCCCGACCAATTTCGCGCCGGGCTCGTTGAGCTCTTGCTGTGGCGCCGGGGTGTCAGGCGCTTCAGGCCCACGCCGCTTTCCGAGGGGGCCCTGGATCAGCTGCTTGCGCTTGCCGCCCTTGCGCCTTCCGTGGGCCTCAGCCAGCCCTGGCGCTTCGTCGTGGTCGACAGCCCGGAACGCCGCGATGCCGTGAGAGGCTGCTTCGAGCGCTGCAACGCCGAGGCGCTGCAATGCTTTTCGGGCGAGCGCGCCGCGCTCTATGCGCAGCTGAAGCTCGCCGGACTTGCCGAGGCGCGCCCTGCCAGTTGGCGGTCTTCGCCGACCGCACAACCGGCCAGGGTCACGGGCTCGGCCGCCTGACCATGCAGGCGCCGATCGACTATTCGGCGGTCATGGCGGTGAACACGCTATGGTTGGCTGCGCGGGCGGAAGGAATCGGCATGGGCTGGGCGTCGATCCACGATCCGGCCGAGATCGCCCGGATCCTGGACACGCCGCCCGAATGGATGCGGATCGGCTATTTCTGCCTGGGCTACCCAGTGAGGAGGACTGCGTGCCGACGTTGGAGCGGGAAGACTGGGAGAACGGGCGCCCGCCGGTCGCGATAGGGCGTTAAGTTTCGGCCGAAAGCTGTGCCCGGTGATCAGCTTTCGATAACGCGCCTGGTCTGGATGTGCGGCAAGTGAGCTGACGAGAACCGCCGACCGACCAGCTCACCAGATCATAACGAGGCTGGCTAAACAGCAATGGTGCTTCCGCAGATGTCTATCATCTGACGGAGACCGTCGCGTAGTTCGATCCGCCGCCGCCAGCCAAGTGCTGTCAGGCGGCTCGAATCCATGAGCTTTCGCGGCGTGCCGTCGGGCTTGGAGCGATCGAGGTCAAATTCTCCTTGCCATCCGGACAGTTCCGCCACCAACTGGTGGAGGCCGAGAACCGATATCTCCTGGCCGCTGCCGACATTGATCGGCCCGGCTTCATCGTAGCGCTCCATCAGAAAGACGAGCGCGTCGGCAAGGTCGTCGACATGCATGAATTCGCGCAACGGCGACCCGCTACCCCATATCGTGACGCGGTTCCTCCCGGCGTTGCGTGCGTCGACGATCTTTCGAATCGTCGCGGCCACCACATGGCTCGCAAGCGGGTCGAAATTGTCATTCGGCCCGTACAGGTTTGTCGGCATGGTCGAGATGAAGCTACGCCCGAACTGCTGACGGTAAGCGTCGCACAGCATCACTCCGGCGATCTTGGCGATCGCGTACCACTGGTTCGTCGGCTCGAGCGGCGCTGTCAGCAGCGCGCTTTCCTGGATCGGTTGTGCCGCAAATTTGGGGTAAATGCAGGACGAGCCGAGCAGCATGAACTTCTCGACGCCCGCCTCGAATGCGGCCGCGATCGTAGAGAGCTCGATTGCGAGATTGTCCTGGAGGAAGTCGACTGGACGTTCGTTGTTGGCCAGGATTCCCCCGACCCTGGCGGCAGCCATGAAAACCAGGTCGGGACGTTGTGCCCGAACCCAGGCGGTCGTCGCTGCGCGATCGGTCAGGTCGAGATCACGACTGTCCGCCGTTAGGATCTTTACCTCGGGCACGCCGGACAGCCGGCGCACCAGTGCGGACCCAACCATACCGCGATGGCCGGCGACCCAAATGCGTTTGCCCTCCAGCGAAATCATTATCTTTTCACGTTAATCGAGCGTGATTCCGTAGGCGCGGCAATCGGCCTCGACCATTTCCGAGACGAGCTCATCGAAAGTGGTCTTTGGCTTCCAACCGAGCTTGGTGGCCGCCTTAGACGCGTCGCCGATCAGCAGGTCAACCTCGGTCGGACGGAAATAACGCTTGTCTATACGGATCAGCGCCTGGTTGCTCCTGCGTTCGCGGCCCACCTCGTCAACGCCTTCGCCCTCCCAGACGATCTCCTTCTCGACTCGCCTGAAGGCTGCCTCGACAAAGCTGCGGACCGAATGCGTCTCGCCGGTCGCGAGCACGAAATCGTCAGGCTCGTGGTGCTGCAGGATGCGCCACATGCCCTCGACATAGTCGCGCGCCGAGCCCCAGTCGCGCTTTGCCTCCAGGTTTCCGAGATAGAGGCAGTCCTGCTTGCCGGCCATAATCGCAGCTACTGCACGGGTCACTTTGCGGGTGATGAAGGTTTCGCCGCGCGTCGGTCCTTCGTGATTGAACAGAATCCCGTTGCTGGCGTAGAGCCCGTATGCCTCACGGTAGTTCACCGTCATCCAGTAGGCGTAGAGCTTCGCCACCGCATACGGCGAGCGTGGATAAAACGGGGTAGTCTCCCGCTGCGGGACATCCTGGACCAAACCGAAGAGTTCGGATGTGGAGGCCTGGTAAAACCGCGTTCTGTCCTCGAGGCGAAGGATGCGGATCGCTTCCAACAGCCGCAGCGTGCCGAGCGCATCGGCATTGGCCGTATATTCAGGGGTCTCGAAAGAGACTTGCACGTGGCTTTGCGCAGCGAGATTGTAGATTTCGTCGGGCTGCGTGTCCTGCAGGAGACGGATCAGGTTTGTCGCATCCGTCATGTCCCCGTAATGCAGGACCATGTCGGGATGGTCCTCATGCGGGTCTTGATAGAGGTGGTCGACACGCTGGGTATTCCCGATCAGCGAGGCCCGCCGCTTCAGGCCATGCACCATGTAGCCCTTCGAAAGCAGCAGTTCGGCAAGCAACGCGCCGTCCTGGCCGGTGATACCTGTAATGAATGCCGTACGCCGGGGTGAACTCATTCCTGATATTTCCGTGGATGAAGAGTTTTGAACGGAGGGGTCAGCAGCACGTGCAAATGACTTCCTGTGCGCTATAAACGCGATGCAATCTTCGCTATGCACCGCCTTAGCTGGAGTTTGCGCCTCGAGTGATGGTAAGAAAACGAGCGGATTACATCGAGTGTGGTGTGCCGTTGGCGATCAGGTCTAGAAGGATTTCGCCTCCATCTTCCGCAGACTGGAGAGCTCCCGTAGACGTCGACTTTCGAGCGACGTTTTTCATGTCCTTCATTCTTGGTAAAATCGATTGTTTTGATGGAACGCATCCACAAGATGGATACCTCATCGACTAGACGGAGATTTCAGAACCTTCCAACGCAGACTTCCAAAATAGCCAGCGCGATCAGCGCCGCGCTGAGATGGCAAGAGCCGCTTCCTTATTCAGCCCGATAATCGCTGAGTTGCGCAACATGAACCGCACCGGGATTGCCGCAGGCGTTTCGTCGAGTCATGCCGCCATGGCCGGCTCTTCCGGCATAGCGTAGTAGCGTGCCTCCGGCTTCGGTCGGCGGGATGTTGTCGATGGGCTCCAGCAGCCGGCGATTGTTGAACCAGTCGCCCCATTTTAGCGTAGCGAACTCGACCGCCGCGAACGAGCGCCACGGTCCGCGTCGAAAGAGGCGCGAGTTCTACGAGTTTGGGGGTTACGGACGGCAATCGGCACTAGGGGGCGTCCGTGAACTATCCGCAAGCCATTGATGGAGCTTGCTGATCGGGGAGGATCGTAGGGTTAGGAATTGAAGGATTTGCGGTACAGCGGCGGTCTCTTACGTGACTGCAATCGAGAATCCGGAAAACTTCCGAACTTCGCGCTCAGTTGGCCCCTGGCTCGGGCTGACCACACGCCGCTATCAGTCGGGCGAGGCGATTACGGTCCTATGCTTGCGGGGTATGCGGCTGATCCGTCCCGCAATGTTAGAAATCATGCTGCAATCTGAATTCTCTCGTCAGCTATAGTCCTTAGTATGATCTTGCCTGCCACGGCTGAGGCGCAGGCTGCGGATGTCATTCGCCCTCTGCTGCCGGGAGATGTCCGTGCCCAGGCCGATCGGGATGCGCAGGAACTACGCGACTCGCTTGGACTTTGGGCGGGTCCGATTTCGGATATCGTATCGCTCGTCGATTTGCAGTTGGGTATTCGGGTCTATGTTCGGCCGCTGGAAGGTAAGGTGAAGCGGCGCTGCTCGATGCGGCATCGCCGTTCACATCGACCCTTGCCGCACGGGAAGCCATCATCGTCCTTTCACGGCCGGATCAGTTGAATTGCGCCTACAAAGCGGCGGAGGCGGTTGTCGTCGAATGGCTCGAAGCACGAAAGATCCGGCGCCGCGAGCCCGGTGCCCCCCAACGCGTCCTGTCCTACGTGGTCGCTGTCGCCGAACAGCACGGCGTAGGAAAGCGGCGCCTCAGCAATTTCGATTGCTTCCACTACGCCT
>NZ_AHAM01000346.1 GCF_000236565.1 Mesorhizobium alhagi CCNWXJ12-2 | reverse complement strand
CCTCGCCTCGTCGGGCCGATAACCGTCTCAAGCATGTCGTGGCCTTGGATGAGTTCGCGTATGGGCGCCTCGAAGCGGCCCCGGCTCACCTCGCCAACCTTGAGCCCGTAACCGCGTAGGATTCCGCGGATGCTGAGCTCGACGTCGAGCAGCTTGGCTTGCAACAGCTTTCTACGACGGGTCCAGTCAGTAGCCCCGCTTCACGTCAACTACATTCCGCAGTGGCTTGTTCTCGAGGAAACGCCGCAAGTTGTCGCTGAAAATATCAAATACTCGGGCGTTGTAGTCGTTTGACCAACCGGCGACATGAGGGGTCATGATGAGGTTGGGCATGGTCCAGAGAGGACTGTCAACTGAGAGTGGTTCTCGCTCAAACACGTCGAGGAGGGCTCCGGCGATGATGCCTGCCTGGAGGGCCTCAATGAGCTCACTTTCCGCAACCACCGCGCCACGGGCAACGTTGATCAGGAACGCGGTGCGGCGCATCAGCCGAAGCTGCTCTCGACCAATGAGACGCTCGGTTTCCGGAACGTGGGGAACGGCGAGCACGACGAAGTCTGAAAGCTCCAAGAGCTCGGCGAGACCATTCGGCGGGAAGACCCTGTCGACACCTGGGATCGGCTCGGTCACATCCCGTTTCGAGCCTATCACCGTCATCCCGGCGCTTTTGCCGCGGCGCGCGATGGCGGCACCGATCGACCCGAGCCCGACCACCCCAAGCGTCAGCTCCGCTAGCGGTGCGACGCTTCGGCCATGCCATTCCTTGCGAGACTGTTCTCGCATAAATCGTGGGAAGTCCCAATGCAGCATTGACATGCCACCGATTACGAAATCGGCAATTAATTCGCCGTGGATACCGCGAACATTGGTGATGATGAGGTCGTTCATTCGGTCACGGATCGGCAAGATCGAGTCCACGCCCGCGTTGGTACACTGGAACCAGCGCAGTCGACGGGTCTTGTCAAAGAACTCGACAGGGAAGTCGGGCGCGAGGAGAACGTCGGCCTTCGCCACGTGGCGGTGGAGCGATCCCGCATCCTTGGCGCACAAGACGCGCAGCTGGGGAAACTGCTTCCGGAGTGACACCGAGTAATCATCGGCGGCGGAATCTCGAAGAAGGACGGTAACGGCATCGTCAACCGAAAGCGTAGAAGATTTCACGACCATCTCCATGTTACCCATTACAAAACAGCGGCGACCGGGGAGACCGGCTACAGAATACACGAACGCTAAGCAATACATGTAGCCCAGTTTTGGCCGAGGATAGCGACCCTGCCTTCGTACCCGCTTCTTCCGACCATATCCGGTTAGGTCGCGCAATCAGAGCCTTCGGCATTCAGCACGCGCTTTACAGCGTCGAAGTGCATTGGAACCTCTGGGTCAATCTCGTTACTCGATCTTCTAGCAGGGCTCGCATCTTGCATTGCACTGCCTCCGAGATCATCCGGCGTTTTTTTATTGTTGACATTTAAAAGTTTCGGCGTCCTACCAAACCGTTTTCATAACCTTCTTTTCCCAGTGGTCACACGCGATGGAAGCCCTAGCACCGGCACCCCTCGTAAATCGCACTCGAACAGGCGGATAAAACCGAGTAGCCCGTTCGTCTGGGGCACACCGTCTTCGAAATGGCGCACTGCTCCGTCGGCTTCCTCCGCCGTGCGATTGGCTAGCGCGATGAGTAGGCTCCAGTCGCCGAAGGCTTGCAATCAAAACCCACAGCCGAACCCCACTCAACGGCTTCGGCAGTTTTCACGGACGAATGCTTAGAACAGCCTGCGTGAACCGATTGAGTGGCCGCTTGAGACCGAGGTTCTCTCTCAGGGTTTTTCCGGAGTATTTGGACCTGAATTTTCCTCGTTGGCGCAATTCGGGCACGACGAGCTCAACAAAATCCTTGAGTCCGCTAGGAGCGGTCGCCGGCAATACATTGAATCCGTCAGCCGCATGTTGATCAAACACGTCGACCATGGTGTTGGCAATTTCGTCCGGCGTTCCAACAACCAGCAGATGACCGCAGCTGTCTGATATTACGCGGATTAGTTGTCTCCAGGTGAACTTCTGGCGCGCGGCCAAGTCGAGGAGCAGTTTCTGACGGCTCTGGATGAAATTCGTCTGCGGCAAAGCCTCAGGGACCAATGAATCAAGATTCATTGAACGCAGATCGGTAGCAGACCCCAGCCAAAGATCGGCCGTCCTCATCAGAACGTCAATGTGCGTATGCGATTGTAGTCTTCGAAGCTTCTCAGACGCTTCTTGCTTGGTCCTCCCAACGATCGGGATAATGCCCGGCATGACAAGCACCTGATCGTCGTCCCGTCCAACTGCGCGCGCTTTCTGCTTGAGAGTTCTGTAGTATTGTTTGCCATTCTCTAAAGACGGTTCGGCGGTGAACACGACCTCGCCCACTTCTGCAGCGAACGCAATTCCGGCATCGGATGCGCCAGCCTGAACCAACACAGGATAACCTTGCGGAGGCCTGCCGATGTTCAGTGGGCCTCTGACTGAAAAGTGGTTCCCTCCGTGGTTAAGCAAATGCAACTTCGCAGTATCGGCATAAATACCACTTTGCTTGTCGCGAATGAAAGCGTCATCCTGCCACGTGTCCCAAAGACCTTTGGCAACTTCTACGAATTCCCTCGCTCGAGCGTAGCGCGCGTCATGATCTGGAAGTTCCTTTTCACCAAAATTTTGGGCTTCGAAATTACTTGCCGAGGTAACAATGTTCCAGGCCGCGCGTCCCCGGGATAAGTGGTCAAGTGATGCGAACATGCGTGCGAGATGATACGGTTGGTAGTACGTCGTCGTCGCCGTCGCGACAAGGCCGATATCCTGTGTCCTCGATGAAAGCGCCGACAAAAGCGTAATTGGCTCGAATTCATCGTTACCGCTTACACGAGCAATGGCTGCATGATCACCTATTATGCCTTGATGATCGGCGAGAAATACGAAATGAAACGCCGCACTTTCGGCGAGTGCTGCCAAATGAGCATATTGATCGATATCAACCCTGGCATCCGCTGGCGCGCTCGGATCGCGCCATGCACCTCCGTGATATCCCGCCGGAGCGAGATACAGTCCGAGTTTCATTTCATCGTTGCGTCGCATACCGCAGCTCCGTTCAATTGGGCGATCCTCACCGAAATGGCTCCACTCCCTTAACTGAGAAGCGACCACCACGAACCTACTACGTGTGGTAGTATCCTGAGTATCAGAGCTCCTCTGTTCGCTGCGATGTAGGCGCCGCGATTCACAAAACTCCAACGCCTCTCACTGTTTTGATGAGCCGTTCCCGAGCTGCGGGAATCGGGAACGGAAAGCGCCGGGAGCACAGCAGATTTTGCTGCCAAGCAAATCCGGCTCGGCGAAATGGTTCAGGATAAGCGTGAAAGCTGAGGCCGTTCAGCTCAGGTAGTTCTAGGGCATGAGGCATCGAGTCCGCTTTTGGGCCAACCATTGGCGATGCATTCGAGGGTTTGAGGGAGCCAGGCGTGCGGACCGACTTAGCCCTTTCGCATTTAGGTTGACTTGTAGCCTGCGTTTTCGATGTAGCTCTGAGGGTTCTTCGGTGATTCATGGGAGGTCGGCTTTTGGAGAGGCCGGCCATGGATGGGAACTGGCAAGTTGATCTGGAGCGCTGGCTAATCCCGTTTCTTGGGACGCTGCGGCACAAGTCGAGAGCACGGACGTGCCCGGCGTATATCGCGGGATTGATCGGCCCTGGCGATCGTAAGAGCATTCAACTGATGGCGGCACGTGCTGGCGACGTCAGCTACCTGCACCATTTCGTTGCGAGCGGCGTCTGGAACGCCGCGCCGTTGGAAGCGGCGCTGCTCGCGGAGGCCGACGGACAAGTTGGCGGGAACGATGCTTGGCTGTCTTCGATGACAGCGCGCTGCCTAAGAAGGGGGGCCACTCGGTCGGCTTGGTGCCGCAAGATGCCTCGGCGCTTGGCAAGATCGCCAACTGCCAGACGCTCGTGTTGCTGACGCTGGCCTCTGGCGAAGTGCCGGTCATGGTAGGGTTGCGGCTATTCCTGCCCGAGAGCTGGACTTTCGACCGTGCCCAGCTCGATCGTGCGGTGTGCCTGATGACCATCGTGCCTACAGGACCAAGCCCGAGATCGCGCTGGCCGAGATCGACATCCGCGGCGGCAAGATCGCCATGGCGATCCTCGGGGCGACAGAGGTGGCAGAGAACGGCAACCTCACCAACTGGATGATTCCGGGCAAGCTCGTCAAGGGAATGTGTGGTGCGATGGATCTCGTCGCCCGCGTGAAACGGGTGGTTGTGGTTATATGGACCACACCAAAAGGCCGGCGATTCGAAGATCCTGAAGGCTTGCACCCTGCCGGTGACCGGGCCAGCGCGTGGTCGATCGGATCATCACAAATCTTGGCGTGCTCGACGTCGTTGACGGCGGGCTCAAGGTGGTGGAACTCGCCGAAGGAGTGACCGGCGCCGAACTGCGTGGGGCCACTGAAGCAACGATCGTCAACTGAGCTTGATGCGTCCGCCAGGGCTCAGTTCTAAAAACA
Source organism: Mesorhizobium alhagi CCNWXJ12-2 (assembly GCF_000236565.1). Taxonomy (GTDB): domain Bacteria; phylum Pseudomonadota; class Alphaproteobacteria; order Rhizobiales; family Rhizobiaceae; genus Allomesorhizobium; species Allomesorhizobium alhagi. The sequence continues at coordinate 129 of NZ_AHAM01000346.1, read as the reverse complement.
GAGGAAGCCATCGTGAGCAAGACTTCAATCGTCGTCGCCAGCGCCGCCCGCACGCCCGTGGGGTCTTTCAACGGCAGCTTCGCCGCCACGCCGGCGCATGATCGCGGTGTTGCGAGATCCGGCTTGGAA
>NZ_AHAM01000347.1 GCF_000236565.1 Mesorhizobium alhagi CCNWXJ12-2 | reverse complement strand
TCAACACCGCCCTGCGCCAAGGGCAGTATTTCTTCAGCGATATCCGCCGCGAGGGCATTGTGCTCTACGAGCTGGACGATGAACCGCTGGCCGAGCCGAAGCCGCTTACCCCTCGCCATGCATACGAGGCGGCAAAGGAGCACTTGGACGAGCGTTTACCGGGCGCATTTGGCTTTCTCGACACGTTCGGCTACTCATTGAGAAAGGGCCGGCAAAAGGAAGCCGCCTTTCTCCTTCACCAAGCGATCGAACATGCTTACGCAACCGTACTCCTGGTCCTTACCCACTACAGCCCACCTTCGCACAACCTCAAATTCCTCCGAGCGCTGGCGGAGGACCAAGATCGGCGCCTTGCCGAAGTTTGGCCGCGACAGGAGCAGCGCCATCGGGCCTGGTTCAACACGCTGAACGAGGCCTACGTGAAGGCCCGCTACTCGAAACACTACGCCATCAGCGAGGAAGCGCTCGCTTGGCTAGGAGAACGCACAGCCGAACTCCACCGGCTCGTGGAACAAGTTTGCCTCGCTCATCTGTCTCGACTGAAAGACCGCTCCGACTAACCGTGCGCCTGCCTCCACCCCAAACCCAACCCTACCCCCGCGACCGGTCTCAGCACGAATTGCGCGTTTCGAGGGTGCTGACGAAGCACCGTCGCGCTAGCACCTCGCCAGCGAGGTGGCGAGAGCGAGCGGTGGGCTTGCGCTATCCTGAAGGTCGTCCGCTCGTCGGTTCGGTATCGAGCGGGAGTCCTGACGATGCCGCGATTTGTGAAGCCCATGCGTACCCTGGCAGCGGTGCGCAGACGCTTTGGGTGATCCGCGGCTACAGATCATGCTGACCTGAGAGGGAATCGCCATGATCACAAGAAGGCGGCGCGTCTGGTGCGGCGATGAGCCTGGAGGGCGTCTCCGGGGCAAACCGTGCGAAGCGTGAGCGACAAGGCCGCACCTGGTTCTCGATCACGTCAATCGCCGGTTAAACGGGCAGCTTTGGAAAGCGAGCACCAGTTTAATCGCGCAGGATATCAATCGACGCAACGTCGCCGAGCTGATGCCGGCGAGAATGCCCAATTCCGATGAATGCCCGAGGCACAACCACCTGAGTTCGCCGACGGGCCACACGGCCGCGTCTTCAGCGCCATCGCTGCCGTCTGCTGCTCACCGACCAAACAAAGCGAACCGTCTTGAGGATCACGGCCCAACCGTTCGCGTCGGCATAGGTGGTCTGCGTCGTGCCCCCCATTTGGCGCAGGCGAGATCAACAGCACTTCGTGACCGAGTGCTGCGATCTTGCGCCCGGAATGGGACCCGCAGCACGCTTCAACTCCGGCCAGACGCGCAGGGGCCACTCGAAATCCACCGCACCTTTCGGATTTTCCGCCGTGTTATCGATCAGTCCGCTATCCGCGGTCTGGACACTGCCATGTAGCGCAAGAGATGGACGCTCCACGGCTAGCAAGCCGGGACCCGTCTCAAGATCGCTGCATAGCCACGTCCCAGGATCCCTGCCGCCGGCGCGCACCCCGCTGCTCCAGCAACGGCCGCGTGGCGTTCCCGGTGCTACGAGCCCGGACCCTCGTCGCCGAGATGACCGCCAGCGCGACGAAGAAGACAATGCCAGGATCGGCTGTTCCGCTGACCAATGAGCCGCTGACGATGCTTGCCAAGGCGCAATTTTTGACGCTGGTCGCCACCGCATCCGTTTCCAGGTCGACCCGGGCGCTGTATCGACCCAGGCCTCGAAAAATGACGCCGAGCAGGATGGCCATCATGATGGCTCCGAACAGACCGAGCTGTGACAGCACTGCGATCGGCCAACTCGATGCCCGCGAGCTGCCGAACCCGATCCCAAGCCCGCTCGTATCCACAAAAGCCTGAAGGCTCTTGACGTTCCAGTAGGTTCGCTCAAGACCCGAGGAGGACGTGCTCTTGTTGATGATCGTGGCCTCGATGAGGCGGATGAACGGGTCGAAAAATCCTGCATTGACGACGGCGATACCCAGCGCCGCGGCCAGGCCGCAAGCCAGCAATGTCATGATCAGGATCTCGTCGCTGCCGATCCGGCCAGAAATCAGCGAGCGGGCGATCGAGAAAGCGACCGGGATGCTGAGTATCGCAAGGCCGACGTAGGCAGTAGAGGAAGTGGACAGGACAATGAGCACAAGCAATGTCAGGGCGAGCCACTGGGCCAGCCGCGACCTGGTTTTTCGCCAGTAAGTGTAGCAGAAGGCCAGACAGGCAAGGGAAACGCCCCCGAACGCCGATGCTTCCGAATAAGCGCCAGCGATCCTGGTGAACCCAGCTTCCTCGGCGCCCGTGATGATGGCGTAGTTGGCGGTTCTGATCGGCGCCAGCAGATCGCCCGCGCCGGAGCTCTTGCCCAGGAAATCGACCAGGCCCATGGTGGTATGCAAACCACACCACAGGAAGAACCCTCGACGGATCTGGTCGATCCGGTTTGTGTGCAGGAGCAGTGCGCAAAGAGCGATTGCCGTCAGCCCACCCAAGATGAAATAGCCGGTCTGGGAGATGTTGGCGCTCACCGGGGCCAACGAGGCCTCGACAACCGACATTCGCGTCCTGGATTGCACGAAGACGCTGGTCTGACCGGCAAAGAAGCGAGGAAGGAACCAGGCCCCCACAATCGCATAGGCCATAAGGGCGCTGAGCACCCATATCGGGCGGATGCTGCCGAAGACGTTGCCGAGGTCCAGCCATATCCGCCGCCTTGCCGTGACAGCCATCACCAGCAGGGCCGCAAAGAGGGTATAGATCAGTGGCGATGAACCGCCCAGCGAGGTGAGCGTCATCATGGCTGTCGAACCGAAGGCCAGCGAAGCGACCAGCCCGATGATCAGCATCCCTCTCGAATAGTAGGCGACGATCAGTGTTATCGCAAACACTGACAGGCCAATGAGCGAGACCTGCATGGCCGATCAGCTCCCATCGCCGCGGTGTGGCGGCCGGCAGGCCGTGGCATGGTCCCTTGCGTCAAACATTGGCTGCGGCCCAAAACTGGATTCGACGGCCATATCCTTGTGGAGCGAGTGCGTGTCGGCAAGAGAGCCAATGGGCGTAGCGGATGGAAGCGAATGACGGGTATCCAGATCGGCAATCCCAAAAGCTCGAGCCCATGCGCGCGCGTCAGGATCGCGCAGCATGGCGGCGATCCTGATCCGGCAGAACGGGCATTTATCGAGGTCGTCGAGCTGTGTTCCGGCCGTCCCGGTATATCCGCCGCCGTCCCACGCGGGCTTCTTTACTACGCGGCGACCGGCGCAATCCTTGCGCGGTGTTGGGTTGGAGGCGTTCAAGGGCGAATTGGGTCGTCCGCGTTGCCTGGGTGCTGGGTCGCCTCCTTGTTCTGTCAAACTGATTTACAGCCGATGGCGGCTTGGTGATCCGAGTGCGTTCACATCAGTCCTACGCTTCAGCCCCTATCGAGGAGGCGTTCGATGGACACGCCCGACCGGCGCTCCTTCGAAACCTTTGCAACCAAGACGATTGCTGCTTCAGGATCGGTCTGTTAGCCCTTGAAAGTGGAATGTGGCGGCGCCGCTGGTGAGCCCCGCCGCCTTGAGCTGTTATCGATGATGAAGAGCACCATTGATCATCTGCCCGAAGAGAAGCAGCGGGAGCTCGCCCGTGTGTTGGAAATCCTCCATGCCGAGTTCGAGGATGCGCTGGCGCTGGGCAGCTCCGACTGGAAGAAGAACGGCCGCATCCTGAAAATCCTCC
>NZ_AHAM01000348.1 GCF_000236565.1 Mesorhizobium alhagi CCNWXJ12-2 | reverse complement strand
TGGACGTTGAATCAGCCAAACCGATTCGCGTCACATCACAATCGACTCATCGATCGCCGGACGTGCTCTAGATGATGACGATCGGGGTCTTCTCGACAACTCGGTCATAGAGGTCGATCACGTCCTGATTGATCATGCGCACGCAGCCTGAGGACAGCGCCTGGCCGACGGTCCACCACTGCGGCGTGCCGTGAACGCGATATCCTGTGTCCTGGTCACCTTGGTAGATGTAAAGCGCGCGCGCGCCGAGCGGATTGGTAAGACTGCCTGGCATTCCACCTCTGAATTCCGCGAGCTCCGGTTTGCGTTCGATCATTTCTGGCGGCGGGGTCCACTTCGGCCACGCTTTCTTATACTGGATTCTGCCGCGGCCGGACCAGCTTAGTCCGTCCTCCCCTACGCCGACTCCATAGCGGATGGCCTGGCTGCCCGGCATCACGAAATAGAGAAACCGCTCCTGAAGTTGCACAACTATGGTGCCTGGCGGCTCGCCGGTCGGATCGATAACCAACTGGCGGCGGTATTTTGGATCAAACCTGCCGTAGGTGATCTCCGGAAGCTCGTACCCGCCGTCCGTGAGCGACGGATACATCACCTCTGAGCGCGCTGTCTGCTCCGTCACGCTAAGGCTCGGGCGCACAGGACCCTTTGCTGTCGTAAACCCATCAACAAGTCCGTCGACGCCAAGTGTCCTGGTGCACCCGGAGAGCAGCAAGCCTCCTGCGCCAAGGAGCACCGCTCGACGCGAGAGCGGGGTGTCAGGCAAGGTACTGGAATTGGAAGCAGCCGACTTCTGCAGCACACGGCACCCCTACTCATCTGGATACGTACGTGGTCAGAAGCACGCACCGGGCTATCTGCGCAAAACATGGTTCATAAACAATGAAGTGAAGTTCATGGCGTGAGACGAAATGTATCCTCGCGGGCAAGGTTCTCCATGCGACTTGAGCGAGACATGGGAGGCAAAATCGATGGTCGATGTCAGGCTGACGCCCAAAGTGCAGGCGAGCGACATTGCCATTGCCGAGGGCTGGCCCGCTGAGTTGAACCGGCCAATAGCGAGGCTCGACGCAAGCGATTCTCACAATTACTGCAAAGGCATATCGCGGACGAGCCGTTTCGGGACTATTTGAACGGGCGCGTCATCGTCGACGATCCGTCGCATCCTTGGCGGTTTCTCGCTTCAGTGGAGTAGGGGTTACATCATTGAGACGAAGAAGACATGTATCGGCAGATAATGGAATTGAACACACCCTAGAGCACTGTCTTTCACCGCCCCCTGCAGAGGCGACGACCTGATCAGATCGTTGATGTGCTCGCCGCGCTGGGTGCCGACCCCAGGTGAGCGGGTCAATACGCCAATCTCTTGAAGAAGGTTGGCATCTGGCACACTTTTGTGCAGTGCGAAGAGCCAAATCGCATCTTACGAGCTGATCAGCACCGTGCTCTCCGGCGACCAGCGCAGCACGACGTTCGCCCCTTCCGCCAGTTTTTCGGCACCGCTGTTCTGCACCAGGACCTTTATCGATTCGCCATCGCGGTCGACGAAGTAGGTGCTGCTGTTGCCAGCAAAAATGCGTTTTGAAACACGGCCCCTAAGTAGATTTCCGCTGGCCTGGTCTGCGCCGGCCGCCTCGGCAATCTGGATGCGTTCGGGTCGTACCGCACAGCTGACTTTCGCGCCGGCCACCTTCCTGACCCCTGAGCCAGCCGCGATTGCCGTGCCATCGGGCAGGCGAATGCCATCCTCGGTGGCGTCGCCGCGCAATATGTTGGCGTCGCCGAGGAAAGTGGCGGCGAACTCGCTTCGCGGGCTGTCGTAGATGTCCTCCGGCGGGCCTTCCTGCACCAAGCGCCCGTCGCGCAATATGCCAATGCGGTCGCTCATCGTAAGCGCCTCTTCCTGGTCGTGGGTGACGAAGATGGTCGTGATACCAATCTCGCGTTGGATGCGCTTCAGTTCGATCTGCATGTCGACGCGCAGCGCCTTGTCCAGCGCGCCGAGCGGCTCGTCGAGCAAAAGCACGCGCGGCTTGATGACGATGGCGCGGGCAAGCGCCACGCGCTGGCGCTGGCCGCCGGACAATTGATGCGGGCGGCGTTCGCCGAGCTTGCCGAGCTGGACGAGGTCGAGCGCGTTTTGCACGGCACCGGCGATCTCCGACTTCGATTCGCCTCGAACCGACAGCCCGAAGGCGATGTTGTCGGCGACGCTCATGTTCGGGAACAGGGCGTAGCTCTGGAACACCATGCCGATGCGGCGCTTCTCGACCGGCACGCGCTCGACGCCCTCGCCGCCGATCCGGATGCTGCCGGCGTCGGGAAAGTCGAAGCCGGCGATCATGCGCAGGAGCGTGGTCTTGCCACTGCCCGACGGTCCGAGCAGGGCATAGAACCCGCCATCGGGAAAATCGATCGACACATTGTCGAGCGCCTTGTGCGCGCCGAACGAGCGCGAGAGTTTTTCGACCTGAACCTCGGCCATTATTTTTCTCCCCCGAACTTGAAGAAGCGGGCCGCGACGAGCATCAGGCCCATCGAGACGGCGATGATGATGGTGGACACCGCATTGATCTCGGGCGTGAAGCCCTTGCGGATGGCGGCATAGATTTCGACCGGCAACGTGGCCTCGCCCGGCGTCGAGAGGAAGTACGACACCACGAACTGGTCGAAGGAAACGGCGAAGGCGAACAACGCGCCGGCAATAACGCCCGGCATTATCCATGGCAGCGTGACGCGCATTGTCACCTGCCACTGGCTGGGGCGCCGGG
>NZ_AHAM01000349.1 GCF_000236565.1 Mesorhizobium alhagi CCNWXJ12-2 | reverse complement strand
CGCCCCCGCCGTGGCCAAGCACTTCGCCGCCGTCTCCACCGCGCTGGACAAGGTCGCGAATTTCGGCATCGCGCCCGACCGCGTCTTCGGCTTCTGGGACTGGGTCGGCGGCCGCTATTCGCTGTGGTCCGCGATCGGCCTGCCGGTGATGATCGCGGTCGGAGCGGGGCGTTTCCGCGAATTCCTGGCCGGCGCGCATGAAATGGACCGGCATTTTGCGACCGCGCCGCTCCTGAAGAACATTCCCGTGGTCATGGGCCTGATCGGGTACTGGCACCGGGTCGTCTGCAACTATCCGACCCGCGCGGTCATCCCCTACGACCAGCGCCTGTCGCGGCTGCCGGCCTATCTGCAGCAGCTCGACATGGAATCGAACGGCAAGCGGGTGACGATCGACGGCGACGCTGTCGCGACGCCGACCGGACCGGTGGTATGGGGCGAACCCGGCACCACCGGCCAGCATGCGTTTTTCCAGCTGCTGCACCAGGGCACGGACATCGTTCCCGTCGAATTTCTGGCCGCAGCCGAGGGCCATGAGCCGGAGCTTCGCCATCACCACGATCTGCTGCTGGCGAACTGCTTGGCGCAATCCGAGGCGCTGATGAAAGGCCGCACGCTGGAGGAAGCCGAGGCGCAGATGCGCGCCAAGGGCATGACGCCTGCCGAAATCGAAAAGATCGCGCCGCATCGGGTGTTCCCGGGCAACCGGCCGTCGGTGACGATCCTCTACAGAAAACTCGACCCACATACGCTCGGCCGGCTGATCGCGCTCTACGAGCACCGGGTCTTTGTCGAGGCGCAGCTTTTCGGCATCAACGCCTTCGACCAATGGGGGGTCGAGCTCGGCAAGGAATTGGCCACCGGACTGCTGCCTGTCGTGGAGGGCACACAGGATGCCGCGAGGAGCGACGCCTCGACAGCCGGGCTCGTGCGTCATATCCACCTTCAGCGCGGGGCGGAGTAGATGATCTTGAGCAGCATCAAAGGCATCCTGTTCGACAAGGACGGGACACTCGTCGATTTCCAGGCGACATGGTTCGCGATCGGCGACCTTCTGGCGCTGCAGGCGGCGGGCGGCGACCGCGCCAGGGCGGATGCGCTGATGGAGGCGGCCGGTTATGATTTCGGCAAAAAGTGCTTCAAGGCCGATTCCGTGTTCGCCGCCGGCACCAATGCCGACATCGTGGCGCTGTGGTATCCGGATGCCGCTGCCGAGGACCGGCGGAAGATGACCATCGGCTTCGACCAGTTCACGGCGGAAGAGGGCGCCAGGCAGTCCGTGCCGCTGCCGGGCAGCCAGGACGCGATCGCCCGCCTGCACCGCCTGGGCTTCCGGCTTGGCGTCGCCACGAACGATTCCACCGGCGGCGCGGAAAAGACGCTGCTGGCGCTCGGCGTGGCGCAGATGTTCGACGCAGCCTATGGCTACGATGCGGTCGCCAACCCAAAACCTGCGCCGGATGCCATCTACGCCTTCTCCGATTTGACTGGCCTGAAGCCGTCCGAGATCGCGATGGTCGGCGACAACCGTCATGATATGGAAATGGCCCGCGCCGGCGGGGTGGGGCTCGCGATCGCGGTGCTTTCCGGCACTGGCACGCGTGAAACCCTGGCGCCGATGGCCGACGTGGTGCTGGATTCGATCGCCGATCTGCCGGGGTTTCTGGCGGCTCGGAATGTTGCTTGAGGGATCTGGCCGGCAGACAGAGGTATTATTTTCGTAGCTGCCCCAGATTGCGGATGGCTTGCTGACAGGACGTCGTCGGCAGACCGGTACCAGGATGCCCCCGGGACCGGAGGCCAGCATGGCAATGCAGAGTTTCGGGACGTCGTCAGTCCGCATGGAGCGATTGCTTCTCGTGATGGTGCAAATGCCTGCGGAGGATGTGGACCGCATCATGGAGCATGTGGTGAAAGCGGTACCGCTCACCATGGGAAAATATGACAGCAACGCTTACCAGTCGGCCGCTGGGATAGAACGCTATCGCCCGCTCGAGGGCGCCGCCGCAGGAGCTGAGAACGAGGTTCGCAAGCGCCCTGGCGTCGTCGAGGTGAGTTTCGAGCTGGAGGAAGATCAAGCGCTGCTGGAGCGTGTGGTTGAGTTGATCTTCCAGGTCCATAGCTATCAAGAGCCGGTGATCCGGGTGGAGAGCATTCTTGGCAGCCGCTCGAAGGGTCTTGACGACAAGGATAACCCGAACCGCTGGTGGAATACGGCCGGAGACTGGAAGACGAAGCCGTAGCGCGAAGGTCGGTGAGGGATGATTTGGCACAAGCTTCTCCGATGCCACGCTGCGTTTCCGCCTTGGCCGTTGAGTAGTCGGGAAGACGGGCAGGCAAGAAAGCGCCGCACGAATTCATAAAAAAGAACAGGCACTCCCATGCCCGCCCGTCCGGTGTCTGTC
>NZ_AHAM01000350.1 GCF_000236565.1 Mesorhizobium alhagi CCNWXJ12-2 | reverse complement strand
ACGCATAGTGAGGGAACCTCTGAAAGTGAGGTTCTGTTGATACCACGCATTGGCCACAAAGCGCTGATTCTGTTGGTTCAATGGATAGTGAGTCGCGATGAACCAGAAGCGGACACACATCCGATGGACGGATTTGCCGGCAGACCGGCGTCGACGCCTCGTGGCGATGATCAGCAGTCTGATACAACGGAGTGTGTCGACGGATCGGGAGATCGGTCATGAATGCGGAACCGAGCCTGCTCACCTTCGCGTTGCCGGAAAAGATCCACAGCCGCCACAATGATCGCCAGGCCATCGTGTACGTTCGGCAGTCGACGGTTCGACAGGTCGAGCACAACCGCGAGTCAACACTGCTTCAATACGCCTTGGCGGATCGGGCATTCCGACTGGGATGGCGTCGTGACCAGATAACGGTGATCGATGACGACCTGGGCCGCTCGGGCGCATCGGCCCTTGATCGGCCGGGCTTCCAGCGCCTCGTCGCGGAGGTTGGGCTTGGCCATGTCGGGATGGTCATTGGCATCGAAGTATCCCGCCTCGCACGATCATGCAGGGACTGGCATCAGCTTTTGGAAATGTGCGCGTTGTTCGACACGCTGATCGGCGATGCCGACGGCATCTACGATCCGAGCACCTACAATGACCGGCTGTTGCTCGGCCTGAAGGGTACGATGAGTGAGGCTGAACTTCATATCCTGAAGGCCCGTATGCACGAAGGGCGCAAAGCCAAGGCGCGGCGCGGCGAACTCATTCTCGGTCTACCGCGCGGTTACGTGCTGAAGCCCTCGGGCGAAGTGGCATTGGACCCGGACGAGGGGGTTCAAAGGGTCATACGCCTGGTCTTCACCTTGTTTGAAAAGCGTCGCTCGATCAGCGGTGTCCTACGTTACCTCGTGGACCATGACATTGCGCTTCCCGATCGAATCCGGAGCGGACCTGAAAAGGGCGACGTGTGCTGGAACCGACCTAATACAGCGACGCTCGGCGACATGCTTCGTCACCCTGGTTATGCCGGCGCCTATGTCTTTGGGCGCCGACGCCACGACGGCCGGCTCCGGGTTCCCGGCAAACCTCACAGTGGCCGACGCTTTGTTCGCGATCCGCAAAAATGGATGGTGCTGCACCAAAGCGCACTTCCGGCGTACATTGACTGGCAAACGTATGAGCGGAACCAGGAGCTGATGGCGGCAAACCGTTCGCGATATACCGGCGTCCCGCGCGGTGGCGCAGCACTGCTTGGCGGCTTGATCTCGTGCGGCGTGTGTGGCCGAAAAATGGTGACCGGCTACAATGACGACGGGCGGGAAGCACGATATAGCTGCAGCTATGAGGCCACCACCTACGGCGGTCCACGGTGCCAGTCGATCAGCGCTCGTCCGGTGGACACCTGTGTGACCGCGTTGATGCTCGAAGCCCTCTCACCCTCGGCAATCGACGTCAGTCTTCAAGTTGCCGAGGATATCGAACTCGAACGCCAGCAGTTGCACGAAGGCTGGAAGCAGCGACTGGAACGCGCGGATTATGAAACGGCGCTCGCGCGCCGACGCTACGAAGCTGTCGACCCTGACAACCGCCTGGTCGCGCGGACGCTGGAACGAGACTGGGAAGCAGCACTGGCGACGAAACAGGCGCTCGCGGATGACCACCAGCGAGCCCTTGCGCGACAACCTGAGCGGCTAACGGCGCAGGAAAAGGACGCGGTTCGCCAGTTGGCAGAAGATGTGCCTTCCCTGTGGAAGGCGCAGTCCACTACATCGCGAGATCGACAGACTATCGCCCGTATGATGCTCGATCGCGTGGTCATCCGGGTGTTCGGAGAGACCGAACGTGCCGAAATAAAATGCCACTGGGCAGGCGGGATCGTGACAACACATCCGATCATTCGAACCGTGAGACGCTTTGAACAACTGGAGCATCACGACGAAATACTGGATCGGATCGCGGTGCTGCGTGCCGAGGGGGTGACCTCCCGACAGATCGCCGACGATCTCAATGCGAAAGGCTGGACGCCTGCGAAGAAACCAATGTTCGACGCGTTGATCGTCCAGAAGCTTCTGGCACGAAAGGGGCTTGGAAAGAAGCGACCGATCTGGTCCGGCAACGTTCCCCGTTGGAATGACGACGAGGTGACACTGCAGGAACTCTCCGAACAGCTCGGGGTCCATCGTCAGACCGCCTACGGTTGGCTCCGACGCGGAAAGCTCAAGGGGCGCGTCGCGAAAGTAGGGGCACAACGTATCTGGCTTGTCAGCCTGTCTCACGCCTCAACAGGAATCCGGACTGGAGAGTCATCATGACAACACGATCGA
>NZ_AHAM01000351.1 GCF_000236565.1 Mesorhizobium alhagi CCNWXJ12-2 | reverse complement strand
GGCCGAACGGACCGAGGAATCCGTCCGCGACAAGACGGGCTCGCAGGAAAAACGCTGACTCCGTTGAAACCGTCGCGAGAAGCCGTTCTCGCGCAGTGAAAGCCGGGCTCGATGGTCTATCGGCGCTTTAACAGAGCCTTTAATAAAGCGGGGAAAGCGTGACGCCGGCGTGCAGCCGAAGAGATCGCCACGACGAAAGAGGAACGCGAACCGCCCACCGGCGTAGCTGGACACTTTCCCAGCAGGCAAGTTGCCGCCTAGGAGGCAGGCATCCTGATTGGTGACGACCGCCGACTTTAGGCTTGCTGAAAACGGCACGTTGCGCACTTGCCAGTTGCGCGGGCGTCGTCGCTTTTGTGCAAATCGTCAGCAAGCAGGAGATGCGAGATTGCTTGCAGGGCCGCGGTCCAGAGAGACACCCCGTCGAGCCAGCCCTCGTTGCGGTATCTCGGAACGGGTCGCCAGCACCAGACGCGCATGCTCGATGCCGTGACGATCGATGATGCCGCGAATTGTCGGGAACAACTCGGTAGTCTGTGTGGGCAGCGGATAGAAACGTTGGCGTGAATAATCTCGAGGTGTCGCTGCAGAGGGATTTCACGCGGGATCGGCGGCAGGCAAGCGACCGGATCCTGCATGCCCTTCACGGATTTACGCCAGCGCGCATGCGTCGAGACTTGGGACGCTCTGCCTCTTGGCCGGTACAGTCCCTAATCCAGAATTCCGCGGCGGCGTGTAGCGGCGATCGGCACTCGCCCGGTTCTGGGATGTGTTCCACCGCGGCCATCGACGACGGGCACTCATCGGCCAGCCGCTGAAGCCTCAACCGGCGAGGGGCGTTGTTTCGCCGACTGCGGTGGCGGCCAACCTATTTGTCATCGCATCATGAAGGCAGGGAATTGCTGGTCAATTCCGTAGGTAAACTCGGGCAGCCTTCCGTTGCAATCTGTTAAGAACCATCAAGGAACGTCTCCGGGCTGGGCGCTCTGGGAAAAGAATGGGTGCGAGGCCGCGCTGATGGCGATGCGAAATCGCGCGAGATCTGCCAGGATCTAGGCGACTACGTGACCATGCACCTGTTCGAGGACCTGCTGAAGGACGAGGAAGGCCATATCAACTTTCTCGAGATGCAACTCCAGCTTCTGGCCTCGATCGGCGACGAAGGATACGGCCTCCTCAACGCGGCTTCCGCGAACGATGCCGAGTAGTATTGGAGAAGCATGAGCGGCTCCAGAAGACTGCGCCACCGCAAGTTGGACGGGTCATCCCATAACGGCCGGAGCCTCATAGCCCGGCCATACTGCGCTCGCCCGCGCAACACTCTCTACCTGGAGGGCGCAGCGGTGATCGACGGCCCTAGCGAAGCCGCAAGGTGGGAACGATTCAAGACTGCAGCCGTTATCGCGGGCACAAACCGACGATGGGGGCATTGTGGACAGAACACAAGACGCGTCACCAGTTACCTCGGGTGTTGCCGGCCTCGACTATATCCTTCGCGGCGGCTACGCAAAATTTCGCTCCCACCTTATCGAAGGACGGCCCGGGTCGGGCAAGACAACGCTCGGGCTCCAGTTCCTCATCAAGGGAGCTTCGCTCGGAGAGAAGTGCCTCTATATTACGCTTTCGGAAAGCAGGCGGGAATTGCTGTCTGTGGCCAGCAGGCACGGATGGGACCTGAAGGGCGTCGATATACTCGAACTGGTGCCCCCGGAACTCAGCCTTGATCCTTCGCAGTTGCAGACGGTCGTCCATTCATCCGATCTGGAACTCGGCGAAACGGTCACTGCGGCCCTGGCGGAGATGGAACGGGTCAAGCCCGACAGAGTGGTGTTCGATTCCTTGTCCGAGATCCGGTTGCTCTCGCAGGGGTCGCTTCGCTATCGCCGGCAGGTGTTGGCGCTCAAGAGCTTTTTCCTCCTGAACAATGCTACGGTCTTGCTGCTCGACGATCTGACGGCGGAGCATGACGATCTCAACCTTCATTCGATAACCCACGGTGTTATCCGCATGGAGCAGGTGACGCCGATCTATGGCGGTGAGCGACGGCGCCTTCGGCTTATCAAGATGCGCGGCGTGGAACTCAGGGGCGGCTACCATGACTTCGTCATACGGCCAGGCGGCGTTGAAGTGTTCCCGCGCTTGGTCGCAGGCGATCACGACCAGACCGCGGGGGGGCGTCCCGCGCTCAGTGGCAATGGGGTCGACGCATTGCTAGTGGATGGAATCTAACGCTTGGTGCCCGCGCTTGACGGCGG
>NZ_AHAM01000352.1 GCF_000236565.1 Mesorhizobium alhagi CCNWXJ12-2 | reverse complement strand
GGTCGCGGCGACCGGATGGTTGGTGGTCGGGCGCGCGCCGATGACGATGATGCAGTCGGCCTTCAGCGCGTCGTTGAAGGGGGCCGACACCGCGCCCGAGCCGACGCCTTCCATCAGCGCGGCGACCGAAGAGGCGTGGCAGAGCCGCGTGCAGTGGTCGACATTGTTGGTTCCAAAACCCTGGCGCACCAGCTTCTGGAACAGGTAGGCCTCTTCATTCGAGCCCTTGGCCGATCCAAAGCCGGCCAGCGCCTGACCGCCGCGCGTGTCGAGGATCTTTTTCAGGCCGCCGGCCGCGCGTTCCAGCGCTTCTTCCCATGTGGCTTCGCGGAACACGGTCAGCGGGTCGACGCCGCGCATATCCTGATCGCCCGATTTGCGAGCGTCGTCGCGGCGGATCAGCGGCCTGGTCAGCCGTTCCGGCGACATCGCATAGTCGAAGCCGAACCGGCCCTTGACGCAGAGCCGGTTCTCGTTGGCGTAGCCGTTGCGGCCGTCGACCTGGACTATTCTGTTGTCCTTGACGGCGACGCTGGTCTGGCAGCCGACGCCGCAGAACGGGCACAAACTGTCGACGACCTTGTCGAATTCCTGGACCACACGGGTCTTGCCGGCCTCGTCCATCAGCGACTTTTCGTAGAGCGCGCCGGTCGGGCAGGCCTGCACGCATTCACCGCAGGTCACGCAGGTCGACAGGCCCATCGGATCGTGCATGTCGAAGACGGGAACCGAGTGGTTGCCGCGCTCGGCCATGCCGATCACATCGTTGACCTGGACCTCGCGGCAGGCGCGGACGCAGGCGCCGCACGCAATGCAGGCATCGAGATTGACGGCGATGGCTGGGTTGGAAATATCGAATTCCGGCCTGACGTCGTCGCTTGCGAATTTGGATTCGTAGCGGTCGCCGGAAATCCCCATCGACGAGGCCCATTGCCAGAAGGCCGACTGGTTGTCTGGACCGTCGCTCGCCGGCCGCATATTGCTGGCGAGCAGCTCGAACACCATTTCGCGCGACTTTTCGGCGCGCTCGGTGTCGGTCTTCACGATCATACCGGCGGAAGGCTTGCGGATGCAGGAGGCGGCCAGCACGCGCTCGCCTTCGATGTCGACCATGCAGGCGCGGCAATTGCCGTCGGGCCGGTAGCCGGGCATGTCGACATGGCAAAGATGCGGGATCCTCGTGCCTTCGCGCTTGGCAACGTCCCAGATGGTCTCGCCTTCGGTGGCGGTGACCGGCTTTCCGTCAAGGGTGAATGCGATCTGGTTCGTCATCTCAAAGCTCATCCCGGAAATGCGTCAGCAGGTGATTTACCGGATTGGGCGCTGCCTGGCCAAGTCCGCAAATGGACGCGTCGCGCATCACCATTTCAAGGTTGCGCATCGCGGTCTCGTCTGGGGCTTCCCGCTTCTTGAGCAGCGTCACCATCTTTTCGGTGCCTTCGCGACAGGGCGTACACTGGCCGCAGCTCTCATGCTTGAAGAACTTCAGCAAGTTGACGGTCACGTCCTTTATGCTGTCGGCCTGCGAAAACACGACGATCGCATGGGATCCGACGAAAGCGCCCTGTTTGGCGAGCTCGCCGCCAAAATCGAGTTCGATATCACCCATCGAAGCCGGCAGGATGCCGCCCGAGGCGCCGCCTGGCAGATAGGCCTTGAACTCGTGGCCTTCGGCCATGCCGCCGCAATAATCGTCGATCAGCTCGCGCACCGTGACGCCGGCCGGCGCCAGCTTGACGCCCGGGTTCTTCACCCGGCCCGAAACGGACCACGACCTGATCCCGGGATGGCCTGGCTTGCCCTGTGCGGCGAACCATTCCGCGCCCTTCTCGACGATGTCGCGGATCCACCACAGCGTCTCGACATTGTGATTGAGCGTCGGGCGTCCGAAAAGGCCTACTTCGGCTATATAGGGCGGCCGGTGGCGGGGCATGCCGCGCTTGCCTTCGATGCTTTCCAGCATCGCGCTTTCCTCGCCGCAGATATAGGCGCCGGCGCCGCGCCTGAGCTCGATGAAGCCGGGCTGGACGATGCCGGCCCGCTCGAGCGCCGCTATTTCGGTGCGCAAAATCTGCAGGACCGCCGGGTATTCATCGCGCATGTAATAATAGATGCGCTCCGCCTCGACCGCATGGGCGGCGATCAGCGCGCCCTCGAAGGTCCGG
>NZ_AHAM01000353.1 GCF_000236565.1 Mesorhizobium alhagi CCNWXJ12-2 | reverse complement strand
ACGGCGGCCTGTCGGACCGCCAGCCAGTCGAGTGCGCTGTAGAGCGCCGCCTCGTCGACGGGCCCCAGGCCGAGTTCGGCGCCGAGGCTGGAGGCGGCGGTCTCCGGCGAGAGCGCCCGGGCCGCCGCGAGCTTCGAGCCGGGATCGAGGATCCGGCTGACGACGAGCGCCAGGACGAGATCCCGGCAGCGGTTGCCGGCGGGCCCGATGAGCCGGTCGAGACCGATCTTGCGGGCCGTGCCGAGGGCTGCTGCGACATGCCCGTGCGGCAAGGAGCGGACGATGCTGATCGCCTCCTTCTCGCTTGGAATGACCGTGCCGCCCTTCAGGAGGGCCTTGAAGCCGGCGATGCGTTCGCGCGACCAGTCGGACAGGTTCAGGAGCGTGCGCTTCTTGACCTTGCCGCCCTCGCGATAGCTCTCGCGCAGCAGGACCGCGGGCGGTGAATCGCGGTTGGGAACGGATTCGATGTACATGGCTCCACGCTATGGCATCGCCCCGTAAAACACAAGGAGAAATTACCGTATTACATGGCTACATTATGAGTGCACCAAAACGACCTTCTGACGAAAAATCAATCACTTCACCGGTACGAAAGAAAGAAGCTCCG
>NZ_AHAM01000354.1 GCF_000236565.1 Mesorhizobium alhagi CCNWXJ12-2 | reverse complement strand
CTAAACGGAGCTTCTTACTATTTCCGAGCGCAAGCCATTGATTTTCCGCCGTAACTCCATCTTGCGCAGGGTGTTTACTGGGTACGGGCGACGGCGAGGAGCTCGAACGCCTTGCTGTGAATGGGTGTCGGCCGGGCGGTGATGGTGAAGAGCATGCCCGGGGCGGTGGCGATTTCGACGGTGTTTCGGGTGAGCGTAGCGAGATCGGCGATGAGAGTGTGGAAGCTGTGGACGGGCAGACCATCGTGGGTGCGGCCAGTTGTCTGCTTGGCTCGGGCTGCTGGCGATCGCTCGGCCTTGGCGACGACGCTGGCGCGGAGCGCCTCGGCGGCTTGCTTGTCGGTATCGTCGTAGAGCATGGGCGCCAGACGCTGGCGCATATGCCATTCGAGATAGTATCCGAGCATGCAGAGGAAGACGTGGGCGCGCACGCGCTCGGGCAGCCAATGGTAGACCGGGCGCACGTGGAGATCGACGGTCTTGATCGAACGGATGGCGCGCTCGACCAGGCTGAGGGATTTGTAGCTTTTGACCGTGGCGGCATCGTCGAGCGCGGTGGCGGGCAGGCTGGTGCGCACGGCGTAGAGCCCATCGAGCGCAGCTTCGGCGGCAATCTCGGCGGTCTTGCGGGCGAAGGCGAAGGTCGTGTCGGTGATCTCGAGGGTGAAGTGCTTGGCCATCTTGTGCCGGTTGATCACGGCGCCGACGGCCAGGCCGATCTCAGCCTTGCCGCGCAACGGCTCGCGCTTGCGCCGGGCGGCGGCGGCGATGGGGGCAAGCTCGCGCTCGGTGGCCCGAAGCAGGTCCTCGCGCTTGCGTGCGCGCTCGGCGGCCAGCGCGTGATTGCGGCACAGGATCAGGCGTTCGCCCGGAAAGTCCGGTGCGGTGATGGCGGCCATGTCGCGGTCGTCGAACAGCGACATCTGGAAGGCACCCCCCTCGAGCAGGGCGCGGATCGCCGGGGCGCGCAGCGCTGTGATCCAGTCGAGCCCGGCCGGCTTGATGTCCTGGGTGATGCGGGCCTGGGTGATCATGCCCCGGTCACCGACCAGGACGACATGGTCGAGACCGAAGCGCTGCTTCAGCTTGGCGACCTGGTTGCCTAGCGTGGAGGGGTCACCGGTCGAGCCTTCGAAGACCTCGACGGCGATGGGGCAGCCGTCGGGCGCGCACAGCAGGCCATAGACGATCTGCAGCTTGCCCTTCTTGCCATCGCGGTTGTAGCCGAACTGGGCGAGCGGGCAGCAACGGCCTTCCATGTAGCTCGACGTCACGTCGTAGAGCACCAGCGTGCCGCCGGTGAGATGGCGTCGGGCCAGCGCCGTCTCGACGGCGGCCTGTCGGACCGCCAGCCAGTCGAGTGCGCTGTAGAGCTCCGCCTCGTCGACC
>NZ_AHAM01000355.1 GCF_000236565.1 Mesorhizobium alhagi CCNWXJ12-2 | reverse complement strand
GTTCGGGGGGAGCCGCAATCGCCCGATCTGATAGAGAGCATCCACCAGGACCTGCTCGCCTATCTCCGCACGGTCAAGCTGCATCAGGTCGAGGGTGCCAGCGGCTTCCAGCATCTGAAGGCCGATCTCGAGGAGCGCGCGAAGATCCGCAGCGGCGGTCACGTCAAACAGTTCCTTATCAGGACGCTGCTGTTCGAATGAGAAAGCTTCTCGCCACTCTCGTCTGGCTCGCGGCGTCGGCTTCGATCGCCGAAGCGCAGCAACTCGACCTCGGCGCCATCGGCCAGGCCGACGGCACAACCGTCGGCTACATCATCCAGATGTTCGGCCTGCTGACCGTTTTGTCGGTCGCGCCGGGACTGCTCATTATGGTCACGAGCTTCACCCGCTTCGTCATCGCCTTCTCGATTCTGAGGGCCGGCATCGGGCTACAGACGACGCCGGCCAATTTGATCCTGATCAGCCTGTCGCTGTTCATGACCTTCTACGTCATGGCGCCGACCTTCGATCAGGCATGGAACAATGGCGTCCGGCCACTGATGGACAATGAGATCACCCAGGCCGAGGCGCTGGAGCAGATTTCCGACCCGTTCCGGACGTTCATGGTCGCCAATGTGCGCGACAAGGATTTCGATCTTTTCGCCGACCTCGCCCGCGAGCGCGGCCAGACGGTGGCCGCCGAAACGGTGGATCTTCGCATTCTCGTTCCGGCCTTCATGATCTCCGAGATCAGGCGCGGATTCGAGATCGGCTTTCTGATCGTCCTGCCCTTTCTCGTCATCGATCTGATCGTGGCGACCATCACCATGGCCATGGGCATGATGATGCTGCCCCCGACGGTGGTTTCGTTGCCGTTCAAGTTGCTGTTCTTCGTCTTGATCGACGGCTGGAACCTTTTGGTGGGCTCGCTGGTGCGCTCCTTCACCTGAAGGCTCGCTTCAGGGCGAAAATTACCTTTCATTAACCATAGCGCTTAGCCCTTTCGAAGGGAGTGTCGGTCATTGTGCCGGGCATGGCGGGTGGTCACGTCTCAGGCGACCATTGGCATGATGCCGTACCGTCATACCGGCCGATCCGGTATGCAAAAATTCCCGTGTAAAAGGTACGAGTACCCATGGCCAGCATCATGACCAACGCTTCGGCGTTGACCGCTCTCCAGAGCTTGAATTCCACGAATAAGAACCTTGAAACAACCCAGTCGCGCATCTCGACCGGCTACCGCGTCGCCGAAGCTTCGGACAACGCCGCCTACTGGTCGATCGCCACCACGATGCGTTCGGACAACAAGGCGCTTTCGACCGTGCAGGACACGCTCGGCCTCGGCGCTTCCAAGGTCGACACGGCCTATACCGGCATGAACAAGGCGATCGAGACCGTCAACGAGATCAAGAACAAGCTGGTCTCCGCCGCCGGCTCTACTGAAGCCGATAAGGCCAAGATCCAGACCGAAATCGCCGCCCTCCAGTCTCAGTTGCAGGCGTATGCCACGAGCGCGACATTCTCCGGCTCGAACTACCTTTCCGTTGATACGGCCACTCACGCCGTAGCTGGCACGCATGACGGCGCGAGCGTCGTTTCTTCGTTCAACCGCGCTGCCGACGGCTCCGTCTCGCTCAGCAAGATCGCCATCGATGTCGAAAGCATCAAGCTCTACGACGCCGCAACCACCGATGCCGACGATGCCGGCATTCTCGAAGCTATTCGCGACTCAACTGGCGCTCGCGACGCCGCCGCGACAGTTGCGGTCGCCGGCACCTATCTGGCGACCGACGGCTTCGCGGTCTCCACGCTGACTGTCGTTGGCTTCAACGACGAGCAGATCGGCCAGATGCTCGGCGTCGTCGAAGGCGCGCTGAACGAAATGACCGACGCGGCCACCACGCTGGGCGCCGCCAAGCAGCGCATCGATCTCCAGAAGGAGTTCACACAGAGCCTGATGGACTCGATCGACCGCGGCGTCGGCCAGCTCGTCGATGCCGACATGAACAAGGAATCG
>NZ_AHAM01000356.1 GCF_000236565.1 Mesorhizobium alhagi CCNWXJ12-2 | reverse complement strand
AGTAGTTCGCCCACCCACGCAGGATGGGATTGAGCTCCTGAAGTTTGGCGGCCAGACTGCACGGGGTGGAACTCGTTCCCGTACGTGCCTTGACCTTTCGACGCAGGTTGGCAGCCTTTGCTTTGGGAATCTCAATGCGCGGGCCATAGCCGTAGCGCTTGTCCCAATGCATGATGAAGCGGAATCCGAGGAATTCGAACCCCTCCGTCATGGCTGTGACCTTCGTCTTTTCCGGCGACAACTCAAGGCCCATGGTCTGATGCAGGTAGTCCGCCAGCGCGGCCTTTTCCGCAATGGCATCCTCCCGTGTGCCAGACACCAGCACCAGGAAGTCATCGGCGTAGCGCACCGGCAGAAACGCACAGCGACCAGCCATGCGATCCCAGTAGCGCGCTCTGCCTGCCGCAGTCCTCCCGTCACATTTGCGGTCGGCATGGGCCTTGGTGCGTTGATACACCCACCGTTCATACCGCTCTTCGATCGCGCTGAGCGCGATATTGGCGAGCAGCGGTGAGAGAATCCCGCCCTGAGGCGTGCCGGCGTCTGTGCGAAGGAACTGCTCCTCCGACAAAACACCGGCTTTCAGGAACTGCCCGACCAGCCTCGTCACCCGCCGGTCAGCCACGCGCTGGCGCAGCCGCTCTAACAGGTGATGATGACTTAAATTATCGAAGCAGCCCTTAATGTCGCCCTCTAAGACCCATGGATACGGCATCCGGTTCCGCCGCGTGTCCTTGTCGCGTTTATGCGGCAAGGCCGCTCGTCGGATATGCTCCAAGGCGCCGTGCGTACTCCGTCCGGGTCGAAACCCATAGGAGACATGCCAAAACTGCGCCTCGAAGATCGGCTCCAGAAGTGTTTTGACCGCGCCTTGAACGACGCGATCCTTGATCGTGGGAATGCCCAGGGGCCGGAATTGCCCTGGTTTACCGGCCTTGGGAATGAGCTTGCGCCGCGCAGGGCTGGGTCGATATGCGCCAGAGCGCAATTCGGCCTGAAGCCCTTCGAGGAAGCGTTGCTCACCGATCCCATTCCGGATGCGACCCACGGTCATCCCGTCGATCCCAGCCGTGTGTCGGCCTCGATTGGAGGCTACGCGCTGCCAGGCGTGACGCAGCACGCGCAGGTCTGTGACCCAACCCCACATGTCCCGCCACGCGTCTTCGGGATTTGCCTTACTCCACTGATAGAGTTTGCGCTGAACGCCGAGTACCCAGGCCTCGTGGGCCTGGTGATCCATGTCCACAGATCACTCCTCCGTCATGCAAGTCTACCGTCTTCCTGCTTCCCTTCGCCCTGTGCACGGCTTTCCCGCGCTCTGACTACTACGAAAGCTCCGCCCTTGGTGCCGTCCATCTCCGGCCGTCGCGGCGAGCCCAGTTCCGTACTGGGCAGACAGTCCAAGTTCCCGTGTTCCGATTTCCAACCTTCATGTCCGTAGGCGGTGAGCTTTACCCCAGGCGATGCGGAAGACAGGGCAATGAGAGCTTTCCCCCCGTCTCGAACGCGTTGTCCGCGCCCTGCAGTGAGGATAGACGAGCCCCACCGCGTCTGATCGCTTCTTACCTCCCACGCCATCGCGCGACTTGGAGGCGTTGCAGGTTGAATCCGAGGCTTCCAACGCTCACTTTGTTATCTCGCCATAGACACTATGGTAGCCCGGCCTGCGGCCGATGGTCCGCACCCGGTACAGTTCAGGCCGATCTGCTTATGACACCCGACCGGCGACGCCCGGTCGGGCTTCTCGGCCCCCTTCCGTCCGCTGCTCCTGCGGGCGGGGCGGCATTACAGCCGCCGGTCGAAAACCAGCAAGCTTGAGAGGTGGCTATTCCATATTCACCTCCCGCGCCGTCACGGCGCACC
>NZ_AHAM01000357.1 GCF_000236565.1 Mesorhizobium alhagi CCNWXJ12-2 | reverse complement strand
GTCGACCCAGGCGTCAACGATATCCGCCCACTCCTGCATCATATGCCGGCGCTGCACCTCGTATTCCGGCTCGGCGGCCGGAAAGCACCCACTGGGTCGCGTCAGGTCGAACTGCGCCCCCTCCCAATCAGCGCTTCTATTCCGTCGATCATTCGGTCGACTGCGAACGTCCAAGAATGTTCCGCGTTGAATGCTCCGCCAAGCGCATCGCCCGCGGCCGCTCCGATCCTCGCGGCGAGCGGGAATTTCTCCGGATCGAACGCCAAAGCAAGAAAGGGTGCGTTCTCGCGCCACCATTCCTCATCACTCTGAGCACTGCTGCGCACTTCTAAATCCTGGTTCGCGCTGGCACGGGCGACGGCAGCGACGACGACGAGGATGTGCGTGAGGACGCTATCGCGAGTTACGTCGTCCACACCGAGGTCTTCGAGCGCGGCGAGCTCGTATTCGTATTTGGCGATTGTTCCTGGCCCGAGCGACGGTCGGCCGAACGACACGTCAGCTGCCCAAGGGTGCCGTTCGAAAAGTCTGCGATTGTCTTCGGCGATTCGCACCACCTTGTCCCGCCAATCTCGATCCGCCGGCGCGCTACGGTCCATCCGCTGATAGATCGTGTCGAGCATCAAAGGCACGAGCTCGGCCTTTCCGGAGACGTAAGTGTAGATCGTCATCGTCGGCTTATGCAGCGCCGCTGCCAGACCGCGAATGGTCATGGCAGCCAACCCGTGCTCGTCGGCGATACCAATCGCAGCCTCTATCAGTCCCTCGATGGCGAGGCCTCTCTTGCGACCAGGTTTCGGGACGATATCGACAGAATCCCGCCACAACAGCTTCATCAAGCCAGCCGGGTCATTTGCCTTTTGATCGCGCACCAAGTCCCTCATAATTTCGTACTATGCACGCTAATGCGATTGACGTATATCCGTACTTAGTACGAGAATGTCGTTTCGATCAGCGCAAGGAGCCCAAGTTGAAAATCACCGCATCCACCATTTCGTTCAACGTCGATGATGTGCCTGCGTCCAGTGCCTTTCCTTGCGGACCACTTCGGATTTCGCGAGAAAATGGCGGCCGACGGATTTGCGTCCCTCCACCACGACGAGAGCACGGTCAATGTCATCTATCTTCGTCGCGGCATCTCGCAATTGCCCGAGGGCTTTCGCGACGAACGCACGAGCGGAGCGATCCTGGCTTTCACCGTCGACAACATCGCCGAGGTGGAAGCACGTTTCCGAAAGAGCAGCGTTAACATCACCATGCCTCTTCGAGAGGAGGAATGGGGAGAGAAGCTATTTCAAGTCACCGATCCAAACGGGATCATCATTCAGTGCGTAGAGTGGGCAACCCACTAGCTCCGACACGCTTCAGGAGGTTGAACAAAAATGCACATCAAGTTCGCCATGTTGCCGGTTCGGGATCAAGGCCGCGACGCGGATTTTTACGTCTAGACCTTCGGCTGCGAAGTGGCTGCTGACAGGCCGTACAGGGATGACGGCTGGATCGCCTCGCTGAAATCGCTCAGCGTCGCTCGCCCCTATGCTGCACCTGGCAGCCAAGGGGAACCCGCCGATGTGTACGCTATAGCCCGAAAATGCCGCACGGCAGTTCGAGGGGGCTTCCAGCATCAACATCTATCGTTCTCAATCGCCTCAGCAATGTAGGGGATTGAGCATGGCACAGATCGAAACCATGCAAATTCGGAGAACGATCCGCCGGCACCAATTGCGCGAGACGGTGCCTATGGCTGACAGCACGATTTATGAAATGGAGCAGCGTGGCGAGTTT
>NZ_AHAM01000358.1 GCF_000236565.1 Mesorhizobium alhagi CCNWXJ12-2 | reverse complement strand
CCGCCTCAAGGTCAGCCCGCCGCGATCACACCGGCGGTGGTCGGGGGAAGCAAAGGCACGTCTGATCGAGGCATCGCTGGCGCCGGGAGCGAATGTTTCGGCCATTGCGCGGGAAGCTGGATTGGCGCCTTCGCAGCTGTTCGGCTGGCGGCGCAAGGCCTTGAAGGGGGACGCGGAGAACCGGCGTGGGGGTGAAGGCCGGTTGGGCTTTGTCGAAATTGCAACGACGGCCGCGCAGATTGAGATCGAGGTCGCCGGAGTGATCATTCGCGCCGGCGCCGACATCGGCCAAGACCAATTGGTCAAGATCGTCCGGGCAGTGAAGTCGGCATGATCCCGGCGGGCGTGAAGGTTCTCCTCGCCAGCCATCCCGTCGATTTTAGAAAAGGACCCGATGGCCTGCTTGCGCTGGTGCGCGACGCGGGATCCGACCCGTTCAACGGCTCGCTCTATGTGTTCCGGGCCAAACGGGCCGACAGGATCAAGATCGTGTGGTGGGATGGATCAGGGGTCTGCCTCTATGCAAAACGGCTCGAGCAATCGAAGTTCTGCTGGCCGCGGATCGGACCGCACCGGGTTCAGCTGAACCATGCGCAATTGCTTGCTCTGGTCGACGGGCTGGACTGGAAAAAGGTTCGCCCGGTGGCGGTGAAGCGGCCGCAATCGGTGGGCTGACGAGCCTGTGGCAAAGTGAATCGGACCTTTGGAAACGGTGGGAAAACGGCCGCGAACATGGTCTGATTGCGGTGATGACGAGGCCCGTTTCCCAGCTTCCCGACGACATTGACGCGCTCAAGGCGATGATCGCCGCCATGGCGGAGCAGCGGCTGCAGCTGGAAGTGCGGAACGGTGAGCTTGAGACGCGGAATGATGAGCTTGAGGCGCGCAACAGCGATCTGGCAGCGAGCAACACGCACCTCGAAGCGGTCAACAAGACGGCCGCGCAGCGCATTGCACGGCTGACGGAGATCCTGAAAGAGCTGAGGCGGGCGCGCTATGGAAGGCGCTCTGAACGGCTGAGCGAGGATCAATTTGCCTTCGTGTTCGAAGAGATCCAGATCGGGATCGCGGCGGCCGAGGCGGAACTCGCCAAGGCGGGTGGCGCGGACAAGGCAAAACGCGCGCCGCGGCCTCGCAAGGGCTTTGCAGAGCATCTCGAGCGGATCGACGTTGTCATCGAGCCGGAAACGCCGCAAGGCTGCGAGGGCCTGGACAAGGTCCTCATCGGCGAGGATGTCTCGGAGCGGCTGGACGTCATCCCGGCGCAGTTCCGGGTCATCGTCACCCGTCGACCGAAATACGCCTACAAAGGCTTCGACGGCGTCTTCCAGGCACCCGCGCCGGCCCACCTGATCGAGGGCGGCATTCCGACCGAGGCGCTTCTGGCCCATATTGCCGTCGCCAAGTATGCCGACGGGCTGCCGCTTTACCGGCAGGGGGGGGG
>NZ_AHAM01000359.1 GCF_000236565.1 Mesorhizobium alhagi CCNWXJ12-2 | reverse complement strand
TCCCAATTACCGCCCGTCACAATCACCTGGTCGGGATTGCTTGCGATGATCTGTTCGGGATTAAGCGCGCCAAAGGTGCCCGGGATCAGCTCCGCCGCGATATTCCGGCCGCCGGCCATCTCGACGAACTTGCCGAAATTGTCGTTGCCGAAGCTCATGCAGCAATCGTCGGAATAGCCCCCGGCGCGCTCGATGAAGACGGTCGGGCGCTTTGGATCATTCTTTGCGATCACCTCGGTGACCCGTGCGATCTGGGCCGCGCGGTAGGCGATGAACGCCTCGGCCCGCTCTTCCTGGCCAAAGAGCTTGCCGATGAGGCGCATGCTCGGCTCGGTGTTGGTGAAGGGATGCTCGCGGAAGTCGACATAGACGACAGGAATGCCGACGGCGGCGAGCTTTTCGATGTATTGCGCGTCTTCGGTCGCCTGCTTGGACTCGATGTTCATGATCATCACGTCCGGCTGAAGCGCGATGGCCTGCTCGACATCGAGTGTGCCGTCCTTGAAACCGCCGAAGGTCGGGATTTCCGCCATTTTGGGGAATTTTTCGAGGTAAACGGCGTAATTGTCGGGGTCGGCTTGGGAGAAATCCTGGCGCCAGCCGACAATCCTTTTGAATGGGTTGTCGGTATCGAGCGCGGCGATCAGGTAGATCTGCCGGCCTTCGCCGAGGATGACGTTCTCGACCGGCGTCTTCACCTCGACCGTGCGGCCGGCGATGTCGGTGACGGTCTCGGCGTGCGCGCCGTAGGTTAGTGGCATGAACGCCGCGAGGGCGACTGCGGCTGCAAATATCGACTTCAAAATCATTTGTGCTCTCGCAAATTCAGTTTGCAGGCCCGGCTTAGAAAACATGAATTGCGTAATCAAGAATTATCTTTTAGAGCAATTCCAATTTACCGCTTTTGGGGAGAGCGTTTCGGGCGATGACGGCTCACGCAAACTATTCGTTGCGCGACGAAATCCGGGATTATTGGTCCGACCGCGCAGAGACGTTCGACCTGCAAGTCGGCCACGAGATTTTTTCCGAGCAGGAGCGCGCCGCCTGGCATGCGCTCATAAGCAGGCACCTTGGACCCGGCGCCGGGCGGGCGTCTCTGGATCTCGCCTGTGGGACAGGCGTTATTTCGCATCTGATGCACGATCTGGGATTTGTGGTGACGGGCCTCGACTGGTCGGAAGCCATGCTCGCCAAGGCGCGCGCCAAGGCACAAAAACGCGGCGCTGGTATACGCTTCATCATAGGGGATGCCGAGCGGACGCTTGAGGACAGAGCG
>NZ_AHAM01000360.1 GCF_000236565.1 Mesorhizobium alhagi CCNWXJ12-2 | reverse complement strand
CTCCCACCATGGGGTTAGAATGATGAAGTAGAACAATCTTGCGTGCGTTCTGAGCGTCATTTCACGACCGAACAAAGCGATCTTCGAACTCACTTCACCATCGTCCTGCGACGGACACCTATCCGCCGGGTTGCGGATCCCGTTATCTCCTTTTTATGCCGCGCCGTTATCGATTGAGATCAGATGGCGGCTGGCAAATCATTCCGCGTCCAGCAAAATTCGGTGCCGTCACTCATCATGCGATGCATGATGACCGCCAGCCTGCGGGCGAGCGCGACAATGGCCTTTCGCATGCCGCGCCGTTTGGCGATGTTCATCGCCCAGGCCTTCAGCCATGACCATTTTCTCACATTGATCATCAAGGTCTGGGCGGCTTCGTAAAGCAGCGTTCGCATCATCACGTCACCGCACAGCGATATACATCCAACACGCTTGCTTTCTCCCGACTCGTTGAGCTTCGGCGTCAGCCCCAGTATCGGTCCAACAGCCTTCGAGTTCTTGAACCGCTGCGGAATGTCGATGGTGCTCGTGAACGCCAGCGATACGACGGGACCGACACCGGGGATCGTCATCAGAAGCCGGCACATCTCATCGTTTCGCGAGATGTCCAGAACCTTGTGTGCAACCGGGAGAATTCCTCACGCAACTTACGCCTCGCTGTCAGCAGCGGATCCATGACTTCCTGAAGATCCGTCATGTCATCGACCAACTCGCGAATCCGCTCCTCGAATTTGACAACTCCAACGTTCCCGACCTTCAGCCCAAAATTGCGCAACAGTCCGCGAATATCGTTTTCAATGGCGATCGCCTTTCCTTGCAGCAGCTTGCGCGCCGTCAGCAAAGCTCGCCGCTTCTGGCTCGTCAGCGTTTTGACATGCACAGGACGATACAGATTGACCCGCATCATCTGCGCGATGCCACGTGCATCATTGCGATCGGTCTTGTTCGGCTGAGCCTTCAGGAAGGCTTTTACATGGCGCGTTTCGATGCAAATCACCGGCAGGCCGGCCCTGGCGAGGGCCTCGAATAGCCATTGCGATAAAGGTCCGGCTTCAAGGCCAACCCGCTCAAAGTTCCAAGCCGGATCTCGCAACACCGCGATCATGCGCCGGCGTGGC
>NZ_AHAM01000361.1 GCF_000236565.1 Mesorhizobium alhagi CCNWXJ12-2 | reverse complement strand
CCCATAGATGCGGAAGGTCGATCGGCCTGACAATTCGCGCACGGCGCCGAGTTCAACCAGCCGGTCGAACAGGCGGCGCAGCCCACGGTCGCTCATGCCGGCGATCTGTTCGGATGCGACGATCGCGTCGTTGGACAGCAGCTTTTCGACGACCACGGCCGCCGCCTTGGCCCGGAGTTTTGGCGCCACGGCAAGCAGTTTTTCCGCGCGGCGGTGAAACTCGGCCGACAAATCGATGGCGCGTAGCGCGGCGCGCGCCTGCGCGGCAAGCAGACTTTTGGCACGCTCGGCATTTGTCTCAACGCCTGTCGCCACAGAGCTGGCTGCCGATCGGCGCGGGCGGGCGCCTGTGCCCAAGGCTGCCTCGGGGCCCAGCAGCGGCACCGCGTGTACCCAACCCAGCCGTTGCGCCAGCAGCGCGTCGGCGAGCCAGGCTCCAAGGACGCGCCCCAAGCCGTGGCGTTCGGCCATCGCGATGGCGCCGGTCATTATTCCCACCGTCCCGTCAGTGGCGGCGAGCTGCCGGACATCGTCCGTCAGGTCGCTGACCACCTCATCATCCGGGCCGTAGCCGAACTCTTCCAGGACGGCGGCGAGGTTTTTCTTCGTCAGCAGTTTCTCCGCAGGCGTGCCGGCCAGCCGGCGCCAGGCAAGGAGCAAGAGACCGGCGGGACCGACAGACAAAAAATCGCCCGGCCGCGTGAGCAGCACGGCATCGCGCAGCGCATTTTCATCCTCGACACGCCCCGCCTGCCGCGCCGTTACCGCGGCCGCGGCGAGCGCCAGCCGCTGCCGCCAGGCACCGGCCCACCGCTCCTGCCGGCGCACCACCGCGTCGAGCGCGCCGATGGCGGCGCCGGCAACGAGCGCCATGTCTTCAATGTCTTTGCCCGCAACGCCTTGCGCATCGGGGACGGCGCGCCGCAGCCAAGTCGGGACGAGGACCGCCGACGTGGCAGTTGTCGCTCCAGGGAGCGAGCCCGGGTGGCGGGAAAGAGATTTGGGCCGCAGAATCATCACAAGGAGCATGAATCAGTGCGGCGCTTATTGCAACCGGATCGGCAAAAAACCGCCGCGCCTGTCGTGG
>NZ_AHAM01000362.1 GCF_000236565.1 Mesorhizobium alhagi CCNWXJ12-2 | reverse complement strand
CCGACGGCCTGCCGCTTTACCGGCAGGAGGCCATCTTTGCCCGCTCTGGCGTCGAACTCGATCGCACGGTGATGGCGCCATGGATGGGCAAGGTCGGCTTCGAACTGCAGCCCCTGGCCGATTATGTGCTGGAACGCATCAAACAGGCCGAACGAATCTTTGCCGACGAGACCAGACTTCCGACGCTCGCGCCAGGGACCGGCAAGACTAAAACGGCCTGGCTATGGGCCTATGCCCGCGACGACAATCCCTTTGGCGGGGCCAGTCCGCCGATGGTCGCCTTCCGCTTTGAAGACAATCGCGGTGGCGAGTGTGTCGAGCGTCATCTGGAGGGGTATCGCGGCATTCTGCAGGTCGACGGCTATGCGGCATACAATCGGCTGGCCCAGTCGGCCGGCGCCAATGAGGGCGTGATCATGGCAGCCTGCTTTGCCCACGTCCGACGCAAGTTCTACGAACTCCATGTCAATGGCAGTTCGGAACTGGCGACCGAGACCGTGACCACCATGGCCAGGCTCTGGCAGATCGAGGACGGCGTCCGCGGACAGGCTCCCGAGTTGCGGCTCAAGCACCGCCAGGAAAACTCCGCGACCATCGTCGCCGAGCTCTTCGATATGTGGGAAAAAGAGCTCCCACGAATATCCGGCAAATCGAAGCTTGCCGAGGCGATCCGCTATGCCCTTGCCAGACGCGTGGCGCTCGAGCGCTTTCTTGCCGACGGCCGTATCGAAATCGACTCCAACATTGTCGAGCGGGCGATCCGCCCCCAAACAATAACAAGAAAAAACAGTCTCTTCGCGGGCAGCGATGGCGGGGGACGCGCTTGGGCCACCATAGCCACCATGCTGCAGACGGCAAAAATGAACCACGTCGATCCTTACGCCTGGCTCAAGTTGACCCTCGAGCGCATCGCCCAAGGCTGGTCGATCAGCAAAATCGAAGACCTCATGCCTTGGAACTTCGAAGCCCAAACGGTCTGAGCTCTACGCTTAC
>NZ_AHAM01000363.1 GCF_000236565.1 Mesorhizobium alhagi CCNWXJ12-2 | reverse complement strand
TATTTCTGAGAATGCGCCATGTAACGGCAGAAAATCTCGTCGCGACCGACACGGTTCGCGAATTCATCGCCGATCAGGAGCAGAAGTCGCTGCTGCGCTTCCTGACGTGCGGTTCGGTCGACGACGGCAAGTCGACGCTGATCGGCCGCCTGCTGTCCGACACCAAGCAGATTTTCGAGGACCAACTCGCCACGCTAGAGCGCGATTCGAAGAAGCACGGCACGACCGGCGACGACATCGATTTCGCTTTGCTGGTGGACGGGCTGGAAGCCGAGCGCGAGCAGGGCATTACGATCGACGTTGCCTATCGGTTCTTCGCCACGCCCAAGCGAAAGTTCATCGTTGCCGACACGCCTGGACACGAACAATATACCCGCAACATGGCGACGGGCGCCTCGACCGCCGACCTGGCCATCGTGCTGGTCGACGCCAGGCAGGGCGTGCTGCGCCAGACGCGCCGCCATTCGATCATCGCCTCGCTGCTCGGCATTCGCCACGTAGTGCTTGCGGTCAACAAGATCGATCTGGTCGGCTTCGACCGCGACGTATTTGCCAGGATTGTCGCCGACTATACGGAGTTCGCCAGGGATCTAGGCTTCTCGTCGATCGTGCCGATCCCGATGTCGGCGCGCTTCGGCGACAATGTTTCCCGCCGCTCGGCCCAAACCTGCTGGTATGCCGGCCCGACCCTTATCGACCATCTCGAAACGGTGGCGGTTGACGAAGCGCGCGAACAGCCTTTCCGGTTTCCTGTCCAGTATGTGAACCGGCCGAATCTTGATTTCCGCGGCTTCGCGGGAACAGTCGCTTCGGGTTCCGTCGCGGAGGGCGACGTAGTCGTTGTCGCGAAATCCGGCAAGCAATCGCGCGTCAAGCGCATTGTCGCGCAGGGCGGCGATCTCGAACGGGCAGTGGAAGGGCAGGCGGTCACCATCGTCCTGGAAGACGAGGTCGAAGTCTCGCGCGGCAATCT
>NZ_AHAM01000364.1 GCF_000236565.1 Mesorhizobium alhagi CCNWXJ12-2 | reverse complement strand
CGGGAACGCCGGTCGCGACGGTGATCTGTGGGGAGGAACCGGCGCCTCCGGTGGCGGGCTAACGTGGCCTGCCGCCCGGGGAGGCCCTGTCCAAAGGTTCCCCTCGGGACAATACGGTCCCGGCGTGCTGAATGAGCACACAGGCGGGACCGGCAAAGGCGGTGGTGACAAGCCATCGCCGAGAGGGCGTTAGGCCGAAAGGCCGAAGCGTCGTCACAGCCGGTCCCGCGCAGTTGGAACGGGCGGGGACAGAAATCGCCGGCGGGGCGCGGGGTTCGCGCCACGTATTTAGTCTCGGAAGGCTCGGCCTCGCGCCCCGCTTCCCGACTACCTCCTCATCCTGAGCTTGTCGAAGGAGAGGAGCGTTCTTTGACAATGGCCAGACGGTGAAATCCGGGCGTGGCAATGATGAAGCGCGCCCGCAACGCCCTACGGCATGCAGTACTTCCCCACATCGCGTGCGGTGAATGCGGCCGCGCGCCGCCAGGCCTCGTCGGTGTCGCCCCGGTAGGTCAGATACCGGTCGCAGAGCGGCTTGTTTTCGCTCAGATCGAGAACCGCGAACTTCACCCAGCCGACCAGCGTGCTCATCTTGTGCACCTCGCCGACCAATAGGTACCTCGCGCTAGCGGCCTTGGCCTGCGTGGCGATCGCGCCGAGGTCGCCGCAGCGGCCGGCTTCGCACGGCAGGGCGACGAGATCGATCTTCGGGCTCGCCGACAGATCGTCCTGCAACACCGCCCCGAATTCCTTCAACCGCGCCACGTGTTCGGCCGTCTGGTCCCGAACCTCGCCGGACGTATCCTTGAAGGCGAAACTGGCGACCGCGAGCGTCGACGGCTCGGCGGGA
>NZ_AHAM01000365.1 GCF_000236565.1 Mesorhizobium alhagi CCNWXJ12-2 | reverse complement strand
TGAGCGGCTTGGTCAGTATGACGTGGGCGGCTTCATAGAGCGCCGTTCGTACCGCAGCATCGCCGATCTTGCTGATGCGCCCGCTATAATCGGTCTCGCCGGATTGATACTTTTTCGGGGTCAGACCGAAATGCGCTCCTACCCGCTTCGACGAGCGAAATCGCCCCGGATCGTCGATCGCAGAGGCATAGGTGAGCGCGACGATCGGACCGACCCCCGGCGTCGACATCAACCGCCTGGCTCGGACATCGAGGCGTACCAGCGCGCGAACCTTTCTCTCGAAAGCCTGGAACTCGCACAACAGCACGGCGTGTACCGAAAGCAATCCCGCGGCGACCATCTTCAGGCTCGCATGACCGGCGACCAGTTCGCGGATCCTCCCGGCAAAGCCGCGCGGCGTGGTCTTGCCGACCTTCAGCCCAAAGCCGCGCAAGATGCCGCGGAGGCTGTTCTCGACATCGCGCAGCTTCGATTGAACGAGCTTGCGCGCCGTCAGCACCGCTCGCACCTCCTGCGCGGCAATCGACTTGCAATGCACCGGCCGGAACCAGCCAAGCCGCATCAGCTGCGCGATCCCGCGCGCGTCGTTGCGATCCGACTTCACCGGCATCGCCTTGAAGGCATCCCGCACATGCCGCGTCTCCAGAAGCTCGACCGCGAGTCCTGCTTCTCGCATCGCCGCAAAGAGCCACTGGGACAGCGGCCCGGCTTCCAGCCCGATCCGCGCCAGGCCAAAGCCAAGCAAACCAAACCAGGCAATCAACGCCTCCGGCTCGCTCGCCACCTTGTCCTCGCGAACGATCTTGCCGCTTGCGGCGACAACACACACGCTCGAGTATTCCAATGACA
>NZ_AHAM01000366.1 GCF_000236565.1 Mesorhizobium alhagi CCNWXJ12-2 | reverse complement strand
AGCCGAGAAGAAGGCTCTTGATGTTCATTTTCTGACCTCCAGTCAGAATCCGGAGGCCGCGACGGCAGCGAACTATCAAGGCTTTGATTACAAAAGATAAATTGCTATCAGACTGCGCCACAG
Organism: Mesorhizobium alhagi CCNWXJ12-2; assembly: GCF_000236565.1. GTDB lineage: Bacteria > Pseudomonadota > Alphaproteobacteria > Rhizobiales > Rhizobiaceae > Allomesorhizobium > Allomesorhizobium alhagi. The sequence continues at coordinate 701 of NZ_AHAM01000366.1, read as the reverse complement.
CATTCGACGAAATTCCGGATATTGAGAGAAATCGTGGCGAACGCGCGCCGCAGCTGGCCGTCGAAAATCGGATCGCCACCGTCGAATCGCGGATGCACATGCCTCGATCCAGTAGGTTTCGGTAGGGAATTTGGCGCTGGCGGAGAGGAAGGGATTCGAACCCTCGAGAGGCTTTTGGCCTCTACTCCCTTAGCAGGGGAGCGCCTTCGACCACTCGGCCACCTCTCCGGCGCACCGCTCCGATAGAGAAAACGGACGCTACAATCAATAAGCCCGGCATTATAATGTCAAAAATAACCCGCCCGGCCCCTCCAGGTCGCCGGAAGGGCGGGCGGCCTCGTTTGGCAAGGCGTGGCCGATTCTAGGCCTGGAATCGCGCAAAAGCGGCTTACAGCCGCTCTTTCGACGACGCATTCCGCGTCGCCGGCGCCGCGGTCGGTTAAGGGACATTAACAAGTCCTTTCCGACTGGCACTAAATCGTGTCATTTGTGCCACAGCGATGCGGGATAGCGTGCCGCGGCCTTCGCCGTCGGCATGATCGTGGTTGAACCCCGCCCCCTCGTGAGTATTGTCGGATTCGAGGAAGGGGCGTGATTGCGCATCTTTTTCGACATTGGGGATGGGGCAGGGAAAGCCAGACCCGCTTTTTAACTTTTGACTGGAGGTCAGAAAATGAACATCAAGAGCCTTCTTCTCGGCT
>NZ_AHAM01000367.1 GCF_000236565.1 Mesorhizobium alhagi CCNWXJ12-2 | reverse complement strand
CCGGCACGCAACCATTGCCGCCGAAGCCGTGGAGCGGACGCGGACGCCCGCCCTCGCGCGTTCGGCGGCAGGCCGAACATGCACCGGTCTCAGCCAAGGAACTGGCGCAAGCGCTGCCCGAGGACGCCTGGCACATGGTTACTTGGCGCGAGGGCTCCAAGGCGTCGCTTGCCTCGCGCTTTGCCGCCGTGCGGGTTCGGCCGGCCCATCGCGACTACTGGCGCTCCGTCCCCCACGCTGAGGAATGGTTCCTGATCGAATGGCCGGACGGTGAAGTCGAGCCAACCAAGTACTGGCTCTCGACCTTGCCTGGAAAGACCAAGCTTGCCGGCCTCGTCGATCAGGCCAAGATGCGATGGCGGATCGAGCGGGACTATCAGGAACTCAAGCAGGAGATCGGCCTTGGCCACTATGAAGGTCGAGGTTGGCGCGGCTTCCACCACCACGCCACGCTCGCGATTGCCGCTTATGGATTCCTGGTCTCCGAACGGAGTCTGATTCCCCCCTCAGCCCCACGGTTGGCGCCGCTCCTCAAGCCACCTGCGCTATCCGAAGGTTACCGACCCCGCGGCGCCGCCGCTGCGCCCCGAACGCCACGTCGCCAACTCCATCGCCACCATCCGGATTAAACTCGCCCGCGCCCTGGCGCGGCGGCTGCCACGATGTCCATGCTGTCAGCAACTTATGACACAGTAAGA
>NZ_AHAM01000368.1 GCF_000236565.1 Mesorhizobium alhagi CCNWXJ12-2 | reverse complement strand
GGCGAGACGACCCACTGGACCGCCGACATGATGGCGCAAGCCGCCGCAATCAGCGCCAGCGCCGTCAGGCGCATCTGGAAGGCGCATGGTCTCGCACCGCACCGCTGGCGCCAGTTCAAGCTCTCCAATGATCCGAAGTTCGTCGACAAGCTGCGCGACGTCGTCGGCCTCTATCTCGATCCGCCGGCCCACGCCATCGTGCTGTCGGTCGACGAAAAGAGCCAGATCCAGGCGCTCGACCGCACCCAGCCCGGCCTGCCGATGAAGAAGGGGCGGCTCGGTACGATGACGCACGACTACAAGCGCAACGGCACCACCACCCTGTTCGCCGCCCTCAACGTCCTCGACGGCACTGTCATCGGCAGGAACATGCAGCGCCATCGCCATCAGGAGTTCATCCGCTTTCTCAATGCCATCAACGCCGAGGTTCCCACAGACAAGGCGGTGCACGTGGTCCTCGACAACTATGCTCCCCACAAGCACCCCAAGGTGCGCGCCTGGCTCGACCGTCACGAGCGCTTCACCTTCCACTTCACTCCGACATCATGCTCATGGCTCAACGCGGTAGAAGGCTTCTTCGCCAAGCTGTCCAAGCGCCGCCTGAAACGCGGCGTCTTCCACTCCGTCGTCGATCTCCAGGCCGCCATCAACCGCT
>NZ_AHAM01000369.1 GCF_000236565.1 Mesorhizobium alhagi CCNWXJ12-2 | reverse complement strand
GTTGCGAAGGGCATCAACGGCTTGGTCGATGGTAGTGGCTGGCAGCTGGAAGAACGCATTCGCTTTTTTGCCGTAGAGGGTCAGCGCGCTGCCATCAAGGATCAGTTCCAGATCGGCGACCGCGCCTTTGCGCGAGGCGTGGAGCTTGTCGGGCCTTTGCACCTTTATCTCACCCGAGCTGGCGAACTGCAGCTTCTGCCCGTCGTAAGACACGACCTCCGTCTCCACGTCGTAGTCCACGGAAAAGCGTTCGAGCAAGCCGAGATACTCCGACATCGCGCCCAGAACCTTAGCGGCGTCTGCCTCAACTTCAGCCTGCGCAAAGGCACTGTGGACCGAAAAGGAAGCCAAGAACAGGGCTACTAGAACCCCAGCTTTGCCGACATGACATCTCATTACCGCCTCCAGATGACTTCTGACGCGAACGTTGGCGCATTTTGCTTCCAGGCGGGAGGTAATTTACTGTAACATACAGACAGAATTTGGCTGAGCCGGGAGAGAGTCAGTCCTTAATGTCGAGGCCTGCTTTCTTCAACGAGCCAATGAAAAACTCGGCGTCTTCCGAACGGGCAAATCTCGTCGAGACCTCCAGCCGCAAGTTCTTGACCAAGTCCGGCTCATTTTCTTCCAGCCAGGCACGTTCGCGCTC
>NZ_AHAM01000370.1 GCF_000236565.1 Mesorhizobium alhagi CCNWXJ12-2 | reverse complement strand
ATGCCGATGTGACGCTGCAGCATCGGCAAGAACCGCTCGCTGTCGGCCGGGTTGCCGGCTTCGATCACCAGATCGAGGATCATGCCGCTCCTGCCGGTGGTCAGATTGAGCTTGTGGCCATAATGGACGTCGCGGCTGGCCTTGACGATGACATCGGCATGCGGCTCGAACAGGCTCACCAGCTTGTCGCAGGCCGGCACCGCCTCGCCGGCCAGCACCCGCCGTTCAGTCTGGGCTATGATTTGCTCGATCAGCGGCCGGTAGTGGCCAACCTGAGCTTGCCACAGGGCGCCGGCCGGGCCCGCCGACAAGGGCAACTTTTCCGCAGCCTGCTTCAGATAATCCAGGGTGTTGCGGGTGATCCTGAGCA
>NZ_AHAM01000371.1 GCF_000236565.1 Mesorhizobium alhagi CCNWXJ12-2 | reverse complement strand
TGGGCGGTGCAGATCAGCGCCCATTCGGCTTTGACTTTCTCGATGCCGCGCAGCAGGAACTGCCTGAACCCTCTTGCCTGTTTGATCTGTCCGAACACCGGCTCGACGACTTGCTTTCTGAGCCTGTATCGGGTTCGTCGTCCCGCTCGCTTCAGCTTGTCCCGCATCGCCTGGACGAGCGGTCCGGTAATTTTGGGTCTGCCTTCGGCAGGGTGCTTGGCGCGTCCGGTAGCGAGGTAAGCGCCGACCTCGCGCTCGGCCAAGGCGGCAAGATTTGCCTCGCTGCAGTAACCAGCATCGGCTGAGGCTTCCTTTGGCTTGCGGCCGAGATTGTCCTTGATCCCGTCGATGAGCGGCACGAGTTGGTCCTGGTCGCTCATGCTGTGCGTCAGGCTCTGGGCCACGATGATCTGGGCCTGTGCATCGACAGCGGCCTGCGCATTGTAGCCCTGGATGTAACCGTCCTTGGTCTTCAAGATGCGGCTTTCCGGATCGGTGAAGTTGCGCTGCGCCTTGCCCTCGGGCTCCGTCTTCGGTGGCGCCGGCGTCTTGCCGTTCTTCTTGCGGCCCTCTGCCTTGCGCTGCTCCTCCGCCTTTTCCCGGCGGCGCATCTCTT
>NZ_AHAM01000372.1 GCF_000236565.1 Mesorhizobium alhagi CCNWXJ12-2 | reverse complement strand
CTGGCCGGGCGTCATCTTGCTTCTCAGCGTTTCGGCGGTGTTGGCCACCCTTGCCCGCGCGGCTTCAGCCTCGCGTTCCAGTTCGGCTGCGGATTCGTGCGTCATTTCAGTTGCTCCTTGACCACCCGGACGTCGCGCTTGAACTGTTCCTCGGTCCGGTCGGGATTGAGTTGCGACGGCGACAGATTGGCGCTGCCGGTGCGAAGCAGGATGGCGCCGATCACCGCGACCACTACTCCGACGGCCAGCGACGACCAGCCAGCGCCAAGGCCGGCATTGGCGAGCGCGATTACCAGCGCCTGCAAGAGCACGATCAGCGCGGCGAGCAGGCAAACGGCGCCGCCAAGGATCTCGATTGCGCCGCTGCCGACATTGCTGAATTTGTCCGACATTTCCGCGCGCAACAGCCTCGCTTCCGTCTGCAGAAGCGTAGTCACCTGTTGCGCAAGATCGCTGAGCAGCGTCGCGACGCTGCGGCTGTCTTGATGCTCATTCATGGCCGCTGCTCCGGGTTACGGTTCCGCCATAGGTGGAGGATGTCTGCTGTGCTTCGTCGGCAGTCTGCTGCATTTGCTGACCGCTTCCGGGTGTTGA
>NZ_AHAM01000373.1 GCF_000236565.1 Mesorhizobium alhagi CCNWXJ12-2 | reverse complement strand
CCGGTCACAACCGTGCCGCGGCCCGAGATCGAGAACACGTCCTCGATCGGCATCAGGAACGGCTGGTCGATCGGACGCTCCGGCGTCGGGATGTAGGCGTCGACCGCTTCCATCAGCTCGCGGATCGCGTCCTCGCCGATCTTCTTGTCCGAATCTTCAAGCGCGGCCAGCGCCGAACCCTTGATGATCGGAATGTCGTCGCCGGGGAACTCGTTCTTCGACAGGAGCTCGCGCACCTCGAGCTCGACCAGCTCGAGCAGCTCGGCGTCGTCGACCTGGTCGACCTTGTTCAGGAACACGACGATCGAAGGCACGCCGACCTGGCGGGCGAGCAGGATGTGCTCGCGGGTCTGCGGCATCGGGCCGTCGGCGGCCGAAACCACCAGGATCGCGCCGTCCATCTGCGCGGCGCCCGTGATCATGTTCTTCACATAGTCGGCGTGGCCGGGGCAGTCGACATGCGCGTAGTGCCGGTTCGGCGTCTCGTATTCGACATGCGCCGTCGAGATCGTGATGCCGCGCGCTTTCTCCTCCGGCGCCGCGTCGATCTGGTCGTAGGCCTTGTATTCGCCGAAAT
>NZ_AHAM01000374.1 GCF_000236565.1 Mesorhizobium alhagi CCNWXJ12-2 | reverse complement strand
GCGTCCTCGAGCGCCTCGGCGTCGGGCAGGTCGCGCAGCGAATTGAACCCGAACTGCAGCAGGAATTCTTTGGTCGTCACATAGGTGTAGGGCGCACCCGGCGTCGGGCTGCGCGGCCCCGACGCGATGAAGTTTTGACCGCGCAGCGTGCCGATCAGATCGCGGCTGATTTCCTTGCCGAAGAAGGTGGAGAGCTCGCCACGGGTGATCGGCTGGAAATAGGCAATGCACATCAGCACCAGCACTTCTGACTGCGTGAGTTCCGCCGTGCGTTCGTTTCCGCCGAATGCACTGCGGATGGCGTCGGCATAGGCAGGCCGGGTCAGGTGCTTCCAGCCGCCGGCGACTGAGACGAGGTCATAGGGGCGGCCGGCGAGCTCGGCGCGGATGTCGTCGATGAGAAGATCAATGCTGCACCCTTTGCCAACGATGCGGGCGAGTGTCTCGCGGGTCACCGGCTCGCTGGCGGCAAAAATGGTCGCTTCGACGCGGTTCATCCATTCGCGCCAGCGCGCTTCAGGCGGCAGATGATCCAATTCCGGATCAAACAAATGGTCATTTGACCGG
>NZ_AHAM01000375.1 GCF_000236565.1 Mesorhizobium alhagi CCNWXJ12-2 | reverse complement strand
GCCTGGACGGCCACCTTCCGCTGGGAGCACTGCTACGGCTACGACTACCTCTATGCGGGACCGCTGTTCATCCATCAGCTCTCGCATGTGTGGATCGACTTTCGCGGTCTCCAGGACCCGTTCATGCGCAGCAAGGGAAGCGACTATTTCGAAAACAGCCGGCGCGCCACCTACGTCCAGCAACGCTACGCTATCGAAAACCCGCGTGGTTTCGACGGCTATGGCGAACATTGCTGGGGCCTTACCGCGAGCGAGGGACCGGGTCCCTCCACACTCAAGCTGAACGGTATCGAGCGCCGGTTCGAGGACTATGTCGGGCGCGGCGTCCCGTATGGTCCCGACGACGGCACGCTGGCTCCCTGGGCCATCGTAGCCTCTTTGCCGTTCGCTCCAGAAATCGTCCGACCGGCGATCGCTTTCTGCATCCATCAGGCCAAGCTCAAGGCGGCCAACGCCTATGGCTTCAAGGCAGCCTTCAATCCGACGCACCCGGGATCGCCGGATAACATCTTTGGCTGGTGGATCTCGC